>CAZTEV010000033.1:0-17607 GCA_964612785.1 uncultured Roseivivax sp. | reverse complement strand
CCATCGATGAGGAGGCGCTCAAATCCTACAACGGGATGCTTTCCTCCACGTTCGAGCTGATCGCGGATGCCCGCGAAGGCCTTGAGGCCGAACTCAGCTATGCCGCGGCCAAGGCCGAATACTGGCATGCCGAAGCCAATCTGACCGCCGCCATCTGGGGCGGCCCTTCCGGAGGATCCGAGTGATGAATCGCAGACAGCTTCTGACCGCGGGCGCGGGTGCCGTTCTGGCCAGCGCCGCCGCCGCCGAGACCCGTTTCCGCGATCTGCCCGAGGCCGCGAGCTATGACAGCCCCGACACCCAGGTGCCGCCGCGTCCCGCATCGGGGCCGGATTACAACCCGGTCGTGACGCTCAATGGCTGGTCGCTGCCCTGGCGGATGAATGGCAACGTCAAGGAATTCCACCTGATTGCAGAGCCGGTCGAACGGATCATGGCCACCGGCATGATGGCGCGTCTGTGGGGCTATAACGGCCAGTCGACGGGCCCGACCATCGAGGCCGTCGAGGGCGAGAGGGTGCGGATCTACGTCACCAACCGCTTGCCGGAACATACGTCCGTGCACTGGCACGGGCTGATCCTGCCCTCGGGCATGGATGGTGTGGGTGGCCTCAGCCATCCCGCGATCCCGCCCGGCAAGACCTTCGTCTACGAGTTCGATCTGACGAAATCCGGCACCTTCATGTACCACCCGCATGCGGACGAGATGGTGCAGATGGCCATGGGCATGATGGGCCTCTTCATCGTGCATCCGCGCGATCCGGCCTTCATGCCGGTCGACCGGGACTTCGCCTTCCTGCTCGCGGCCTATGACATCGATCCCGGCACCTACATCCCGCGCGTGGCCGAGATGACCAATTTCAACATGTGGACCTGGAACAGCCGGATCTTCCCCGACATCGACCCGCTGGTCGTCAACAAGGGCGACCGGGTGCGGGTCCGGGTCGGCAACCTGACGATGACCAACCATCCGATCCACATGCATGGCTACGATTTCGAGGTGACGGGCACCGATGGCGGCTGGGTGCCTGAAACGGCCCGTTGGCCCGAGGTCAGCATCGACATCCCCGTGGGGGCGATGCGCGCCTACGAGTTCGACGCCGTGCATGAGGGCGATTGGGCGATCCATTGCCACAAGTCGCACCACACGATGAATGCGATGGGGCACGATCTGCCGACCTTCATCGGCGCGGACAAAAGCCGCCTGACCCAGATGCTGCGCCGTCAGCAGCCGGGATACATGCCGATGGGCACCGCAGGCATGGCCGACATGGCCGAGATGTCGATGGAGCTGCCCGACAACACGATCCCGATGATGACGGGCTGGGGGCCGCATGGCCCGCTCGAGATGGGTGGCATGTTCAGCGTCGTGAAGGTCCGCGAAGGGATCGCGCCCGACGATTACTACGATCCCGGCTGGTACAAGAACCCGCCCGGCGCGGAAGCCTGGGAATGGACCGGCGAATTGCCGGAAGAAGCCCGCAATACCGGCCCCGACACGATCTATTCGCCCCGCGATCATGTGAGACGCGGCTGACTTCCCCGGGCGGCCCCGCGTCGGGGCGGCCCCATTTTCCATGTCTTGAAAGGACAGATCCCATGAAAACCCTGATGACCCTTGCGGTCGCCCTCTTCGCCAGCGCCGCCCATGCCGAAAGCCACATGGCCGCCATGCCGATGGACCATTCGGCAGACATGGCCATGAGCAGCGGGACGATCACCAAGGTCGATACGCAATG
Organism: uncultured Roseivivax sp.; assembly: GCA_964612785.1. Taxonomy (GTDB): domain Bacteria; phylum Pseudomonadota; class Alphaproteobacteria; order Rhodobacterales; family Rhodobacteraceae; genus Roseivivax. The sequence continues at coordinate 15,868 of CAZTEV010000033.1, read as the reverse complement.
GAACCGCCTGACCATCGACCACGGCCCGCTCGAGAATCTTGAGATGGAGGGCATGACGATGGTCTTCGAGGTGACCGACCCCGCAATGCTTGAAGGGCTGTCGGAAGGGCAGCAGATTTCCTTCGTCGCGGACCGCGTCAAAGGCAAACTGACCGTGACCGAGATCGCAGCCGAGTAAGCGCCGCACGCGCCCTCGCACCCGATGCGCCCCGGCTCGGTCCGGGGCGCATTTTCGTCTTTTCGACCGACGGTTGCGCCAGATCAATGCCCGTTGCCCCCGGTCTCTGTCATGTCTGCGCCGAGATGCAAAACACGGAGCATGACATGACCCGACTTCTCTTTCCGACATTGGCTTTCGCGCTCGGCGCCGGACCTGTCCTGGCCGATCCCGACGGCTATGGACACATGACCTATTGGGGCGGCGGATATGGCGTGGGTATGATGTTCGGCCCGGTTCTGTGGCTGATCGTGCTGGGCCTCGTCGTTGCGGGGATCATCTGGCTTGTCCGGCGGGACGACGCGCCGGGGCGTCCGGGCGCAGGCAACAGCGCACGTGAGGCGCTCGATCTGCGGTTGGCGCGCGGCGAGATCGACGCCGAGGATTACGCCAGCCGCAAGGCGCTCCTGGCCGAATAACGGGCGCAAAAAAAGGGGCGGACCGAAGGCCCGCCCCACTCCTTTGTCCGAAGCGCCTCAGTTCACGCCATGGGTTCTTTCGCGCTGGAGTTGCTGCGCCTCCTCCGGCCATGTGCTGCGGATGAAGGCAAGAATATCCAGCACCGCCTCAGGGCCGAGCACGTCCTCGAAAGCGGGCATGCCGCTGTCGAACTCCGGTACGCCCCGCGCCGCCAGTGCCGCCGCACCGCCCTTCAGCGTGTAGTCGAGCAGCAGGTCGGTGTCGTGGTGCCAGGTGTGGCCGGTCACGTCATGCGGTGGCGCAGGCAGGCGGCCATCGGGGCCGGGGCTGCGCCAGTCGGGTTGCCCCTCAAGCTCGGCCCCGTGGCAGGAGGCGCAATTCTCCGCGTAAAGCGCGGCACCTCGGTCGAGGTCGCGCCCTGTCAGACGGTGATCCGCCGCAACAGGACCTGCCGCGCAAAAGAGGAGAATGACAAGTCCCCTCATTTCTGACGGTAATCCGAATGACAGGCAGAGCAGGCCTGCCCAAGCTCCTTCATCACCGGCCCGAGATCCGCGCGCGTGGCGACCGTCCCGGACAGCGCGGTCGAGGTTTTCTCGAGCGCGCGGGCATGTTCCTCGAACGTGGCGAACTCGTCCCAGATCACCGGCAGGGCTTCGGATTTGGGATCGGTTGCCTTCGGCTCGAAGAGCGAGGGTATATAGGATGCCTCTTCGGACATCCGCGCGAGCGCCGCATCGACTGCGGCCGCATCGAAGGCTTGCTCGCCTTTGGCCATGGCCCCCAGGACCTTCATCTGCTTGGCCATTTCGGACATGCCCATCATGCGGTTCATCACATCGGGATCCTTCACACCGCTATGGGCGAAGGCTGCGGTTCCAAGGGCGATGGCCCCGAGGGCAATGTAGGTTTTCATGGATGATCTTCCTTGTCTTGGTCTCTGTCTGTTGGTGCCCCTCACGTCCGCGCGGCCCTAACGACCGGGGCGCTGACGGGGTGGAGATTGTCCGGGGGGATCAGTTGATGCCGTTCGTCCGCTGCAATTCACGGACATAAGCCACGATGTTGCCGACATCGGCCTGGGTCAGCCCGTCCTGCGGGGGCATGTTGCCGAACTGCCAGTGATGGGCGCGCACGCCGTTCTGGACCGCCAGCTGAAAGGCCATGTCGCCGTGATGGCTGGGCTCGTAGATCTTGTGCACGAGTGGCGGACCATAGCCCATCCGTCCGGCGGCATTGTCGCCGTGGCAATCGGCGCAGACCGCATCGAACGCGCGCGCGCCAAGCTCGGCCCTGGCTGAAAGGGCCTCTGGCAGGGCGACCGTCACGATGGGGTCGCCCTCAGCGGGCGCAGGGGCCTCAGAGGCATCCGTGTCTGGCGCCTGAGTGAAGTAATAGCCGCCGGCAGCGAGTATCAGCGCTGCAACGACGACGGGGATCGTCTTGTTCATGTCCTAATCCTGAGATGGCGCGGCATTCATGTCGCGCGGGGTCTCTTCGCCGGGCCTTCGGGCCACGGCCTTTCATCGAAGAGGATCAGGCGCGCGGAGGGGGCAGATCGTGTCGCAGGGCCAGCGAGTCCGGCAAGCCCATGGAGGCCGGACGCAGGGCGCGCCCTGCAACCAGAGCCGCGAGGTTCAGTGCTGCCAGGCCGGGCAGCACATAGCCGCCGGGCACACATCCCGGACCCTGATGACATGCATCCTTGGCGTCATGCGCAATACCGGCGGGCACGTCGCAATCCGTGCACAGCTCGGCCGCATGGGCCTGATGTGTCGCCTCATGCGCGAGAGCCGCATTGGGCCATGCGGCCCAGGCGGTGACGATCAGCGCGATGATGGCAAGGACGTGCCGCATGGCTCCTCCGGGTGACTGGACGGACTATGCCGCCGGAGCGCGCCGAACGTCAATTCCCGCCGAACCACGCTTTCGTGTCATGCGCCGCGCCGCCCCCCAATCGCACTGCGAAGCCGCAACGCGTCACCGATGATCGAGATCGAGGACAGGCGCACCGATGCGGTGGCGAGGATCGGCGCGCAGATTGCATTGCGTTTGCGTCGCGGGCGCGATCTTCATGTCGCAGCCCGGATCGGGCAGGACGCGCGGTCCCTGGTGCTCCGCTGCTCAGCGGGCAGACATGATGTCATCGATCTGCCGCGTGGTTGCGCCAATCACGACCGGATCAGCCGCACCTCCCCGCGCTTCGGTCGCGCCAGTTTCCCTTGTCGCTCCAGTGCGGCGAGCGCGCGGTAAAGCGCAGGTGGCGTCACGCCGAGATCGGCGGCAAGGGATACCAGCATCGTGCCGGGCGGCAGCGCACCCTCGGCATCGGCAAGCTCGCTCAGCCGCGCATGGGCCCGCGCGGTCAATGGCGTGATCGCGCGAAGCTCAAGCAGGCGGCGGGCCTTCATCAGGCCTGTGGCGAGATGCTGGCTGAAGGTCCGGGCCAGATCGGGGGATGTCTCGAAGGCGCGCAGCACGCGGGCTTTCGGCAGCAGCCTGAGATGCGCGGGCCCAGACGCCACCGCATCGCAATGGCAGCGTTCGGCATAGATCGAGGCCTCGGCGAAGGTTTCTTGCGGCCTTGCGATGTGAATACGGACCTGGTCACCGGATTCCGTGGTCCGCACGAGGTCGATCCGCCCTTTGAGGAGAAACGGCAATCCGGGCGGCGTGTCGTCTTGCCGAAAGAGCGCCTGACCCGGGGCAAGCGCGACACGTCGCGCCGAGCCGGGCGGGCAGGCCGTTTCGAGCGCATTGAAGAAATCGGAAGCAGACATGATCACGATCATATTCCAGCGATCATCGACCCGATAGGACGTCTGCATGAAAAAGGAGATGTCCATGAGTTCGAGACACGTCCGGGCCGCCCTTCTGACCCTTGCGGCCCTGTCCGCAGCCCCGGCGGCGGCACAGCATGCCGGTCATGAGGCGCACGCAGCCCATGGCGGATCACAATCCGCACCGATGGCGCAGCCCTCCGAGCCGGGCAGCGCTGCTTTCGCGGCCATCGCCGAAATCGTCGCCATGCTGACGGCCGACCCGCGAACCGACTGGAGCGGCGTGAATATCGACGCCTTGCGCACGCACCTCGTCGACATGGACGCGTTGGTGTCAGGCGCGATACAGCGCAGCGAACCGGTCCCGGGCGGGCTTCGCATGCATATCGACAGCACAGGGCGCGCCGGTGCGGCGGCTTTGCGCATGGTCCCGGCGCATGGTCCGGTGCTGGCCGAGGAGACCGGCTGGCAATCGGAGGTCACCATGGGCGACGAGATCACATGGATTGTGACCGGACCGGGGCCGGAGGACGAGACGCGCATCCGCGCGCTTGGTTTCTTCGGATTGATGGCCACCGGCGATCACCATCGCCAACACCATCTGGCCCTGGCGCGCGGCGAAGCTGCGCACTGAGGCAGATTTCCCGCCCGTGCATTTGGGGGCGGTCGTATGACGCCGCCCGCGGCCGTTTGAAGGCGGGCGCTGTGGTGTCGGCTTCGGTCTGCAGCCGGGTTCGGATGCGTCGGGCATGCGATTGCGGGGCCGCGTGGCCATCTGCGTCACGCCAAGATGCGAATACCTGCCTCAGTTCCGGGACGTTCCGCGTAAATCGCCCCCCTTGGACTGGCCGCAACAACCGAAATCGAGGGTTCAGACGCGCGGCTCTTCCGCATCGAACCGATTCTATCTCGCCATGGGGCGCAGACGCCGCGTTTTTGTATGCGAAAATTTAATACAATAATTGCATGCACCCTGCCTCATTTCTGAGCACTTCCTGTCGCAGCCTCAAAAATGCGACCCGTTTCCGCGCGCTTGGTTTGACTTGAATGCCCTGTGCGGCCCGTTTGGCTGCGTGCATCCGGTTCAAACCAAGGAGAACAACGTGCCTGTCCGTCTGCTGGAAACCCAAGCTTTTTGCCGGGGGCGCGCGATCCCGCGTGCAGGTGGTGGCAGGTCGTCGCGCGCTCTGGACGTCGCGGACATGTCCCTCCCGGGCGTCGTAGAGGCGCGCGTATCTCCGCTAAACGCACGGAAACCCGGACAGGTCATCTTTCCGATGATCTCGCAGACAGATCGGACCCGATGCGCATCGTCCTTTGCCCGGCGGATCGTCCGGATCGCATCGCACGCTCTCAACCCACCGAACAGAACACAGGAAGGTATCGCATGATTTCCATCTCGCTCAGACAGATCGGCATCGCCGCTTCGGTAAGCCTCGCCATGGCCGCCAGCGCCGTGTCCGCCGAAATCATCAAGTTCCACCACGATCTGCCCGAGGAATCCGCCCAGCAGCGCGGCGCGGAGAAGTTCAAGGAACTCGTCGAGGCGCGCAGCGACGGCGCCTACACCGTCGAGATCTACGCGAACAACGCGCTCGGCAACGACGTGGAGGTGGCGCAGCAGATGCAATTCGGCGCCGTTCAGGCCGCGCCGATCCCGACCGCCAAGCTGTCGAACTTCAACCCCTCGCTGCAGCTGATCGACCTCCCGTTCCTCTTCCCCTCGGTCGAGACGACCTATGACGTGCTCGACTCGCCCGAGGTTGGTGGACGGATCCTCGACGGGCTGTCCGAGGCGGGCTTCGTCGGCGCCGCGTTCTGGGAATCGGGCTTCAAGCAGCTGACCTGCAACCACCCGGTCACCGCGCCCTCGGATTACGAAGGCCGCAGCGTGCGGGTGATGGAAAGCCCGCTTCTCATCGCCCAGTTCGAGACGATGGGCGCGACCGCGATCCCGATCGCCTTCACCGAGGTCTATTCGGCGCTGCAGCAGGGCGTGGTCGAGTGCCAGGAGAACCCCATCGTGTCGATCAACTCGATGAAGTTCTACGAGGTGCAGGATTACATGATGATCTCGAACCACGGCTATCTTGGCACCGCCTTCATCTTCTCGAAGGTCTGGTTCGACCAGCAACCCGCGGAAAGCCAGGAGATGCTGATCGAGGCGGCACGTGAGGCGGGCGATTACCAGCGCGCGCAATCGGCCGCCGATGCGGAGATGCTGCTTGCGCAGATCGAAGAGGCCGGGACGACCGAGATCATCGAGCTGACGCCCGAGCAGCTCGAGGTCTTCGCCGAGGCGATGGAGCCCGTGCATGAGGAGTTCGCCGACAAGATCGGGCGCGATCTGCTCGATGCGGCCTATGCCGAGATCGCAGCCGCGACCCCGTCGCAGTAACTCCGATCCCTTCGGGCCGGGCGGTGCAGGTCGCCCGGCCCCTCATGTCTGAACGGGACGCGGCACCGCCCGCGTCCGATCCACGAGGAGACGCCATGACCAAGACCGACAGCACATCGCGGGCCCGCGCGCTTTACCAGCGTGTCGACAGCGCCGTCACCCGCGCCGAACGCCTGCTGGCCGGGGGGCTGCTCTTGCTGGCGGTTGCGATCATCCTCGTCGATATCCTGCTGCGCGCCACGGTCGCCTACGCGCTGCCTTGGGCGGGCGAGGCGACGCGCTACGCGATCATCTGGCTCGTCTTCATCGCAAGCGGTATCGGGGCGCGGCACGGCGCCCATATTTCCATCGATTTCCTGGCCGAGATGGCCTCGCCCAAAATGGCGCTCAACATCGCGCGCGCCGGGGCCGTGATCTCGGCGGGCACCTGCATCCTGCTCACGATTTTCGGCGTGCAGCTGACGACGCAGATGCGCGCCTTCGGGCAAACCTCGCCGTCGCTCGAATGGCCGATGTGGATCATCTACCTGTCGGTGCCGGTCGGTGCGGCCCTGATGACGCTGCGCTTCGCCCAGAGCGCATTCGAGCTGTCCGATACCGAAGAGGCGCGCAGCAAGGTCGCGCTTTCGGCCGCGTAAGGAGCCTGTCCCCGTGCCCACGATTCTCGCCCTGTCTCTCGCGTCGCTGCTTCTTCTCGGCGTGCCCGTCTTCATCGTGCTGTTGCTGCCGGTGATCGGCATGCTGGAATTCACGACCTCGACGCCGCAGATGCTGGTGATCCAGCGCTTCTTCTCGGGCATCGACAAGTTCCCGCTGATGGCGATCCCGTTCTTCATCTTCGCCGGCAACCTGATGGCGCAGGGCGGCATGTCGCGCCGCCTGATCGACTTCGCGAGCGCATTGATGCGCCCCGTGACGGGCGGGCTGGGCGTGACCTCGGTCATCAGTTCGATGTTCTTCTCGGCCATCTCGGGATCGAGCCCGGCCACGGTGATCGCGGTGGGCAAGACCATGCTGCCCGCGATGACGAGCCGCGGCTACGGGCGCGCCTTTCCCATCGGCATCCTGATGAGTTCGGGCGCGCTCGGGATCATCATCCCGCCATCTATCTTCATGATCGTCTACGGCGCAGTGACCGGTGCCTCCATAGGGGCGCTCTTCATCGCGGGGATCGGGGCGGGGCTCGTCTACGGGGTGCTCTTCATCATGGTCGCCGTGATCTATGCAAAGGCCATCGGCATGCAGGATGCCGGAGCATGGGACTTCCGCGAGATCCTTGTCGCGGGCCGCAGCTGCGCCTGGGGGCTGGCCGCGCCGGTCATCATCCTTGGCGGGATCTATGGCGGCATCTTCACGCCCACAGAAGCCGCCGCCGTGGCCGTCGGATACGCGGTCTTCGTTTCGATGGTCGTCTATCGGGAAATGTCGCTCAGGGATGTCTGGACCTGCGCGGTGGACAGCGCGGTCACGACGGCGCAGGTCATGATCATCATTGCTGCCGCCTCCGTCTTCGCCTGGTATCTGACGACATCGGGCGTGTCGCGCAACGTGGGCGCGGCCCTGTCGATCTTCGCCGAAAACCCCATTCACCTGCTGCTCCTGATCAATGTGATCGTGCTCATCGCGGGGATGGTGCTCGACCCCAATTCGATCATCATCATCCTCGTGCCGTTCATCGCACCGGTGGCGCTTGCCGCCGGGATCGACGCGACCCATCTGGGCATCATCCTCGCGGTGAACGCGGCCATCGGGATGTTTTCTCCGCCTTTCGGGTTGAACCTCTTCGTGTCCGTCAGCCTCGGCGTGAGCTTCCGGGAAGCGATTGTCGGCGCGCTTCCCTTCATCGCCGTCGGCATTGCCGCGCTGCTCATCATTACCTTTGTCCCGGCGGTGACGCTCTGGCTTCCCGCGCAATTCTATTCCGGCATATCGTACTGATCTGGACAGAGGCACTTGGCGGATTGTGCCCGGCAGGTCTCAGGTGTCCCTGGACGAAGAGATGGCCAAGGGCAGGGGCCATCGATGTCACGACGGGCGGGCTGCCGACATCCGGTGCGATCACGATGGGAGCCCGCTTTTCGACGATTATCAGGTTGGCTGCGACTACCGGGTGCCGACACCGTTCAAAGTGCCGATACTTTGAGCACGGGAAACATGCGGAAATCGGGCGACATGGCTTCGCAATTGTAAACGGCGCCCCGGCGTGGTCGTAATCGGGCATGTCAACGAGGCTCTCCATCGTGATCGTCGAAGCGGACCCGGATCGGGCCAAGCTCATCGTCGATGGGCTGCGCGATGCGGGCGAGTACGATATTCATATCATCGCCGAGCGCGCCGCCCTCCAGCGTCAGATCAAGCTCCATTCGCCAGACGTCGTTCTGGTCAACGAGGCCGATCCGTCGCGGGATATGCTTGAGGAGCTGGCGCTCGCGTCGGGGCCGCTCGATCGGCCCGTGGCGCTTTTCGTGGACCGGACCGATGAGGCGCTGTCCACGGCCGCCATCGAGGCCGGGCTTTCGGCCTATGTGGTCGACGGGCTGACGCGGGCGCGGATCAAACCCGTGCTCGACGCGGCCATCGCGCGCTTCCAGATGGTGCGCCGGATGCGCACCGAACTGGCCGAGACGAAACGGGCGCTGGAGGATCGCAAGGTCATCGACCGCGCCAAGGGCCTTCTGATGCGCGCCCGCGGCATCGACGAGGAGGCGGCCTACGGGCTTCTGCGCCGCACCGCGATGGAGCAGAACAAACGCATCGTGGATGTGGCCCAGGCGCTGGTGACCTCGGCGAGGCTTCTGGGATGAGGACCACCTCGATTTCCGTGGGCTATGTGCCGCTTGTCGATGCGGCCCCCCTGATCGTCGCGCAGGAGATGGGCTTTGCCGCGGGCGAAGGGCTGCATCTCGATCTCGTGCAGGCCCCGTCCTGGTCGCGCCTGCGCGATGCGCTCTCGGTGGGGCAGGTCGACGCGGCGCAGATGCTGGCCCCGGTGCCCGTGGCGACCGCGCTCGGGATCGGCGGCGGGACGGTCGGCTTCGACGTCATCTCGGTCCTGTCCGTGAATGGCACGATGATCGGCCTCAGCACGGCCCTTGCGGATGTCTTGCGGGATGCGGGCCACGATTTCGACCTCGGCGATGCGGGCAAGGCAGGCTGCGCGCTGATCGCGGGCGCGCCCGCGCCCTTGCGCATCGGGGTGCCCTTTCCCTTCTCCATGCATGCGGAGCTGGTCTATCACTGGCTGTCGGCGCTGGGTCTGCCAAGTCCGCAAAGCCTGATCGTGCGCACGGTCCCGCCGCCGCTGATGGTCGATGCGATCGCCACGGGCGAGATCGATGCCTTCTGCGTGGGCGAACCCTGGGCCTCCCAGGCCGTGGCGCAGGGCGCGGGCGCGCTGTTGCTGGCGGGCAAAGCCATCTGGTCCTGGGCGCCGGAAAAGGTGCTGGCGACACGCGCCGACTGGGCCACCGGAGAGCCCGAATTGTCCGGGCGCCTCATTCGCGCGATCTGGCGGGCGGGGCGATGGCTCGACCAACCCGATTCCCGTGCGCTGGCCACCGAACTTCTGGCTCGGCCCGGCTATCTGGGGGTCGGCGCGGATCTGATCGATCACGCCCTCAGCGGACATTTCGACATCGGTCTGGGGATGGGAGTGCGCGAAGTGGACGCCTTCGTCAGCTTCCATGACGGGGCCGCGCAATTTCCATGGCGTTCGCAGGCGGCCTGGATCGGCAGCCAGCTGGCCGCGCGCACGGGGCTTGATCGCGACAATGCCGCGCGGGTTGCTGCGCGGACCTTCCGCAGCGATCTTCATCGCGCGGCACTTGCCAAGACCAGCGCCGTTCTGCCCACGTCCTCGGCGCGTGTAGAGGGGGCCTTCGCCGACGATTCGCAGGTCATGGGCACGCATGGCATGCTGGACTCCCCTCGAAACGCCTTTTTCGACGGCACGGAGTTCGACCCGTCGTTTTTATGATGCTGCATTTTTCGGCATGGGCCCCTGAATGCTGCTGTAATGCAGCGCAGCCGCTGTTCCCGGGCCGGACCGGCCTTGCCAGATCCGCGATGATTTGAGCACCCTCGTCAGAGCGAACGCAAAGGCGCGTTTGTCCTGACCAATTTCCCGAACGACCGGGTCTTCTGAGCAAAGCCGCTCGACCGTCTGCCCTCTTCCCGAGGCAGAGCGTGTCAGCGGCTTTTTTGTTTTTCGGCCAACTCCCCCGGCCTGACCAACAGGATGTGACATGAAAAAGATACTGATCGGGCTTGCAGCCTCGACCGCGCTTTCCGGCCCGGCCCTTGCCGAGATGCTGGCGCTCGAAAAGGACGAGCTGACCTTCGGCTTCATCAAGCTCACCGATATGGCGCCGCTCGCCGTCGCCTATGAGCAGGGCTATTTCCTCGATGAGGGGCTGTTCGTGACGCTGGAGGCGCAGGCGAACTGGAAGGTTCTGCTCGATGGCGTGATCGACGGTACGCTCGATGGCGCGCATATGCTGGCAGGCCAGCCTCTGGCCGCCACGATCGGCTACGGCACCGAGGCACATATCGTCACGCCCTTCTCGATGGATCTGAACGGCAACGGCATCACCGTGTCGAACGACGTCTGGGAGATGATGAAGCCCAACATCCCCACGATGGAGGACGGCCGTCCCCAGCATCCGATCTCGGCCGAAGCGCTGGCGCCCGTGGTCGACACCTTCCGCGACCGCGGCGAGGCCTTCAACATGGGCATGGTCTTCCCGGTCTCCACCCATAATTACGAGCTGCGCTACTGGCTGGCCGCGGGCGGTCTGAACCCGGGGTTCTACGGCGATGGCGATGCCACGGGGCAGGTCAATGCCGATGTCTTCCTGTCGGTGACCCCGCCGCCGCAGATGCCCGCCACGCTCGAGGCCGGTACGATCCACGGCTATTGCGTGGGCGAGCCCTGGAACCAGCAGGCGGTGTTCAAGGGGATCGGCGTGCCGGTCATCACCGATTACGAGATCTGGAAGAACAACCCCGAGAAGGTCTTCGGCCTGACCGCGGAATTCACGCAGGAGTACCCCAACACGACGCTCGCGGTGACCAAGGCGCTCATCCGTGCGGCCATGTGGCTCGACGAGAACGACAACGCCAACCGCGAAGAGGCAGTCGAGATCCTGTCGCGGCCCGAATATGTGGGAGCCGATTACGAGGTGATCGCGAACTCGATGACCGGCACCTTCGAGTACGAGAAGGGCGATGTGCGCGAGGTGCCCGATTTCAACGTGTTCTTCCGCTACAACGCGACCTATCCCTTCTATTCCGATGCGGTCTGGTACCTCACGCAGATGCGCCGCTGGGGCCAGATCGCCGAAGGCAAGCCCGACAGCTGGTACGACGAGGTCGCGAAGTCGGTCTACAAGCCCGAGATCTATCTCGAAGCCGCACGCCTGCTGGTCGATGAGGGGCTCGCCAACGAGGCCGACTTCCCCTGGGACAGCGACGGCTACAAGGCCGCAACGCCCGCCGAGGATATCATCGACGGCATTCCCTACGATGGCCGCACGCCCAATGCCTATCTCGAAAGCCTGAGCATCGGCCTGAAGGGTGAGCAGAAGGTCGTCGGCAACGACATCCAGGGCTGATCCCGCCTGTCCATCCGCTCCTCCGCCCTGTCCGGGCGTCCTCGCAAGGAGGCCCGTCCGGGTCCGAGGAGCGGCGTCCCCCAATTCCCGTCTCACGGAGTGTTCCATGACCGCCGTTGACCCCACCACCCTCGAAGAACGCGACCGCGAAGCCCGCCGCGCGCGGCTTTTCTCCCGCATCACCAAGGCCGATGCCTGGTTCAGCGTTCTGGGCCTTGCCTGGATCACGCCGCTTCTGCGCGCGGCCGCGGGTGACAATCCCCGCGCCCAGGGCCGTGAGCTCTGGCGTCTTCTGGGCGTGCCGCTGCTGGCGATCCTCGCCTTCCTCGCGCTCTGGGCCACGCTGGCGCCGCAGGTGCAAACCTCGCTTGGTGCGGTGCCCGGGCCTGCGCAGGTCTGGCAGGAGGCCCGAGGTCTGCACGAAGACGCCGTGCGCACCGGCGAGAAGCGCGAGAAATTCGAGGCGATGGTCGCCCAGCGCAACGAACGGCTGATCGAGGCGGGCCGCGCCGACGAGGTCAAGACCGTCGCTTTCACCGGCGCGCCGTCCTTCTATCAGCAGATCGTCACCTCGATCAAAACCGTGTTCTTCGGCTTTCTGATTGCCACGGCGGTGGCGGTGCCCTTGGGCATCCTTGCGGGGCTTTCGGCCACGGCCAACGCCGCGCTCAATCCGATCATCCAGATCTTCAAACCGGTCTCGCCGCTGGCTTGGCTGCCCATCGTCACGATGGTCGTCTCGGCGGTCTACGTCACCGATGACGGGCTGTTCGAGAAAAGCTTTCTGGTCTCCGCAATCACCGTGACGCTGTGTTCGCTCTGGCCCACGCTGATCAACACCGCACTCGGCGTCGCCTCCATCGACCGTGACCTGATCAACGTCTCCAAGGTCCTGAAGATGAACACCTGGACGAAGATCACCAAGCTCGTCCTGCCCTCGGCGCTGCCTCTGATCTTCACCGGGCTGCGTCTGTCGCTGGGTGTGGGCTGGATGGTGCTGATCGCCGCCGAGATGCTGGCGCAGAACCCGGGTCTCGGGAAATTCGTCTGGGACGAGTTCCAGAACGGGTCGTCCTCCAGCCTCGCGCGGATCATGGTCGCGGTCTTCACCATCGGCATCATCGGCTTCCTGCTGGACCGGCTGATGTACGCGATCCAGGCCGCCTTCACCTTCTCGAACCAGCGGTGAGCCGCGCTCAAGTAGCGAAGCGATAGCGCACCGTCGCGCTCAAGTCGCGAAGCGATAGCGCTCAAAGGAGATATCATGGGTATCCTGACATTCGACAACGTCACCAAACGCTATGGCGAAGAGACCGTGCTTTCGGGCATCGACCTCGACGTGGCGGAAGGCGAGTTTGTGGTGATCCTGGGCTTTTCGGGCACCGGAAAGACCACGCTGATCAACCTCATGGCGGGGCTCGCGCAGCCGTCCTCGGGCCGGGTCCTGTTCAAGGGCCAGCCCGTGGACGGGCCGGGGCCGGAGCGCGGGGTCATCTTCCAAAGCTATTCGCTGATGCCCTGGCTTACCGTGACCGGCAATGTGCGGCTGGCGGTCGACACCGTCTTCCCCGATCTGAGTGCCGCGGAAAAAGCGCAGAAGACCGCGCATTACGTCGAGATGGTGGGCCTGTCCCATGCCGCGTCACGCCGCCCGGCGGAACTGTCGGGTGGTATGCGTCAGCGGGTGAACGTGGCCCGCGCGCTGGCGATGGATCCCGAGATGCTGCTTCTCGACGAGCCGCTTTCGGCGCTGGATGCGTTGACCCGTGCCAACCTTGCCGACGAGATCGAGGCGATCTGGCAGGCCGACCGCAAGACCTGCGTGCTGATCACCAATGACGTCGACGAGGCCATCGTGCTGGCCGACCGCATCATCGCGCTCAACCCGGACGGCACGCTCGGGCAGGAATTCACCGTGTCGATCCCGCGTCCGCGCGAACGGTCCGAAATGAACCATCACGAGGGCTTCAAGGCGCTGCGGGCGCAAATCACGGGCTACCTGATGGATGTGGGCATCGCCGCCCGCGCCGAGGGCACCCGGAACCTGCCCAACGTGACGCCGATCCACGGATTGCCCAAGGCGGTGGCCGAGGCGGGCGAGGGCCTGATCGAAGAGCGGTTCCTCGATTTCTCGCAGCTCCACAAGGTCTATCCGACGCCCAAGGGCCCGCTGACCGTGGTGGAGGATTTCGACCTGAAGATGAACAAGGGCGAATTCATCTCGCTCATCGGGCATTCGGGCTGCGGCAAGTCGACGGTCCTGACCATGGCCGCCGGCTTGAACGAGATCAGCCAGGGCGCGATCAAGCTCGATGGCCGTCACGTCGAGGGCGCCGATCCCGAACGCGCGGTGGTTTTCCAGTCGCCATCGCTCTTTCCGTGGCTGACTGCGCGGGAAAACGTCGCCATCGGGGTGGACAAGGTCTATCCGCGCGCCAGCCGCGCCGAGCGTCAGGACGTGGTCGATTACTACCTCGAACGGGTGGGACTTGCCGATGCGATGGACCGCTCTGCAGCGGATCTGTCGAACGGAATGAAGCAGCGCGTGGGCATCGCGCGGGCCTTCGCGCTGTCCCCGAAGCTTCTGCTGCTCGATGAGCCCTTCGGGATGCTCGACAGCCTGACGCGCTGGGAATTGCAGGAAGTGCTGATGGAGGTCTGGGACCGCACCAAGGTCACCGCCATCTGCGTGACCCATGACGTCGACGAGGCGATCCTTCTGGCCGACCGCGTGGTGATGATGACGAACGGTCCGCGGGCCACGATCGGCAAGATCGTCGATGTGGACCTGCCGCGCCCGCGCTCGCGCAAGGCGCTGCTCGAACACCCGGATTACTACGCCTACCGGCAGGAAGTGCTCGATTTCCTTGAGGAATACGAGCACGGCGCCAAGCCGAAATCCGCCCCGACCCCCCAAGCGATAGCCGCGGAGTGACTGCCATGAGCCGGAAACTGATCGTCATCGGGGCAGGCATGGCCTCGGGCCGTCTTCTCGAACACCTGTTCGAGGCAGGCGGCGACTGGGACGTGACCCTGATCAACGCCGAACCCCGCGGCTGTTACAACCGCATCATGCTCTCCCCGGTTCTGTCGGGCGAGAAGACCTACGCCGAGATCGTCACCCATGACGAGGACTGGTACGCCGCCCACGGCGTCGAGTGCCGCTTCGGAACGCGGGTGGCGGAAATCGACCGCGCGGGCAAACGTGTGATGACCGAGACGGGCGAGGTGCTGGCCTATGACACGCTGGTCATCGCGACCGGATCGCAGCCCTTCATCATTCCGATGCCGGGGCACGACCTCGACGGCGTGATCGCCTATCGCGACCTCGAAGACACGGAGCGGATGATGGCGATGCAGCCCGGCCAAAAGGCCGTGGTCATCGGCGGCGGGCTTCTGGGGCTCGAGGCGGCAGCCGGTTTGCACGCACGAGGTGTGGATACGACCGTCGTGCATCTGATGGGCCACCTGATGGAACGCCAGCTGGACGAGGCGGCGGGCTACCTTCTGCGCAAGGAATTGTCGGATCGCGGCATTTCGATCCGCTGCTCCACCAATTCCAGTCAGATCCTCGGTCAGGATGGCCGCGTCCGTGCGCTGGAACTCGACACGGGCGAAGAGATCCCCTGCGATCTTCTGGTCATGGCCGTGGGCATTCGCCCGAACGTGGCGCTCGCGCAGGAAGCGGGCCTCGCGGTGGGACGTGGCATTCATGTGGATGACCAGCTCTGCACCTCGGATGGCGACATCTATGCGCTGGGCGAATGCGTGGAGCATGAAGGCGCGCTCTTCGGGCTCGTGGCCCCCCTTTACGATCAGGCCAAGGTGCTGGCGGCGACGCTTGCCGGGCAGGCGGCGGCCTTCCGCCAGAAGGAGCTCTCCACGAAGCTGAAGGTCACCGGGGTCGATCTGTTCTCGGCGGGCGATTTCGCTGATGGAGAGGGCCGTGAGGACATCGTCTTCCGCGACCCGGCGCGCGGCGTCTACAAGCGGCTCGTGATCGAAGGAAATCGCCTGATCGGGGCGGTGATGTATGGCGATACCGCCGACAGCAACTGGTTCTTCGGGTTGATCAAGGACCGCACCGACATCTCCGAGATGCGCGAGATGCTCATATTCGGGCCTGCCTACCAAGGGGGGGCCGCAGCGGACCCTTTGGCCGCCGTTGCAGCCTTGCCGGCTGACGCAGAGATCTGCGGCTGCAACGGCGTCTGCAAGGGCCGGATCGTCGAGGCGATCGCGGGCGGGGCCACCGACCTCGGCGCGGTCCGCGCCGTCACCAAGGCA
The DNA here is from genome assembly GCA_964612785.1 of uncultured Roseivivax sp. Classification (GTDB taxonomy): domain Bacteria; phylum Pseudomonadota; class Alphaproteobacteria; order Rhodobacterales; family Rhodobacteraceae; genus Roseivivax. The sequence continues at coordinate 154 of CAZTEV010000033.1, read as the reverse complement.
TCCTCGTCCTGCGGCACCTGCACCGGGCTGGTCGAACAGGTGCTCGCGATGGAGCTTGGCGACGATTTCGTTCTGCCCGCAGCCCAGCCCGTCTGCGGCTGCACCGACCTCACCCATGAGGATGTCCGCCGCCTGATCAAGGCGCAGGAACTCA
>CAZTEV010000032.1:3436-18420 GCA_964612785.1 uncultured Roseivivax sp. | reverse complement strand
ATTCCATGCCGGTATTGGCCGCGCATTCGCAGAAATAGACGTGGTTTTCGCGCGGGAAACGCTCCAGATCCTCGTAGGTGAAGACCAGGGGCGTGTCGACGAGGCCGTTGATCATCAGCCGGTATTCCGACTTCGACATCTCGATCGCACCGGAATGGTGCCGCTCGAAGGCGCAGCCCTGCGGCGTGATCGTGCCGTCGAGCGCGTGGATCGGGGTGAAGTTGATCGACGAGATCGTGTCGGCGGTCAGCCATTCCACGTTGCGGCGCACCACGTCGTCTTCGTACTTGATGGGCAGCCCGTAAGGCGTGGCATCGACGCCGTCGCCCAGGCCCTGCGCAAAGGCCTGCGTTTCGGTGATCAGCGGATCGGGCTCCGCCGCCTTGGCAGCGCCCGCCCCCATTGCGGCGCCGGCGATGCCGGCAGCCGAGCCTTTCAGAAAGGCGCGCCGGGACGGCGTCAGATCGGACGTATCGGCCATGTCTCTCTCCTTTTAACTCTCATCATCAAATTCGCCTATGTGAATGAATAGACGAAAAAAATTTGCCGCCCGCCGGGGCGGATGGGGGTCAGACCCCCACCACCTCGACGCTTGTGTTCTCGCGGGCCTCGACGGTGCCCAACTCGCGGATGTGCGCCTCGACCACGTCCCAGATCGGCGGGCCTTCGGTGCCTTCGTTGACCGAGGCCCAGCCCGCGACCGTGTAGGAGGCGGCCGGGTCGATGGCCTCGCCCGTCGACAGCAGCGTCATGTTCGAAATCCGCTCGCCCTGGGGCTTGGAGACGTCGATCCGGTAGCCAAGGCCGCCCACGCGCACCATGTCGCCGCCCTGCTGGTAGAACGGGTCGGGGTTGAAGATGTTGTCGCCCACATCCTCGAGCACGATCTTCAGGAATTCGCCCGTCATCTCGGTGCGGTAGGCTTCGGGATAGGTCATCGAGGTCACGCCATAGATGGCCTCGCGGGTGATGTCCTGACCGGGGATCAGCGACGGGCCCCAACGCACGCCGGGCGACAGCGCGATCTGCGCGTCGCGCTGCGACAACAGCGCATCGCAGATCACGTCGTCCCAGGTGCCGTTGAAATTGCCGCGGCGGTAAAGGACGCCTTCGCCCACCTGGCCCACGACTTCTTCCATGTCGGCCTTGAACGGCGCGCGCGAGCTTTCGATCTGCGCGGCCATCTCCGCATCGCTATCGATCACGTCCGAGAAGATGGGGATCAGCTTGTGGCGGAAGCCCATCATCTGACCGTCCCGCACATCGAGATCGACGCGGGAGACGAACTTGCCGTTCGATCCCGTGGCCACGATGATCGTGTCGCCCACCAGAACCGGCTCGGGCAGCGCGTCATGGGTGTGGCCCGACAGGATCACGTCGATGCCGGAGACCACGCTCGCCATCTTCTTGTCCACGTCGAAGCCGTTATGCGACAGGCAGACGACCAGCTCGGCGCCCTGCGCGCGGACCTCGTCCACCATCTCCTGCATGCGCTCGTCGCGGATGCCGAAGGAGTATTCAGGGAACATCCAGCCCGGGTTCGCGATGGGCATATAGGGGAAGGCCTGGCCGATCACGGCGACCTTCACGCCGCCCGTCTCGTAGAACTTGTAAGGCGCGAAGCGCTCGGCCGGCTCATCCCATTCGGCGTCGAACACGTTCTGGCCCAGCGCGTCGAAGGGCAGACCGTCGATCAGCTCGTGGATGCGCTCGGAGCCCAGGGTGAATTCCCAGTGGAAGGTCATCGCGTCGGGCTTCAGCAGGTTCATCGCATCGACAACGTCCTGCCCAGCGGTTTTCAGGCAGGTATAGGAGCCGTGCCAGGTATCGCCGCCATCGAGCAGAAGCGCGTCAGGCCGCGCGGCGCGGATGGACTTCACCACCGTCGCGATCCGGTCGAGGCCGCCCATGCGCCCGTAAGCCTGCGCGAGCGATGCGAAATCGTTGTAGGTCAGCGCGTAGTGCGAGGGCGTGCCATCCTCGATCCCGTAGAGCTTCCGGAAATCGGCGCCGGTGATATGCGGCACTTCCCCCTTGTTGCCGCCGACGCCGATATTCACCTCCGGCTCGCGGAAATAGATCGGGGTCAGCTGCGCGTGGATGTCCGTCATATGGATGAGCGAGACATTCCCGAACGTGTCGAACTCCAGAAGCTGATCCTGGCTCAGCGCCTGTTGCGCGGCGAGGCGGGACCAGTTGCCGAAGCCCGACGCACCGATGATGGCCGAGGCGGCCATGGAGGCTTGCAGGAAATCGCGGCGTGAGATCATGGGATGGGCCTCTTGGATGTCAGAGCGAACGCGATTCACATTCGCATATTTGCATGTATTTGAGCGGGAAAGGCCCCGCCCGATTTCCCGGACAGGGCCTGACAAAACGACGTATTAGTTACGCACCGAAGGTCCTTCGACCGTCAGCCCATTGCCGCGCGAGGCGACATAGAGCTCAAGCGCCACGAATTCCGGGCTGCCGACCGAGAAGGTCTCGGCCCGGGTGTCGCGCACGCAGCCCTTGAAGCGTGCATGCGTCGTGTTGAGCTTGGCATTCTTTAGACGGTAGGTCGGGAAACCGTTGATCTGGCCCTGGCTCAGATGGTCCGCACGGATGTAGTTGCCGTAGTTCTGCTCGTGGCAGCTGGCGCAGGACAGCTCAAGCTGGCCGGTGCGGGTGTAATACAGGTCCTTGCCCGCCTGCCAGGTGTCCGCCACGGGGCCGTCGATGGCCACGTTCACAGGCATGCCGCGCGACTGCACGGAAATCAGCGCTTCCATCGCCGCCATGTCGCCGCCGTCATACTTGTAGGCCTCGGCCTGCATGTTCTCGGTGCGGCATGCGTTGATCTGCATGGCCAGCGTGCGCACCTCGCCCGCCGTCTCGTTCCACTTCGGATAGACCGCGCGGACACCCGCCATGCTTTCCTCGGGGCCTTCATGGCAGGAGGCGCAGGACTTGCCTGCCTCGCCCTCGACGGTGTTCCAGGCATCCATGGCCTGATCGACGAAGATCATGCCCGGATTGTCGAAATCGTCCATCTGGAAGGCTTGCGTCTCGTCCGAGCGGAACACCCAGCCCGAATAGATCGTGTCGACATTTTCCATATGCGCGGGCGCATCGGTGCGCACGACCATGTCGATCTCGCCGTTGACCACCAGATCGGCGTCTTCGTCGGCGAAGGCCATGCCCGCCGTTGCCAGCGCCATAACCGCGGTCAGTGTCAGTTTCTTCATGTCAGGTTCCCTCCCTTGGAGCCGCCTTGACGCGCCCCGGTTGGCTGACCGGGGCGCGCAGCGATCTTTGATATCAGCCGATCGCGACCGACTTGGTTTCCTCGTAGACGGAGCCGTCATCGTCGTACCAGGTGAACTTGAACTCGCCTGCCTCGGGCACGGTGGCCGCGAACTCGAAATACGGGTTCGTCGAGATCGCGGGCTCCATCGTCACGTCGATCACGTTCTCGCCGTTGAAGTCGCAGGTGAAGCGATTGATGATCGAACGCGGAATGACGTTGCCTTCCTTGTCCTTGCGCTGACCCGATTCCATCGGGTGCGAGATCAGGGTCTTGATGACGATCTCTTCGCCTGCGGAGGCCTTGGAGGGCACCTTGACGCGGGGTTTGACGTTGTCTGCCATGTGTCTGTCTCCTTCTGCCCGATCAGCCGCCGCAGCCGCCGATGGTCACTTTGACGTTGGCCGTGGTGCGCGCGAAGCTGCCATCGGCAAGCTGCGCGACCGCGACGATGTCCTGCGTCTTGGCAAGACGGATGCGGGTCGAGGCGGTCTGGCTCGCGGCCAGGGGGCCGAAGCGGAAGGTCGCGACCGGGGGCGTCGGGTTGCCCGCGGCATAGACCGCGATGGCGGTGGCGCCCGGTGCGGACACTTCGATCGGCACGGTGTTGCCGTTCTCGGCGATTTCGGGGGCGTTGATGGTCACGCCATCCGCGCCGGTCTCCGCGCCGCCGGTGAACTCGGTCACGAGCGCCTCGAGATCGGCATGGGCTTCTGCGAAGCCTGCGACCGGCAGCGCCGCCGTCAGGACCGCACCCGCACCGATGGCCAGGGTCTCACGTCTGGTAAAGGTCATGTCTGTCTCCTTTGGATCTGTCGGCTTTCCCGGGATCACTCGTCCTTGAGCGTCATCAGGAAGGCCACAACGTCTTCGACTTCCTGCGCCGTCAGCAGCGGCGCCAGCGGCTCCTCACCGGCCTTGCCGGTGAAGGCGTCGCCCGGGCGGATGAAGCCCGTGGATTTGTAGAACGAAGGCATCACGCTTTCGGGGAACGTCATCTTCGCATTGGCGACGATGCCGCGCAGCTCCGCCTCGCTCCAGCGGCTGCCTGCGCCGTCGAGCATCGGGCCCACTTCGCCCTGGAACGGCGCATCGAGCGCGCTGACCTGGTGGCAGGCCACGCAGTTGCCCTTGCCGCGGGTCGTTGCGACCACTGCACCGGCTTCCGCGTCGCCGGGCTGCCCCGACAAAGACGCCTCGACCGCGCCGTATTCGCCGTAAGACACGTCCATCGGCGCGACATCCGCGGCGAATGCACCCGTTGCGGCGAAGATGGCCGCCGTCATTGCTACAAGCCTCATGGTCCCTCCCTTGGCTACATGATCCGGGCCTTGGCCGACCCGTGTACGCTTCGGCATACTCTACGCGGAGGGATCGGCTTCGGGCAACAACAAATTCACAATTTCGAATAATTGAAAGGAAGAGGCGGCCCGGGTTCAGAAATACCGCGAATTCCGGGCCTTACCGACCGGGGCCCTGCGCCTCAGCCCGCCCACGGGTCTGCCGGACAGCACAGGGCCCTTCGGCATGGGGCCGACCTGAGGCGGTCGGCCGAATCGGGCCGACTCAGTCAGTCCGGCCGTTGTCGCGCTCGCGAATCATCCGCGCATGATAGCGCTGGAAATCCTCGTCCTCCTGCGAGAGATAGCGCTTCTCCACCACCCAGGTCAGCATGTCCTTGGTGGTCCCAGGCCCGAACGCGCCCGGCATCACCGCCACCGCCGCCTCGGCTGCGTTCTGATCCTCCGGCACGTCCTCGGGCAGGAACATCAGCGTCGGCGTGAACAGCACCCGCCACTTGCCGACCGCGTCCTTTTCCGACAGCGCCTCACCATCGGTGTCGATGATCTCGATATCACCATGCAGGTTGAGCTGGACCACGAAATACTCCTCCTCGAGCATCTTCGTGATCTCCGGGCGCGGAAAGACCTCCTCATGCATCTTGGTGCAATAGATGCAGCCGCGCTGCTCGACCATCAAAAGCAGACGCTTGCCCTCGGCATTGGCCTCGGCGAGATCCTCGCGCAGGTCCTTGAAGGTGTCCCGCATCCAATCGGCCTTGTGCAGACCGTCATCGCCCAGCTCGGCCCCCATCGCGGGCAAAGCCAGACCCAGCGCCGTCACGGCACCGATGATCCAGTGTTTCATGTCCTGTCCTCCCTCATCTCCGGCTCAGCCCAGGGTGGCGAAGCCCGGAAACCATTCCAGCATCAGATTCGCGATGTAATTGACCGTGCCGGTCGCGATCAGAATAGCAAAGGCGATCAGCATCGCACCCATCACCTTCTCGGCATAGCCCAGATACCGCCGGTTCCGCGCGGTCCAGCGCAGGAACGGACCGGAGAAGGCCGCGGCCAGGACGAAGGGCGCGGTCATCCCCGCGCCGTAGGCGAACAGCAGAAACCCGCCCCGGGTCAGATCGCCCATGCCGCTCGCGATCATCAGGATCGAGGCGAGCGCGGGGCCCACGCAGGGCGTCCAGCCGAAGCCGAAGGCAAGGCCCATCGCATAGGCGCCGATCATCGTGGTGGGCTCCACCGAGGATTCGACCCGCGCCTCGCGATAGAGGAACGGCACCCGCACCACGCCCAGGAAATGCAGACCGAAGATGGCGAGGATGGCAGCGGCCACATAACTCAGCGGCTCGCGGTAATCGGCGAAGGCCCGGCCGAGCGCGGTGGCGCCCAGACCCAGCAGGACGAAGATCGTCGTCACTCCGAGCGCAAAGAGCAGCGATTGCAGGAAAAGCCGCCGCTGCGCCCCGGGCGCGATGCCACTGTCCGCGCGCAGCTCGGTCATGGACATTCCGGCCATGTAGCACAGGTAAAAGGGCACCATCGGCAGGATGCAGGGTGTAAAAAAGCTCAATAATCCGGCAAAAAGCGCGCCAAGATAGGTGATTTCGAACATCCGGCGCCTATTTTCTTGTCCAATTCATATATTCAAATTACATAGTGGATGAACGAAAGGTCAATCGGTGAACGACGTGAGACGCCTCGCGACCGCTTTTGCTGCGCTTACACTGCTGCCGCTGCCCGCCTGGGCAGAGGTGCGCCTTATCATGGTCGAACAGCCGGGCTGCGCCTATTGCGCCGCCTGGGACGACGAGATCGCGCCGATCTATCCCAATACCGCCGAAGGTTCCTTTGCCCCGCTCGAACGGGCACAATTGCGCGAAGGAGCGCCGGACGGCGTCAGCTATGACCGGCGGGTCAACTTCACCCCTACTTTCATCGTCGTGAAAGAGGGCGAAGAGGTCGCGCGTCTGGAGGGCTATCCGGGCGAGCATTTCTTCTGGCCGGTCCTCGAACGGATGCTGAGCGAGAACACCGCCTTTCCCGGCGCAGCCAAGGAGGCATCGGAATGAGCCTGCCCGTTCTGTCCCCGGACATGGATGATGCCGAAATCGACGCGATGGTCAGCAAGGCCACCACGGCGGCCTCCTTCCTGAAAGCCATCAGCCACGAGGGACGGCTGATGATCCTGTGCCATCTCGTCTCCGGCGAAAAGACGGTGACCGAGCTGGAGGAATTGCTGGCCGCACGTCAGGCCGCGGTCAGCCAGCAGCTGTCGCGCCTCCGGCTCGAAGGCCTGGTCGTCCCCCGCCGCGAGGGCAAGGCGATCTATTACCGACTGGCTGACGACAAGCCCAAGAAGATGCTCGAATGCGTCTATGATCTGTTCTGCAAGGACGATCAGCCGGACTGAGCAGCCCCGAAGCCCGGACAGTGCCGCGCGGCAAGACCGCGCGCTCCAAACGCATAGCTTGCGCGGTCGGACCGGGAGCTTGTATCACCGCTAATACGCGTATGATCGAACGGGGAGGGTTCGAACATGCTGGACCTCATCGGACCGCATTGGGCCGTGGCCCTCGTCGGGCTCGTGACCGGCACGCTCTTGGGTCTTGCCGCCCGGGTCGGACGGTTCTGCACCCTTGGCGCCATCGAAGATGCGCTCTACGGCGGCTCGACCCTGCGTCTTCGCATGTGGGCCGTGGCGATCGGGGCTGCGGTCTTGGGCACCTTCGCACTCGGGGCGACAGGGGTCGTGGCGCGGGATGAAACCGCCTACCTGTTGGCAGCGTGGAACCCTTACGCCTCGGTCATCGGCGGGCTGATGTTCGGCTATGGCATGGCACTGGCGGGCAATTGCGGCTACGGCGCGATCGCGCGCCTCGGCGGGGGGGATCTGCGCGCCTTCGTGATCGTTCTGGTGATGGGCGTGTCGACCTATGTGGTCATGGGCGGGCCGCTCGCGCAGCTGCGCGTGACGCTCTTTCCGCAGACATTCGTCCAGGGCACGCCGCCCGGCATCGCGGAATGGGGGGCGCGCCTGACGGGCCTGCCTGTGACGGCCATCGGCCTGGGTCTTGGCGCCGCGATCCTGGTGGCCGCCCTCGCCTCCCCCACCCTGCGCCGCAAACCGAAAGAGCTGTTCTGGGCCCTCATCGTCGCCGTGGCCATCGTCGGCGCCTGGGCCGGGACGACCTGGATCGCCGAGGCGGAGTTCGGCGCGACGCCCGTCGTGTCGCATTCCTTCGCAGGCCCCCTGGGCGAGACGATCCTGTGGTGGATGACCGCCAGCGGCACTCCGATCACCTTCGCCGTGGGCTCTGTCGCGGGCGTCTGGTTCGGAGCGCTTCTGGGATCGCTGCGTCTGTCGCATTTCCGCTGGGAGGCCTGCGAGGATCCGCGCGAGCTGCGCCGCCAGATCATCGGCGCGGGCATCATGGGCGTGGGTGCGGTGATCGCCATGGGCTGCACGGTCGGCCAAGGCATCTCTGCCTTTTCGGTCCTGGCGCTGAGCGCGCCGGTGACCTTCGCCGCGATCTTCGCAGGGGCAGCTTTGGGTCTGCGCCAGCTCATCACCGGATTCCGTCTGGCGGTCTGAGCGCCGCACAAAATTCCTGAATTTTGTGGTCTTCAGAAAATGAAATCATTTTCTGCAAACCCGGGCCCGGACGCGCCGCGTCTTTCCAAGGCCGCACGGGTCTGACATCACGGCCTTATCCAGCCCGGAGCCGTCATGCCCCCGATCCTCGTCATTCTTGCCATCTGGGCCGCGGGCCTCGGGGCGTCGGCGCAATTCGCCAAACTCGCCGTGGGCTTCGACGCGCTGGCCGAAATCTATACCGGCGCCGGGGCCCTGCTGGGCTTCGCCGTCTCGCTTCTGAGCCTTCTGGGCCTCATCTTCGGCCTCTCGGGCGGCAAGCTCGTCAGCCGGATCGGACCGAAGCGCGCGCTTGTGGGCGGGCTTGTGCTGGCGGCCGCGATGTCGGCAGTGCAGGCGCTTCTGCCGCCGCTGCCCGTCTTCCTCATCGCCCGCACGATCGAGGGGCTGTCGCATCTCATCCTCGTGGTCGCGGCCCCGACCCTGATCGCCGAGATCGCGCCGCTGCGCCTGCGTCCCGCGGCCATGACGCTCTGGAGCACGTTTTTCAGCGTGGCCTTCGCGGTTCTCGCCTGGATCGGGCCGGGCATCATCGCAGGCTACGGGCTGGACGGGCTGCTCTGGGCCCATGCGATCTATGCGCTTCTCATGGCCGCGCTGATGCAGGCGCTTCTGCCCAAGCCTGCGCGGATCACGCGCCCCGCGCCGCAGGACGGAAAGATGCCGGGCCTTCTGGCCCAGCATGTCGCGCTGTATCGCGACCCCTTTGTGTCTGCGGCGGGCTGGGGCTGGATCTTCTACACCTTCACCTTCGTCTCGATCCTGACGCTTCTGCCCGAACTCTCGCCCGACCCGCCCGCCTGGCTGCCGGCCCTTCTGCCGCTTGCGGCCATCGCCTCTTCGCTGACGCTCGGCGTGGCGCTTCTGTCGCGCTTCTCGGCGGTCACCGTGTCGATTGCAGGGTTCGGATTGTCGGCGCTCGCCTGCCTGGGCGTTCTTCTGGGTCAGGGGTCAGCCGCGAGTGTCCTGGGGCTTTTCCTGTGCCTGGGTCTCGTGCAGGCGGCGGGCTTTGCCCTCGTGCCCGAACTCAACAGCGATCCGGTCGACCGCGCGATGGGCAACGGCGCCATCGCGCAGACCGGCAATCTGGGGAACCTCACGGGCACGCCCATCCTGCTGATCCTGCTGAGTTGGGGCGGCGCGCCTGCGGCGACGCTGGCGCTTGTGCTGTGCTATGTTGCGGGCTTTGCCGCGCATGTGATCCATGCGCGCCGCCGGGCCCGCTGGGGTCAGGACGCTTCGGCCAGCCGGGCCACGTAACGCGCAAGCGTGTCGATCTCGAGGTTGACGCGGTCGCCCAGCTGCGTGTGCCCCCAGGTCGTCGCCTCTTTCGTGTGCGGGATGAAATTCACCCAGAACTCGGCGCCCTCCACATCGTTTACCGTCAGCGACGTGCCGTTGAGCGCGACCGAGCCCTTGGGCGCGATGAACTTCGCAAGTGCCTCGGGCGCGCGGAAGGTGACGCGCGTGCTGTCGCCATCGTCTTCCATCCGAACGACCTCTGCCACGCCGTCCACATGGCCCGACACGATGTGCCCGCCCAGCTCGTCGCCGACGCGGAGCGCACGTTCGAGGTTCACGCGGTAGCCTACCGACCAGGCGCCGATATTGGTCTTGGCCACGGATTCCGCGCTGATCTCCACATCGAACCAGTCGGTGCCCACCGCGATGGCGGTCAGGCAGACCCCGTCGCAGGCAATCGACGCGCCGATCTCGATGGTCTGGGTGTCGTAGCCCGTGGCGATCCGCGCCAGAAGGTCGCCCCGCTGCTCGAGCGAGCGCACTTCGCCGATATCGGTAATCAGTCCGGTGAACATGGCAGAATCCTATCCTCAAATCGGGGTCTTGCGCGGGGCGGGAAGGGCCACATCGGTGGCGCGGTCGGAAAGCCTTATTTTCGCCGCTGTGGCAAGATAATGTCGCGTCGAGATCACGCTCGGAGATAGTCCGTCCCCATGATGAACGCAACCGGACAGCAACGGGTCTTCCTGTTTCTGCAGGGCCCCCACGGCCCCTTCTTCAACCGGCTGGGCAAGATGCTGCGCAAGACCGGAGCCGAGGTCTGGCGCGTGGGCTTCAATGCGGGCGACCGCGCGTTCTGGTTCCATCCGCACAGCTACATCCCCTTCAAGGGCCGGATCGAAGAATGGCCCGCGACCTTTCGCACCCTGGTGGCCGAAAAGCGCGTGACCGATATAGTGCTTTACGGCGATGTCCGGCAGATCCACGCCGAGGCGGTGGCGGAAGCCCGTGCCCTGGGCCTCGGCATCCATGTCTTCGAGGAAGGCTATATGCGCCCCTACTGGGTGACCTATGAGCGCGGCGGCTCGAACGGGCATTCGCGCCTGATGCAGATGTCGGTGCCCGACATGCAGGCCGCCCTTGCGCTGTCGGACATGGAAGCACCCCTGCCGCCCGCCCATTGGGGCGATATGCGCCACCACATCTTCTACGGCGCGCTCTACCATTGGTTCGTGATGTTCCGGAATGGCGCGTATCGCAACTTCACGCCGCATCGCTCGGTCCCGGTGACGAAGGAATTCCTGCTCTACCTGCGGCGCCTGCTGCTGATGCCTGTGTCCTGGCTGGAGCGGGTGATCGAGACCGCGCGCATCCGATATGGCGGCTTTCCCTATCACCTGGCGCTTCTGCAGCTCGAACATGATTCCAGCTTCCAGCGGCATTCGCCCTTCGAGACGATGCCTGATTTCCTGAAGCTGGTGATCGAGGGCTTCGCCAAGGGCGCGCCCGGCCATCACCACCTGGTCTTCAAGGCCCATCCGCTCGAGGATGGCCGCGTGCCCGTGCGCCGCACGATCCGGGCGCTCGCCCGCGAACACGGCATTTCCGAGCGCGTGCATTACGTGCGCGGCGGCAAGCTTGCGCAGCTTCTCAACGATGCCCGCACGGCCGTGACGGTCAATTCCACCGCAGCCCAGCAGGTCCTGTGGCGGGGCATTCCCCTGAAGGTCTTCGGGGATGCGGTCTATGCGAAGCCGGAATTCGTCTCGACCCAGCCGCTGCCCGAATTCTTCACTCAACCCACCCGGCCCGACAACCGCGCCTACAAGGATTACCGCCGCTACCTGCTGGAAACGAGCCAGCTTCCCGGCGGCTTCTACTCCGCCCGGGGGCGGCGTCAGCTCATGCGTCAGGTCGTCGACATGATGCTCGCGCCCGACGATCCCTACGACGCGCTGCGTCACGGCACCGCGGCGCCGCGGCAACAGTTGCGCGCGGTGACCTGAGGCGGGAATCACACATCTCTTTCTTTTCGCACCACATCTCGGTAGCCTGCCCGCAATAATAAGACTGAGGCAGACAAAAACAGGTCGAGGAGACCGAGCAGTGGCAGCCGTTACATCCCGGTGGGCGCGTGGCGTCGCACTTCTGGCCGCGACGACCATTCTGGCGTCCTGCGGCCTTCCGCGCGTGGGCCCCAACAAGAACGAAATCTATGCCGGATCGGTCCAGCGCGAAGGCGATGCCTTCGTCGTGGCCGTGAACGACCGCGTCACGCGGGCGACCGCGCTGGTGCCGTCCTTCGGCTTTTCCGAAAGCTTCAAGAATGCGGGCGTTCTGGGCTCCGACATCATCTCGCCGGGCGACATCCTGGGCCTGACGATCTGGGAAAACGTCGATGACGGCCTTCTGGCGGGCGAAGGGGCGAATGCCACCGCGCTCGAAGAGGTGCAGGTCGACGGTCAGGGCTTCATCTTCGTGCCGTACGCGGGCCGCGTGCGCGCGGCGGGCAACACGCCCGAGTCGATCCGCCGGATCATCACCGACCGGCTGGCCGATCAGACCCCCGATCCGCAGGTGCAGGTGCGCCGCGTGGCGGGCGACGGATCGACCGTAACGGTGGTCTCGGCCTCGGGCACGTCGGGCGTCTTCGCCATCGAACGCCCCACCCGCACCCTGTCGGCCATGCTGGCGCAGGCAGGCGGCATCGCCATCCCGCCCGAGATCGCGCAGGTCACCGTTCAGCGCGGCGGGCAGACCGGCAAGATCTGGTTCCAGGACCTCTACGAGAACCCGCAGATGGATATCGCCCTGCGCGCGGGCGACAAGATCCTGATCCAGGAGGACGAACGCTCCTTCACCGCCCTGGGCGCTCTCGGCGGTCAGGCCCGGGTGCCGTTCGAGACGCAGACCCTGTCGGCGGTCGAGGCGTTGGCCACGGTGGGCGGCCTTGTCGCGACCACATCCGATCCCACGGGCGTCTTCATCTTCCGCAACGAACCCGCGGAAATCGCCAATCAGGTGCTGGGCCGCAACGATCTGATCGGCGCGCAGCGCATGGTCTACGTGCTCGACCTGACCCAGCCCAACGGCATGTTCATCGCCCGCGACTTCGTGGTGCGCGATCAGGACACGCTCTATGTGACCGAAGCGCCCTTCGTGCAATGGGACAAGACCATCGCGGCGCTTACCGGGTCGCTCGGATCGGTCACGGCATTGGGTGATCTCGCGACCTCCGTGGACACGATCGCCTCCGGCGGGCTCTGATCTTCATGACCGGCACTCTGCCGGGACCGGACGCCGGGGCCCCGCCCCGGCGTTTGCACGTCTATACCCGCAAGTTGCGCTTCGATGCGCGCCTGACCCGGATCCTGACGCTTGCAGGCTTTCAGGTCGTCACCGGCCGCCCGCGCGACGGCGATGCGGTGGGCGTCTGGGGTATGTCCCCGCTGGCCCCCCGGGGCGAGGCCATGGCCGCGCGCAGCGATGCGCCGCTCGTGCGGATCGAGGACGCCTTCCTGCGCTCCCTCCATCCCGGCCGCGACGGAGAGCCGCCTGCGGGGCTGTTGATCGACACGGCAGGCGTGCATTTCGACCCGGCCCGCCCCTCGGATCTCGAGACGCTGCTCGCCACCCATCCGCTTGACGACACTGCCCTCCTGAGCCGCGCGAAGGCCGCCATGGCCCGGATGCGCGCCGCCCATCTGACGAAATACGCAGCGACGCGCACCGATCTGCCCCTGCCCGAGCCGGGCTATGTTCTGGTGATCGACCAGACCAAGGACGATGCATCGGTGCGGGCCTCGGGCGCCGATCGCAACCGCTTCCGCGAGATGCTCTTTCACGCGCGCGACGAACATCCCGCCGCGCGCATCCTCGTGCGCAGCCATCCCGAAACCCGCGCGGGCCACCGTCCGGGATATTTCACCGAGGCCGATCTCGGCCCGGGCATGGAGATGCATGACGCCCCCCTGTCGCCTTGGCACTTGTTGGAGGGCGCGGTCGCGGTCTATTCCGTCTCCTCCCAGATGGGGTTCGAGGCGATCCTTGCGGGCCACAAGCCCGTGCTGTTCGGTCAGCCCTTCTACGCAGGCTGGGGCCTGAGCGACGATCGCTTCCCGCTCGACCGGCGGCAGCGGCGCCTGACGCGCGCGCAGCTATTCGCTGCCGCGATGATCCTCTACCCGCGCTGGTACGACCCGTTCCGCGACCGGCTGTGCGAGATCGAACAGGTTCTCGATGCCTTCGAGGCCGAGGTCCGGGCGTGGCGGGACGACCGCGCGGGCTGGGTGGCGCGCGACATGCGGCTGTGGAAACGCGCGCCAATGCAGGGCTTTTTCGGAACGAGGCGGCGGGTCGTTTTCGAAGACGATCCGGCAAAAGCGCAACGCATCACGCAGGCGCAAGGCCGCCGTCAGATGGTCTGGGCCGGCAAGGCCCGCCCGGACGAGGACGCGGTCCGCGTCGAGGACGGCTTCCTGCGCTCCCGTGGCCTTGGCGCCGAATTGATCCCGCCCATGTCACTCGCCCTCGACGATCTGGGCATCTATTACGACCCGACGCAGCCGTCGCGGCTGGAGGCGCTGATCGCCGAAAGCCCGTCGCTGCCAGCCGATGCCCTTGATCGGGCAGAGCGCCTGATCCGGCACCTGACCGCGGCGGGGCTGTCGAAATACAACCTTGCGGGCGATCTGCCCGAGCTGCCCGAAGGACGGCGCATTCTCGTGCCCGGACAGGTGGAGGACGACGCCTCGATCCTCAAGGGCGGGGACGAGGTCGCGACGAACGTGGCGCTTCTGGACCGCACGCGGGCCGAAAACCCCGACGCGGTGCTGATCTGGAAACCCCATCCCGACGTGCTGGCCGGTCTGCGCAAGGGCGCGGTCGCGCGGCCCGAGAGATGGGCCGATGTGACGCTCGGGCCTGCCCCGATGGGGCCGCTTTTGCAGCAGGTGGACGCGGTCTGGACGATCACGTCGCTGACCGGGTTCGAGGCCTTGCTGCGCGGCTGCGCGGTGACGGCGCTCGGCACGCCCTTCTACGCGGGCTGGGGCCTGACGCACGATCTGGGCCGGGTGCCCGCCCGGCGTCGCGGCAGCCACGGCGTGACGCTCGAAGGTCTCGTCCATGCGGCGCTCATCGCCTATTCGCGCTATCGCGATCCGGTGACGGGCCGCCCCTGCCCCGTCGAGGTGGTGGCCGAAAGGCTGGCGTCCGGTCAGGTGCCCCGCCCCGGACCGTTCAACCGCACGCTGTCGAAACTGCAGGGCCTGCTGGCCAGCCGCGCCCATCTCTGGCGCTAGGGTCAGTCTGCGCGCACCCACCGATGCAGGATATCCCCGCCCACATCCCGCATCTCCGCCAGGGCGAAGCGCTGCGCCTCGGATAGCCGGTCAATGCCCAGCGCGCCAAGGCTTGGCCTGCCTTCCGCGCCCAGCGCCAGCCCCGCAGTGAAGGCCATGAACTCGTCGACCAGATCCGCCTGCATCAGCGTCGCGGCAAGCGC
>CAZTEV010000032.1:0-3336 GCA_964612785.1 uncultured Roseivivax sp. | reverse complement strand
CCCGTCGCGGTGGCGATGCGGCCATCGAGCGACGTGGCAAGCTTCAGCGTCACATGCGGCCGCCCCATGCGCAGCCGCGTCAGAAAACCCAGGTGATCGCGCGCCGCCTCTTCGACCAGCACGCCGGTCACCACCTCGATCCCGGCCTCCCGCAGCCGCGCGAAGCCCCGGCCCGACACACGCGGATCGCTGTCCGAGAACGGGGCCACGACCCGCGCGATCCCCGCTTCAATGAGGGCATCCGTGCAGGGCGGTGTCAGCCCGTGATGGGCACAAGGCTCAAGCGTGACATAGGCGGTCGCGCCGCGCGCGGCCTCGCCCGCCATGGCCAGCGCCTCGGTCTCCGCATGGGGGCGGCCGCCGGGCTGGGTGCAGCCCCGGCCCACCACGCGACCACCCCGCACGATGACGCAGCCCACGGCCGGGTTGGGCCAGGTCTGGCCCATATGCCGCGTGCCCAGCGCCAGGGCGTGGGCCATATGGGCGCGGTCGGCGTCGCTCACTTGTCGGGTTGGGCTGCGGGCCGCAACTCGCTGACGAACTTGTCGAAATCGTCGGCTTCCTGGAAGTTCTTGTAGACGCTGGCGAAGCGCACGAAGGCAACCGTGTCGATCCGTGCGAGCGCCTCCATCACGATCTCGCCGATCTGCTTCGAGGGAATGTCCGTCTCGCCCATGCTTTCCAGCCTGCGCACGATGCCCGAGATCATCTGGTCGATGCGTTCCGGCTCCACTGGGCGTTTCTGCATGGCGATCCGGATCGAACGCTCCAGCTTGTCGCGGTCGAAATCCTCGCGCCGCCCATTGGTCTTGATGACCACGAGATCGCGCAGCTGCACGCGCTCATAGGTGGTGAACCGTCCGCCACAGGCCGGGCAGAAGCGCCGCCTGCGGATCGAAACGTGATCTTCGGCGGGACGCGAATCCTTCACCTGGGTGTCTACATTGCCGCAAAACGGGCAGCGCATGGGCCGTCCCCCTCGTGTCTGATCTGCTCAGCATGGGGTTGGCCCCCACTTATCCACAGCCACTATAGGGACTCGCGCAGACCTTGGGTAGAGGGGAATTTGCGCCGCAAAATAGAGGGTATCGTCCCGTCAGACCGACAGATGAGCCGCAACCTTGCGGCGATGGGGCGCATCGCGATGCTCGAACAGGTAGATGCCTTGCCAGGTCCCCAGAACAGCACGCCCGTCGGCAACGGGGATCGTCAGGCTGACCGGCATCATCGCCGCCTTGATATGGGCAGGCATGTCGTCCGGCCCCTCATAGGTGTGGGTCAGATAAGACATGGAAGGATCGGTGGTCGGGGGAACCAGACGTGCAAAATAGGCGCGCAGGTCGGTTTGCACCTCGGGGTCGGCATTTTCCTGAACAAGAAGGCTGGCAGAGGTGTGCCGCACGAAGAGTGTCAGAAGGCCCGCCTCGACCGATTGCTCCGCGACCCACCGGGTCACGTCACGGGTGAATTCGTAAAGCCCTTGCCCGCGCGTTGCGATATGAAATTCGGTCTGCATCTGCCCCGTCGTCAGGTCTGCGCGGGTCGCTTACGCCTCCGAAACGACGCAACGGACCTGCGGCATGTCATTCTGGCCCCAATCAAACAGGATCGGCGTGCCGTTGTCATGTCTTGCGGGCATCGAGGCCACCTGTGCCAGCGTCTCGCGGCACTCGGCCAATTCGTCCGCGCTGACCGAAATCTCGATCACCTCCTGCGGGCGCTCGTCGATGAGGTCCGAGGCGGCCACGGCGGTGACCGTGCCGAGCATGGCGAAGGACAATGCGAAAGCTGTGCGTTTCATTCATCTTTCCTTTCGTTCTGGAAAAGAAACGAGCCAAGCCCCGATAAGTTCAAATTTTTTTCCGAGAGACGGCGTCGCAAAACTGCACAGACCTTCTTTCGCCCGTCGCGCAACCCAAGATCGACTGATGCGTTGGGGCTGCGACACGACCACGAAACATAAAGGATTTTCATTATGGCCGACAAGACATTGTTCATCACAGGCGCATCCTCGGGCATTGGCGCGGCGACCGCGCGGTCTGCGGTGGAAGCGGGTTGGAATGTGGGCCTGTTCGCCCGATCCGAAGACAAGCTCGCCGCGCTGTCGGATGAGCTGGGCGACAAGGCCGTGGCGCTGCCGGGCGATGTGACCTCGCTGGAAAGTCAGATGGAGGCGCTGAAGACGCTCAACCACACCTTCGGCGGAATCGACGCGGCCTTCGCCAATGCGGGCACGGGTCTCTCTGCGGCAGGGACCGAAGCAGGCGATCCCGAGGAATGGGAGAAGATGGTCCAGATCAACATCCTCGGGGTGCTTTGGACGACAAAAGCCGTCATGCCCTATCTGAAGGAGCGCAAGGGTCATCTGCTGCTGACCGGATCGGCGGCGGGCCGCATCCACATCAAGGGGTCGGTCTATGGCGCCTCTAAATGGTTCGTGCATGGCTATGGCGGCAATCTGGCCGACGAGATGCGCGAATTCGGCGGACGCTGCACGATCATCGCGCCGGGCATGGTCGACACGCCGTTCTTCGATGAAGCCAAGCCCGACAAGCTTCAGCCCGAGGACATCGCGCGCTCCGCGGTCTTCGCGCTGAATGCCGACCCGCGGGCGACCGTCCGCGAGGTATTCGTGATGCCGACGAATTAAGGGGCACCGCCCTTCCTTTCCGCGGGCTCCGGTCATAGCTACGGCAAAAGACCGGAGCCCGCGTGGAACAGCTCGTTCAAACCTATGGCGTGTTTGCCGTGTATCTGGGATGCGCGCTGGAAGGGGATGCCGCGGCCATCAGCGGGGCGGTGCTGGCGCATCTGGGTCTCATCGACCCGACGCAGACCTTCCTGGCCATTGCCGCGGGTGGCTATACCACCGATGTGACGGTCTATGCGCTGGCGCGGCTCTTTCGCGATCATCCCCGGGTCATTCGCGCCCTGGCCCATCCGGTGGCCGCCCGGCTGACGGGCAGGCTTTTGTCGCGACCTGTTCTGCTGGCCGCCCTTTTCCGCTTCATCCCCGGCGCGCGCACCATCGCCCCGGTGATGCTGGCCACCGCCACGCCGCTGCGCCCCACGGTCTATTATGTCGTGACGGCCCTGTCCGCCCTGGCCTGGGCCGCATCGATGCTGGCGGTCGGGTTCGGTGCCGGAGCCATCCTGAAACGGATGCTGGCCGACATGACGCGGACGGAGCTGTTGTTGCTGATCCCGGCGGGGATCCTTCTGGCGCTCGGCATTCGCTTTGTCTGGCGGCTGCGGAAGAAGCCGTCCTGACGCTCAGCCGAAGAGCCGCGCGCCCTGTTCGTCGATCATCTGCCGCGCCTTGCGGATCGAGGCCTC
>CAZTEV010000031.1:0-18557 GCA_964612785.1 uncultured Roseivivax sp. | reverse complement strand
GCGCCTCAGCGGCGCTGGAGCGGTAATTGAGTGCGACACGCGCGCCTTCGCGGGCAAAGGCGCGGGCGATATCCGCGCCAAGGCCGCGTCCTGCGCCCGTCACCAGAACGGTTTGTTGGTCGAGTGCTGTGCTCATGGTTGGACCTTTCAGAAAGAGGCGTGGAAGTGATGAACCGGGCCATGGCCCTTGCCGACCGACAGGGCGTCGGACTGCGCAATAGCGGCCGCGATATAGGCTTTGGCCGCGGATACGGCCTCGGGCAGCGGCAGGCCGATGCCGAGTTGCGTGGCCAGAGCCGCCGACAACGTGCAGCCGGTGCCATGCGTGTTGCGGGTCTCGTGGCGCGGACCTTCCAGCCAGACCGGCCCCGCGGTCGACATCAGAAGGTCCGGGCTGTCCGCACTGGGCAGATGCCCGCCCTTCAGAAGCACGGCCGCAGGCCCAAGCGCGCAAAGATCCTCTGCCTGATGGAGCATGTCTTCGCGTTGTTCGGCAGCGGGCCGATCCAGCAGATCGCCTGCCTCGGGCAAGTTCGGGGTGGTCACATGGGCCATGGGCAACAGCGTGTCGCGCAGGGCCGTGACCGCTTCGGGCGCCAGAAGCCGGTCGCCCCCTTTCGCCACCATCACCGGATCGAGCACGATGGGCGCGTCCAGGCCGCTCAAAGCCTCGGACACCGCTAGGACATTCGCCGCATTGCCCAGCATCCCGATCTTGACGGCATCGATGCGGATATCGTCGCGGATTGCGGCAATCTGCGCGCGCAGCAATTCGGGATCGGTCAGGGCCACGGCTCGAACCCCTTGGGTGTTCTGCGCCGTAAGCGCGGTGATCGCGGCCATGCCATAGCCGCCATTCGCGGATATCGCTTTCAGATCTGCCTGTATGCCCGCCCCGCCCGACGGGTCGGACCCGGCAATGGAAAGAATATTGGGGATCATGATGTCCTCCATACCTCGACAAGATTGCGTGTGGCGGCGAACGGATCCTCGGCGCGCGAAATGGCCGACACGACCGCGAGGCCTGCAGCCCCGGCGCGTTTCACTTCCGGGATGTCCGCCGCGCGAAGCCCGCCGATTGCCACAACCGGGACCGGGGACGCCGCGATGATGCGGGCCAATCCGTCGAACCCCGTCGGCGCCGCCGCGTCCGGTTTCGTCGACGTGGCGCGTACGGGTCCGGCCCCGATGTAATCGACGCCCTCCGGGATGGCAGCACATTGCGCGGCGGTCTCGATCGACAGACCGAGAAGCGAGCCGGGACCGATCCGCGCGCGCGCCGCGCCCGGATCGCCGTCCCCTTGACCGATATGCAGATCCGCTCCGGTCTCGCGCGCCACCTCGGTCCGGTCGTTGACGAATAGCCGCACGCCAAGGGCTGTCAGTTCCGGCATCAGGCAAGCGACGAGGTCCGCGATACTGGCATCGCTCGCCGTCTTGTACCGGATCTGAACCGCGCAGGCCCCGCCTCTGGCTGCCGCGCGGGCCTGTTCGATCACGGGCATCGAAGCCTCGGGATCGGTGACGAAATAGATCCCGGCGATCATGCAGCCTCGGTGATCCGGGCACCATTATCCAACGTCTCGGGCGTCAGCGCCGCCAAGGCATCGAGGAAGGCGGGCTGAAACGTGCCCGGGCCCTGGGCGGTCCGGCCAGCGATCTCGCCCGCAAGACCGTAGGCCGAAAGCGCGGCGCAGGTCGCCTCGAAAGCGGGGCCGCCCGCGCAGAATGCCGCGGTCACACCGTTGAGCGAGCAGCCCATGACCGTGACCCGCGCCATCAAGGGATGACCGTTCCCGATCCGCGCGGATCGTGCGCCATCGGTGACGTAATCTTCGGGACCCGAGACCGCGACGATGCCGCCGGTCTGGCGGGCAAGTGCGCGTGCGGCCTCCTCGGCGGCGGCGACACTATCTCCTGCATCGACCCCCTGGGCCTGCCCGCCGAGCCCAGCAAGCGTCAGGATCTCCGAGGCGTTTCCCCGCACCACACTGGGCCGCAGAGCCAAAAGCCGCGCCGACAGATCCTGCCGGAAGCGCGTGGCGCCGACGCCTACGGGATCCAGAACCCAAGGGCGACCGAGGCCTGACATGACCTCGCCCGCCTCTTCCATCGCGGCACCCCATTCCGGATCGGCGGTGCCGATATTGACGGTGAGCGCCTGCGCCAGCTGTGCGAATTCGCCGACCTCTGCACGGGCATGCACCATCGCGGGCGAAGCCCCGATTGCGAGCAGCACGTTCGCCATCACGTTCATGGCGACGAAATTTGTGATGTTATGAACAAGCGGGGGCGTGTCGCGCAGAGCGGCAAGTCTTTCGCCCGGGGATAAGCTCATCTTTGCCTCCTTTGGACGGAGGCACGGCGGATGAAGGCCTGCGGCCGAAACATCCCCGCAACTTCCTCCGCCGGCATGATCCGGTTCAGGTTCGAAGGGTGCTTCTCAGCCCGCGCGCAGCGGACGCCCCTGTTGCATCGCCTAACCTGACGCCTTGGACAGGGAAGTCAACAGGGCCCGGATGCGGGGGTTGTGCGATTTGACGGAAGGCTCCGGGGTTTCGAATGAAACCGAGAGGATGCGGCTTCGGAGCAGTTCTATAGGCACGGAGCGGTGATCTCGTAGAGCTCACGGGAATGGCGGTCGAAATCGGTCAGGGTCGCAACCGCGACATACGCAATGTCGTCGACGTCGATGATCGGTTCCTGCACATCGCGCGCCGACAGGGCGATCACGCAGCCGCCCCTCGTCGCGCACGCATCACGTGGAACATCAGAGCAGCGCAAAACGCGGCTTCTGCCATGATGCGAAGCCCATGCGCCGGGGTGAACGCCGCAAACATCGCGATCGCGAAGAAGCGCAGGCCGCTGCCTGTAAGTTAGACGCCTCCAGCGACCGCCAAGCCGATCCCGAGAAGCCTGGAGACCAGGCCGGACCACCAGATCAACGCCTCGGTCATCAGGCTGTTGATGCCGAAGAAGACAAGCCCAAGGTCATATCCATTCGCGTGCAGGTTCAGCACCATCAGCGCCAACGCCTCGGTCTGCCCTGGTGCCAGCCCGGTGACATCCTGCGCGCCAGACACCAGCAGCCATGCCGCCTGCATGTTGAAAAGTTTGGCCGAAATAAGCACCGCCTGGACGAGGCGGAAGACCATGGCCGCCAATGCCAGAATGGGCACGAAGGGCTTGGCGATCACGTAGAGCAGGATCACGAGCACGACCCGCGACGCCGCCAACCAGCACGTGTTCGAGTGAATCGAGATGTTTTATAACTCGAAGCGGAAGCACAAGCACGGCATGCTGTCGGCCACTGATTTCGAGATCAGACAGCAGAAACTGAACGAGGCAGGTGTCCAGAAAACTAGTGGCGCCTCAGTGAATGCCGCTTTGTGCTGCTCCTCACGCTTGGCAAACCAGTCTCATCATGTCCTAGGCGTCTGATAGCCGAGGCAAAAGCACGCCTCGGCCACCAGGGAAGGATTGCAACGCTCAGGCCTGCAGCCATTCCTTGCGGAACATCATGTGGACCCCCTTTTCGCCGTCCACGACCTGCGTGATCCTCAGATCCCCCGCAAGCGACAGCAGCATGTAGGCGTGGTTGCGCGTGAGACCGGATCGCGCGGCGACAACATCGATCATGTCGCGCACGGCCTTGCGCATCGCCTCGTCGAGATCCTCGTCGAAGCCCATAGAGATCAGGTATTCGTCATTCTCGGCGAAGGGTGTCTTGAGCGACATGTCCTTGCGCACCGTCAGTCGGAACTTGCCCACGAGACCCGTCTCGACGGCCGCGATACAGACCTCGCCGTCCCCCTGCCGCCCGTGACCGTCCCCAGCCGAGAAAAGCGCGCCCTCATGGAAGACGGGCAGGTAAAGCGTGGTACCCGGCTTCAACTCCTTGTTGTCCATGTTGCCGCCCATGGCGCGCGGCTCGGGCGTACCGATGCGCCCCCATTCCTTTGGCGGAGCCACGGCCATGATACCGAAGAACGGATCGAGCGGCAGTTCGAGCCCCCAGGGCAGCCGACAAACCCCCGCCTTTTCGTCGATGTCGATATGAACCCGTTCGTAATCGGTGAATTCGTCGGGCAGCGCGCCCAGGAGCGGCAGGATCGCGGTGAAGCCCCAGCTCTGCGCAGGCCGGGCCTCAAGGATATCGACCTGAAGCACATCACCCGGCGCGGCCCCTTCGACGAAGACCGGTCCCGTGACCATGTGCGGCCCGGCGCCCTTGTCATTCTTGTGATAGTCCATCGCAGCCAGATGTGCGGGCAGGACCCCCTCTCCGCTGGGCGGCAGATCCTCGGGCTCGCAGGCGGGCAGGCAATGCAGGATCACCTCGTCACCAGACGCGATATGCGACACGGGTTTGCGCGCCGGGTCGAAGTAGCCCCAGAAGACATTCTCGGGCGACCAGTCGATTTCGTGCGAAGCCATTCTTTTCCTCTTTCTTTGATTTTTCAGACTGTCAGAAGTTTTTCGACATCATCCTGGTCCATCGACGCACCGGCACCGGATTTCACCACCCGGCCACGATCGAGAACCACATAGGCATCCGCCACCGAGCGCGCGAAATCGTAATATTGCTCGACCAGAAGGATCGCCATGCGCCCCTTCAATTCGCGGATGGCGTCCTGGATTGCCTGCACAATCGAGGGCTGGATGCCCTCGGTCGGCTCATCGAGGATCAGAACCTTCGGGCGCGCGGCCAGCGCCCGACCGATGGCGAGCTGCTGTTGCTGACCACCCGAAAGATCGCCGCCGCGCCGCGACCACATCTCGCCCAGCACGGGGAACAGGGTCACGATTTCATCGCGCAGGGCATCGGGCTCCGAGACGGCATGATTGCGCAGGACAATCTCGATATTCTGACCGACGCTGAGATCCGAGAAGATCTCGCGGCCTTGCGGCACATAGCCTAGACCCGCCCGGGCCCGGCGATAGGCGGGCTCCGACGTGATGTCTCGACCGGCCAACGCAATGCGTCCGTCAGACGGCGGCAGAATACCCATGAGCGTCTGCAAGAGCGTGGACTTGCCCGCCCCGTTGCGGCCCAGGATCGCTGTGCAGCTGTCTTCGGCCACGCCGAACCCCACCTTGTCCAGCGCGCGTGCAGAGCCGTAATATTGCGTCAGATCGGATACGTTCAGAAGCATTTTCACCGTCCCAGATAAACGCTGCGCACCTGCGCATCCTGGCGCGCATCTTCCATGCGCCCCTCGAAGATTGGCGTGCCCTCGTGCAGCACCGTGACCCGGTCCGCGATTGCCTCGACAAAGGCCATGTCGTGCTCGATCACCATCACCGCACGGTCGGGCGAGCGCAGGCGGCGCACCAGATCGGCCGTATGGCGGGTTTCTTCTTCGGTCATGCCCGCCACAGGTTCGTCGAGCATCAGAAGCTTCGGGCGCTGCATCAGCAGCATCCCGATTTCGAGCCATTGCTTCTGCCCATGAGCCAGGATGCCCGCAGGCTTGTCTGCGAGCGGGGCAAGACTGATCTCGTCCAGCACTTCGTCGACACGCGCAGCACGGCGCGGATCGGTCCAATGCCGGATCTCCGCCAGGATGGACCGCGGATGCAGGCGCAAGGCCGTCTCGAGGTTTTCACGCACGCTCAGCGCCTCGAAGACCGATGGCTTCTGAAACTTCCGGCCAACGCCTGCGAGGGCGATCGAGGGCTCGTCCATCCCCAAGAGATCAATGCGATTATCGAGCCGAACCTGCCCGCTTTTCGGCCGTGTCTTGCCGGTGATCACGTCGAGCATCGTCGTCTTGCCCGCACCGTTGGGGCCAATCACGCCATGCACCTCGCCGTACCGGGCGATGAAGCTGAGCTGCGGGATAGCCACGAAATCACCGAAGACAACGCGCAATCCGTCGATCTGGATCGCCTGCGCCCCGATGGCGTTCAGTGTCGGTGTCGCGGTCATTCTGCAGCCTCCGGGGTTCGGGCTCGGCGTCCGCGCCACAGCATCTGCGGTTTGAGATCGAGCAGACCGTTGGGCAGCAGCGTCACCACGACCAGCACGACGATCGCCAGAATGAAGGGCCAGGCTTCCGGCACGAAGCCTGTCAGCCAGAACTTCAGCGCGCTGATGATGGCCGCGCCGATCACAGCGCCCGACAATGCCCCCCGCCCACCGAGGGCGACCCAGACCGCGATCTCGATGGACAGCTCGGGCGACAGAAGGCGTGGATTGATGATGCCGACCTGTGGCACGTAAAGCGCCCCCGCGATGGCCGCGAGAATTCCTGACAGGCACCACGCCGCAAGCTTCGGCCAGAGCGTGTCATATCCCATGAAGCGCAGGCGCGCCTCGTCATCGCGGATCGCGATCAGCAGCTTGCCGAAGGGCGAACGCAACAGCGCGGAGCAGCCGATGAACGCCAGCAGCAGCGCCAGAACCGAAGCCGTGGCCAACCCCACCACCATCCCCTGCGCGCCGACATCCCGGCCAAGGAGTGTGGTGAAGCCGGTCATGCCGTTATTCCCACCGAAGCCCGTGTCATTGCGGAACATCATCAGCATCGCGACATAGGTCAGCGCCTGCGTGATGATCGCGAAGTAAACCCCGCTGACACGGCTGCGGAAGGACACATAGCCATAGAAAAAGGCCAGCAGCCCCGGCAGCAGGAAAATCATCAGAAGCGCGTAGGGAAAGCTTTCGAAGAAGGCCCAGTGCGCGGGCAGCTCGCTCCAGCCCATGAAGGTCATGAGATCCGGTGTAACCCCGCCGAAGACGTATCCCGCCTTCAGCATATGCATCGCGATCAGGTAGCCACCCAGGGCAAAAAACAGACCGTGGCCCAGCGAAAGGATCCCGCCATAGCCCCAGATCAGATCCAGCGCCAGGGCGAGCAGCGCGAAGGTGGCGATCTGCCCGATGATATTGGCAAGATACGGGCTGAGACCTGCCGCAGACCCGGATAGCGGCCCGCCCAGAAGCGGCACGGCCACCACCAGTGCAATCAGTGTTCCTACGACGATACGAGACAGAAGCGGGCGGTCGACCCGCGCGGCGGATTGGTCCGAAGCCATCAGCGACGTCCTTTCGGTGCAAATAGGCCCTCTGGGCGCCATTGGATGAAGACGATCACCAGCAGGAGTACGAAAACCTTGGCAGCCACGGCGCCGTATATGGGCTCGACGATCACGTTGATCTGCCCGATCCCCACGGCGGCCAAAACGGCCCCCAGGAGGCTGCCGACGCCGCCCAGAACGACCACCATGAAGCTGTCGACGATGAAGCCCGTGCCCATGCCCGGATTGACGTTGTAAAGCGGCGACAGCGCCAGACCGGCCAGGCCCGCAAGACCCGATCCCAGGGCGAAAGCCATCATGTCGGTCCGGCGCGTATCGATCCCGGCGGCCCCTGCCATCGCGCGGTTCTGCGTGACCGCACGGATGTTCATGCCGAAGAGCGACCGTCGCAACACCGCGATCACCGCAAGACAGGCACAGACGGCAACGATGATCGCGAAGAGCCGGTTCGAGGTCATGATGAAATCGCCGACCAGGGGAAAGCCGCCCGAAACGTAATAGGGCTGATGGAATTCGAGGTTTTGGGACCCGATGGTGACGCGCACCGTATTGATCAGCAGAAGCGAGATCGCCCACGTCGCCAGCAGCGTCATCAGCGGCCGGTCATAGAGGCGGCGGATCACGACGATCTCCATGATCAGCCCGACCAGGGCTGCGGCCAGAAACGAGATCGGGATCGCGATGATCAGGTAATAGTCCAGCAGCCCCGGCAAGGCGGCACGGATCGCCTCTTGCGTGAACCAGGCGGCATAGGCGCCGACCATGATCAACTCGCCCTGCGCGAGGTTGATCACCCCCATCAGGCCGAAGATGATCGCCAGACCCAGAGCAGCGAGGAACAGCACGCTGGCGTAGCTTGCCCCGCTGTAAAGCGTCGACAGGACCCGCCCGATTTGCAGCGTGCGATCAATCGCGGCGATTGCGGCCTCGCCTGCCGCCACAACGTCGGGATCGGTCTCTCCGTTGATCGCTTCCGCGATGCTGGTGCGATTGCGCAGGGTGGCATCCTGAGAAATGGCCTCGATGGCGGCGATCCGATTGGCCGGATCTGCGTCTGCCAGCAGCAGGCTGGCGCGCAACGTCGACAACACGTCAAGCACTCCAGGATCGCTCTCGCGCTCCAACGCGGCAGAGATGATCGGAGCGGTTGCGGCCTCCCGGCGGCGGTCGATGTAATTGGCGGCACTCAGACGGGCGGCCGCCTCGTCTTCGGTGAAAAGACGCAGGATCGCGCTGGCGCTGGCGGCGGTTGCCCTCAGACGCAGGTTCACCGACGGCGGCGCGAGCGTTTCTGGATCGAGTTCGGACGGTTCAAGCGTTGCCGCAGCTACAGGACCGGCATCGGTCGCGATCAGGGCAATGCCATCGCCGCAGCGCAGATCCCGTCCCTCGAACGCCTCGACGATTTGGCGCGCCCATCGCGCATCGCCTGCATCCTCCGACAGACCCGCTGCGGCAAGCTGGCCCAGTGCCGATTGCTGTGCGCCGAAATCACCCGAGCAGATCTCGGCGATGATCGCACCGCGCTCCTGCGCGAGAGCTGGCAGGCCGGAGGCGCAAAACAGAATGAAGGACATCAAGAGATGCCGCAGGCCTTTGGGGCGACGGGCCATGGTTTGCTCCGAGTGATGGGACGGGGGTGCACGGCCCGGTTGCGGGCCGTGCGAAAGGCTTTGGATCAGCTGTTCATGTAGGGGCTGAACGGAACTGGATCGGGCGTATCCGGCGACTGCCACAGGATGTCGAAGCCCTGGCTTTCATTGAGCGATCCGATGAACACGCCGCGTTTGACGTAGGTGTTCTCGGACGTCATCGAGATGTCGTAGCCCGACGGACAGGCGAAGGTCAGACCCGCGCTGGCCTCACGCACTTCCGGCACGCCGAAGGAGCCCGCCTTCTCTGCTGCCATGGCCCAGAGATGCACGCCGTCATAGGTCGAAACCATCGGATCGATTGCGACATCCGGGCTGAAGGGAACGTCGTTTGCATTGACGTAATTGGCCCAATTGGTCAGGAATTCCTGGTTCCGCGCGCCCGGCGCGTTCTGCAGATAGGCCCAGCAGTTCAGGTGACCGACGAGCGGCGCGGTATCGAGACCTTCGAAATCGGCCTCCACGGCGTCGAGGCCGAGAACCGGGATGTCGAAGGCGCTTATGCCCTGGTTGATGAACTCGCGGAAGAAGTCCGGGATCGAGTTTCCGACGACGGTCAGAACGACGATGGGCTGGCCGCCCGGCTGATCGGCGAATTCGCGGATCTCGTTTACCAGCGTCTGGAAGTTGGAGTGACCGACCGGCACATATTCCTCGCGCCATGCCTCGGGCTCGATGCCCTGGGCCGCCCAATACCCCTTGAGCTGCTGGTTGATCGTCCGCGGCCAGACATAGTCGGAGCCCAGCATGAAGAAACGCTTGGCTGATCCGCCTTCGTCACCCATCAGGTATTCCACCGCAGGCAGAACCGAGGAGGACGGCGGCGAGTTCAGGTAGACGACGTTCTTGGAGTTTTCTTCGCCCTCGAAGTGCAGGGGGTAGTAGAGAAGCGCATCGTTCTGCTCGACGACCGGCAGGACCGACTTGCGGCTCACCGATGTCCAGCAGCCGAAGGTCGCTGCGACCTCTTCCTGCTGAATGAGCTGACGACCGAGCTGTGCGTAAAGCGGCCAGTCAGAGCCGGGATCGGTGGTCACAACCTCGACCGTCTTACCCAACACGCCACCCTTGGCGTTGATCTCTTCAGCGGCCATGCGAGCGACGTAGTTCAAGCGTCCCTCGATATTGGCCATCGTTCCGGACGATGAGAACAGACATCCCAGCTTGACTGTATCGGAATGTGCCGCCGCCATCGCCTGACGTGCGACCCATGGCGACGCAATGACCGAACCAGCGCCTGCCGTGAGCAGACCTTTTACGAAATTCCGCCTTTTCATTGAGATTCTCCTGCTGTTGGACACCCCTCTGGTGTGAGCAACACGCAAGACATTCGTCGTTTTTGTATACAAGAAGCGCATACGCGGGAGGTGTCAGAACCGCTTGAAATAAAGATGCATTTGCATGCGGTTTGAGCGAATTCGTCGCGAAAGCAAAATTTTCAGACACATTGCATACAATTCGGCCTCGTACCAAGCACGCGGAATTAGCGAGATTCCTGATGTTGAACGGCCGCTTTTTCGACCGGGCGCTAGCGCAAAATTTCCAGCCTCCGGCATGTGCTCATGCCCGTCATAAAGATCGGCAACGCTGGCAGCCGTCGGCGCCTCTCGCCCGCAAGCAAGTATTTGCGGATCATATGGGGACGGTCTCACCACACGCGGCGACGGGCAGCTTCCCCCGTCGACGAGGTTAACGTTACCTTGCTCCAGCGCAGCGCTTCAGTAGAGAAAGAACGTTGCTGTCGATGGAAAAACGGCAACCACGACCAGGACCAATGCCATCACCAGAATGAATGGCAGAGTCGCGCCAAAGACCTGCTCCACCGAAACGCTGGGATCGTTCAGCGTGTTGTGCACGGTGAAGACCGATATACCGAAAGGGGGCGTCAGCAGGCCGATCTCGACCGCGATCACCGTCACGATTCCGAAATGGCTCAGGTCAATCCCCATCCCCTGCGCGATTGGCGCCGCGATGGGCACCATGATCAGAAGGATCGATGTGGAATCGAGGATCATTCCCATCAGCAGAATGATCACCGCGTAGAAGAACAGGAAGCCGAGCGGGCCGAAGCCGCTGTCGCTTACCAATCCCGCGATGGCGTTGGGCAGGCCCGCGATGGAGAGCATGCGCGAATAAAAGGACGCCGCGATCAGGAGAAGCAAAATCGAAACCGAGATCACACCGGTCTGCTTCATCACCTGCCAGAGCTTATGTCGGTCGAGGCTGTGCCGCGACAATGCGACGATCAGCGCGCCGAAGGCGCCGATGCCCCCTGCCTCGGTTGGCGTGAAGAACCCTGTGTAAAGCCCGCCAAGGACGAGGATCACCAACGCTACAATCGGCACGATCTTGGCGATCATCTTGCCGAGCGGCATCCGAGTGAAATCCCGATCAAGCCTGCGTTCACGCGCAGCGTCGGGATCGATCAGCACGAAGCCCGGAAAGAAGATCGTGACGGCGATGAGCATCGCGACGAATCCACCCGCAAGCAAAAGGCCCGGCACGATACCTGCGATGAACATGCCGCCGATGGAGACCTCCGCCAGCACCCCGTAGATGATCAAGAGAAGCGAGGGCGGGATAAGCATGCCGAGCACCGAGGAGCCCGCGACCGTTCCCGCCGAGAAGGAGGGCCGGTAACCGTGGCGCGTCATCTCCGGTACCGCTACGCGGGTGAAAACCGCCGCCGAGGCGATGGAGACGCCGGTGACTGCGGCGAAGACGGTATTGGCGGCGACGGTAGCGATACCCAGCCCGCAGATCATGCGGCGGAGGAGTTCTTCGGCGACCTCGAACGTATCGCGTCCGACATTCGACACGCTGACCAGGAGCCCCATCAGGACGAAGAGCGGGATGGTCGCGAAGAGGTAGTCGGCGATGCCGGAATAGGCCGTCAGCTCCAGCATCCGGAAGGCCAGGTCGATGTTGTCACGGATGATCCAGATGCCGACGAAGGCCACTCCGAAGAGCGCAAAGGCGATCTGCATGCCCATCAGGACGAGAGCGATCAGAACCCCGATCAGGAGGAAGCCGATGGCGAGTGTGGTCATGCGGACCTCCGGTAGATCTTGATCTCGTCCTGGACGCGATAGAGCGCGGCGAGCGCCGCCACGGCAGAGCCCAGTACCGTGATGCCCCGGAAAGGCCATGTGGGGATGGTGAAGACGCCCTGGACACCGAAGAATTCCGAGGTCGCCCAGGCATCGACGAATTTGGGCCAGGAGGCCCAGAGGATCAGCGCGAAGACCACTGCGCCCGCCATACAGAAGACCGCCTCGATCAGCGCGACCGCGCGCGGCGAGGTCCCTTCGATCCGGCGGATCAGGAAGTCGGCGCGGGTGAGGCGCTTTTGCAGGATGGCTGCGGCAACTTGGAGAAAGACGATGGCGACGACCGAGCGGGCGGCGATCTCGGAAACGCCGGTGATCGGTGCATTGAGGAAGTTCCGCCCGACCACGTCGGCGACGATGATCGCCATCAGAACGCCGATCCAGGCCGTACCGACGGAGGACATGATCGCGGCGACGCTGCCCACTAGCGCCCCGTACGGCGCTTCCGAGAAGCGCGGAACAAAGGCGTCATCGCTCTCTGCTGTGGTCTCGTCGCTCATTGCGGTCCTCCTGAGGAGTCTTCACGGGACAGACCGCCCGGGCCATTTTCCCGGACGGTCCGCATCAGGCAGGTCTCTGAATCAGAGACCTTCGTCCCAGCTACGCAACGGCGTCGCGCCGCGCTCTCGAAGCGCATCGAAATAGGCCTTCAGCACCACCTTGCCGGACTCGCCGGTCTGCTCGAGCCACGGCTCGATGATGTTCGGCAAACCCTCGACCCACTTCGCCTTCTCCTCGGCGGGAAGTTCGTGGATGGTCAGGCCCGCGGCCTGCATCTCGTCGATCGCCCGTGCCGCCAGATCGGCGACGTAATCGCCATGCGCCACAGAAGTCGCCGCAGCGGCTTCCTTCATCGCGTCCTGGACCGGTGCGGGAAGGCCGTCGAAGAAGTCCTTGTTGGCCGCGATGCCGCCGAAATACATCGAGCCAATGCCAACTCGGGTCAGCTCGGGCGCGACTTCGTAAACGCGGGTCGGAAGGATGCCCGAGGCGAAGGACAGCGTGCCCTCGGTCACACCAGTCTGGATGTTGGTGTAATAGGTGGTCAGCGCGCCATCGACCGGCGTCGCGCCGGTATTCTGCAGCCAGTTGGCCGAGGTGCCCGGCGCGTTAAGCTTCCGGTTCTGCAGGTCCGCCATCGAGCTCACCGGAAAGGTGCCGTAGATATCGTAGCTGTCAGTGATCAGCGAGGACAAGTGCACCATGCCGTTCTCGGCCCAGCTGTCGCGCAGTTCGGGCAGGTTCTCCGACAGGTCGTCGAAGATCTCGATGATCATCTTGTGGTCTTCGGTGGCGAAGGGCGTAAAGTAGGTCACGTTCTGCAAGGGCATGTTCGCGCCTTCCCAGACCGTACCGACCATGCCGACATCGACGATGCCATCCATCACCGCCTCACGGGTATCCGTGAACTTGTAAAGCGTGCCTGCATAGGCCTCGACCCAGTTCACCTGGTATTCGTTTCCGTTCTCGGCCAGGATGCGGTTCACCTCCGGCTGGAAGGTGTTCTTCATCGCGTAGACCCAGATATTGGCCTCGGGATGGGACGAGCCGATATTGACCGTGATCTGCTGCTGCGCGGCGGCAATGCCTCCGGTCACCAGCGCCACGGCGGTCAGCGCGCCAAGCGTGAAAGTCTTCATGTTGTTTCCTCCTCCAGAAGGGCGCCTCCTCTGCGCCCCGATTGACGTCAGTCGGCGATAGTCCCGAGCGCGCGCAGGATGCGCTCCGGGGTAAAGGGCATTTCCGTTACCTGCGCGCCGAGTGGGCGCAGGGCATCGTTGATTGCGTTCATGACCGCGGCGGGTGCTCCGGCGGTGCCCGCCTCACCCGCGCCTTTGGCGCCCAGCGCGCTTTCCTTCGTGGGCGTCTCCACATGGCCGATGACCATGTCCGGCATCTCAGACGCCATCGGCACCAGGTAATCCGCCATCGACCCGTTCAGAAGCTGGCCTTCTTCATCATAGTGGATCTCTTCGAAGAGCGCGCCGCCAAGGCCCTGGACGATGCCGCCGCGGATCTGTTCGTCGACGAGCTGGGGGTTGATGACACGTCCGCAATCCTCAACGCACCAGTGGTTCAGAAGTGTCACGACGCCGGTTTCGGTGTCGACCTCCAGGTAGGAGGCCTGCACCCCGTTGGTGAAGGCGAAGGGATAGTCCGAGGTGATGAAATGCCGCGTCTGCACCAGCTCGCGGGGCAGACCCTTCGGCAGCGTGTCGCCTCGGAAATAGACAATGCGGCCCAGCTCGTCGAGCGGCATGCGCTCTTCTCCGGTCCCGGCGTCGACCACCGCGCCGTCACGGATGTCGAGGTTCCCCCGATCGGCCTGAAGCATCGCCGCGGCCACTTCCAGGATCGAGTCGCGCAGCGCCCGGGCTGATTGCAGTGCCGCCTCGCCGCCGATGCCTGCGCCCCGCGAGGCCCAGGTGCCGCCGCCATAGGGCGTGACCTGAGTGTCGCCGGTGATGACGCGCACCTTGGACGGCGGTACGCCCACGCCTTCGGCCACAATCTGCGAGAGCATCGCTTCCGTCCCCTGCCCCTGCTCGGTCACACCCGAAAGCGCAACTATGGAACCATCGGGGTCCATGCGTACCGTGCAGCCGTCCTGCGCCGAGATGCGCGCGCCGCCGATGCCGTACATGAAGGGTGACGGATTTGTCAGTTCGATGAAGCTCGCAATACCGATGCCGCGGTACTTGCCGCGCTTGCGCGCGTCCGCCTGATCGGTGCGGAGCGCCTCGTAATCCATGAGCTCCAGAAGCTTGTCCATCGAGGCGTGATGCGACAGACCTTCGAAGCGCATCTTGGCCGGCGAGGTCACCGGATAGGCATCGTCGGCATACATGTTCCGCCGCCGCATCTCGATCGGATCGATCCCGAGCTCGGCAGCCGCCATGTCCACGAGCCCTTCGGTGATCGCCACGGCGATCGGATGGCCCACGGCGCGGTACTGACAGGTCGGCGTTTTGTTCTGGAAGACGACAGTGGTCTTCGCGCGATAATCCGCGAAGTCGTAGGGGCCGCCGCAGAGGTTCACGACTTGGTTGCCCTCGATCGCCGAGGTGCGGGGATAGACCGAATAGGCGCCGATTGCGGTCCAGTCGTCGATGTCGAAGGCCAGGATCTTGCCGTCCTCGTCCACCGCGATCTTCGCCTCGATCTCGTGGTCGCGGGCGTGGATGTCGGTCGTGAAGCTTTCCAGCCGGTCAGCGATGAACTTCACCGGGCGGCCCATGATCTTGGCGATGGCGGCGGTCGCCACCTCATCGGGATAAACGTGAACCTTGATCCCGTAGGACCCACCCACATCGCCACAAATCACCCGCACGCGGCCCTCTGGCAAGCCGAGATGTTTGGCGAATACCGTCTGCATCATGTGCGGCGCCTGGGTGGCGTGCCAAGCGGTCAATTGGTCCTCGGCAGGGTTCCAGTCCACCAGGATCGAGCGCGGCTCGAGCGTCACGCCGGTGTGGCGCGCGGTGCGGAAATGCGCCGAGACGACCTTGTGCGCGCGGGCGAAGGCACCGTCCGGATCGCCCTCCTCGTGCAGGCGTCTGAAGGCGAGGTTGTCGCCCATGTCTGCGTGCAGGACCGGAGTGTCCGCATCGAGCGCGGTCATCATGTCGGTGACAGCGGGCAGAGGCTCGTAGTCGACCTCTACCAGAGCCGCGCCCTCCTCTGCCGCCGCACGGGAGAACGCGACGACTGCAACCACGGGCTCGCCCACCCAACACGCGCGATCGACGGCCATCGGATGTTCGGGCGGCGATTTCAGGCCCTTGAGATGCGCGAGCACGGCGACCCAGGGAGTGCAGACCTCGGCTAGATCGGCACCGGTGAAAACCCGTAGCACGCCCTTCACCGCTCTGGCATCATCGGCGTCGATCTTGCCCACCTTGGCATGCGCGAAGGGGGAGCGGACGAAGGCCACATGGACCATACGCGGCAGCACGATGTCGTCTACGTACTTGCCCCGGCCCTGGACGAGCTTGCCCGCGTTGGGACGCGGCACCGTCTTGCCGATGTAGGAATTCGGGCGGTCGGGATTGCCGAACTGGATGGTCATTCTGCCCCCTTTCCGGCACGCGCCCGCGCCACGTCCTCGACCGCGTCCACGATGGCCTCGTAGCCCGTGCAGCGGCAGTAATTGCCGGACAGGTGCTCGCGGATTTCGGCGCGGCTTGGCGTTCCGCCCTTGGACAGAAGCTCCTCGGCGGCGACCAACATCCCCGGCGTGCAGAAGCCGCATTGCAGCGCGTTCCGGGTGACAAACGCCTCTTGCAGATCGGTGATTTCGGCACTGTCAGAGAGCCCTTCGACGGTCCAGATCTCGGCCCCGTCGGCCTGGGCTGCAAGCATCAGACATCCGCGCACGGCATCGCCGTCGACCCGCACGGTGCAGGCACCGCAGACGCCGTGTTCGCAGCTGGCATGCGCGCCGGTTAGGCCCAGCGACAGGCGTAGAAAGTCGATAAGATGTTGGCCCGCGGGCACGCGGGCTTCGACCGGCTCGCCGTTCACGGTCAGTTCGATGTCGATTTTGTCGCGGAACAACTCGCTCATGCGGTCTCTCCCTCGATGCGGGCCACGGCGCGGCGCAGAAGCACACCCGCGAGATGGCGGCGATAGGCTGCGCTGGCCTGGGTATCGGATGGCGGGTCCAGCTCGGCGCCGAGGGCTTCGACGGCGCCTTCCAGATTGCCTGCATCGAGCTCGGCCATCGCGGCGGTAGCAAGAATCGGCTTCGGCCCGACCGAGAACAGCGCGAGCCTGTGCCCCTCCGCGCGCTTCACGAGGCAGAGCCCTGCCAAGGCGTAATCCCCCGAGCGCCGTGCGACTTCCTCGAGGACATGCACTTCGCCGGTGCCCGCTTTCGGCAGGATGATGGCGGTCAGGATCTCGCCCTCCTCGATAGCCGTCTCGAAGACATCAAGGAAGAAATCCTCCGCCGCGACCGTGCGGATGCCCTCGGGCCCCGTGAGCTCGATCGTGGCGCCGAGCGCAACAAGGCAGGCCGGAAATTCGGCGGCGGGATCTGCATGGGCGGTCGCACCGCCGATGGTTCCGCGATTGCGGATCGCGGCATGTGCGATGTAGTCGACCGCCTGCGCCAGTAGGGGCACATGGGCGGTGATCAGCGGATCAGAGCCGACTTCCACATGACGGGTCAAGGCGCCGATGCGCAGGTTCTCGGCTTTTTCGGTCACGCCCCGCAGTTCCGACAGGCGGGAGATGTCGACCAGCAAGTCGCCCGTGGTCAGCCGCATGTTCATCGCCGCAACCAGGCTCTGTCCACCCGCCAGAATCCGGCCCATGCCGTCCGTCTGGCCGAGCAGATCGAGCGCATGGTCCAGATCTCTCGCCCGGACGTATCCGCCCGCGGATGCTTTCATGCCTCTCCCCCCTTTATTCGAGCAGCGCCTCCCAACGCCGCTTGTTGAGCAGATGCTCAACTGTGTTGATCATTTGATCTATAAATATCGAGTCGATGCAAGTAGAATGTTTGGCGGAAACGGGGAAAGCAGCGCACCATGGACCAACGCGTCGACGATCACGCCAAGCCGGATGCCCCGCGCGGCGCGCGCCGCAGGCTGCCGCCTGAAGAGCGGCGCCAGCAGATCGTTGATGGCGCCGTGGCTTTCTTCGCCGAGCAGGGAATGGATGGCAAAACCCGCGATCTGGCCAAGCGGCTCGGCATTACTCAATCGCTTCTTTTCAACTACTTCGCGACCAAGGACGACCTGATCGAGACGGTCTACGAGAAGGTCTATATGGGGAGGCTCTCCCCCGACTGGCCGGAACGCCTGAGCGACCGCTCGAAGCCGCTGCGCGACCGGCTTCTCGACTTCTACAAGGAATACAGCGCACTCATTTTCGAATACGAGTGGATGAGGATCTTCATGTTCTCGGGTCTCGCCGGAGCGGAACTGAACCGGCGATACCTCGAACATCTCAGCGGGCTGCTCCTGCGCCCGCTTCTTGCCGAGATCACCCACGAGGCCACAAAGGACCCCGCACCCTGCATAGAGGATATCTGGAACCTCCACGGCGGCATCGTCTATATCGGTATCCGAAAGCACATCTATCAGATGCCCTGCCCAGACGACCACTCCGAAGAGATCGAACGCGCCGTGCAACGGTTTCTCAGCGGCTTCGGTATCGAAGGCTAGGAACGCCCTCCAAACTGCACGACCATGATAAGCTGCTGCAGTTGGTCATCAGAACAACGGACAACCGACGCAAAGCATCCGGTGGCGCGATTGACCCAATTCGGCGCCAGCTCTGTTCTTGAGATAGAGAGCCCAGGCATTTCCAGCGGAGCAGTTTGCGACCCACGGACGCGTTTCTTCCCAACTCATCCAGTCGACGTTTCTCCAGTGACCTCGGACCGCTTCATTTCGTGCCCTTGGTTTCGCTCCACGGAGTGGCTTCTTGGAGTCAACTGGCCGAGCCGCCATATAGCGCCCCAAGCGCCAACACAGATTCCGGGCGAGCGACAACGTTTCGAGACGGACCATTCAAGGGGTAATCTGGCGTAACTTCCTGCCCTTTGCCGTCACCCAAGCGTAGTGCAAAGAACTTCCGCTCCACGACCAAAACGATGCAAGGGATACAGCTACCAGGACAATCGCGATCCCCATATGACCCTCGAAAATGAGATAAACCGTTATTGAAGATTCAGGTTTGGTTCATTTGAGCGGATGACGATTGCGTCGCTGCCAAGCTCCCCTTTGACCCTGGCAAGAGA
>CAZTEV010000030.1:0-18922 GCA_964612785.1 uncultured Roseivivax sp. | reverse complement strand
CCGCGCCGGTGCCGCGCCCGGGCGAGGGACAGATCCTCATCAAGATCGACCATGCAGGGGTGAACCGCCCCGACGCGCTGCAACGCGCGGGCAATTACGCGCCGCCCCCCGATGCCTCGCCGCTGCCGGGGCTGGAGGCTGCGGGCCATGTGGCCGCCGTCGGCGCAGGCGTCACG
Organism: uncultured Roseivivax sp.; assembly: GCA_964612785.1. Taxonomy (GTDB): domain Bacteria; phylum Pseudomonadota; class Alphaproteobacteria; order Rhodobacterales; family Rhodobacteraceae; genus Roseivivax. Next base: position 18,746 of record CAZTEV010000030.1, on the reverse strand, counting down.
CGCTGGTCCGAGGGCGACGCGGTCACGGCCCTTCTGCCGGGCGGCGGGTATGCGGAATACGCCGTCACCGATGCGCGCCAGGCCCTGCCAGTGCCCAAAGGCATGAGCTTCGAGGCCGCAGCCGGGCTGTGCGAGAACTACTTCACCGTCTGGACCAACGTCTTCATGCGCGGCGGCCTCAAGGCCGGTGAGCGTTTCCTCGCCCATGGCGGATCGTCGGGGATCGGCACGACCGCCATCCAGCTCGCCAAGCTGCGCGGCGCCCGTGTCTTCGCCACGGCCGGCACAGCCGAGAAATGCGCGGTCTGCGAAAAACTCGGGGCCGAGGCCGCGATCAATTACCGCGAAGCGGATTTTGTCGAAGCGCTGAAGGCGGAGGGCGGGGCTGACCTGATCCTCGACATGGTGGGCGGCGCGTACATCGCGCGCAATCTCACGGCGCTTGCCATGGACGGGCGCCTTGTCCAGATCGCCTATCTGCAGGGCTCCAAGGTCGAGATCGACCTGATGCAGGTCATGACCCGGCGGCTGACCTTCACCGGCTCCACCCTGCGCCCGCAATCTCTGGACGCGAAGGCCGAGATCGCCGCGGCGCTCGAAGCCGAAGTCTGGCCGCATCTGGAAAGCGGCGCCATCGGTCCCGTGCATGACAGCACCTTCCCGCTCGAGGAGGCGGCCAAGGCGCATGCGCGCATGGAAAGCTCGGCCAATATCGGCAAGATCATCCTGAAGGTGGCCTGAGCGATGGCGCCCCGCCCCGACTGGCAGAGCGCGGATCGGTCGATCCGGCATAGCGTCGCCTCGTCCACCGAGGCGGGCCTTTCGCTGACCCTGCGCCAGCGCGGCGAAGGCCCGCCGGTGCTGTTCGTGCATGGCGCGACCTTCTCCGGGCGCATCTTCGACATCCCGCATGAGGAGTTGAACTGGCTGCAGGTCATGGCCGATGCGGGCTACTGCGCCTATGCCCTCGATTTGCGCGGCTACGGCCTGTCGAAGCCCGCGGCCTTTCCCGAAGAGGGGGTCTATGCCACGGGCGCGCAGGCCATCGCCGATATCGGCGATGCGGTCGACTGGATCATGGCACGGCATGACGGGGCCCGGGTGGCGCTGGTGGGCTGGTCCTGGGGCACGCTGACCACGTCTCGCTACGTGATGGCGGACGGACGCGACAAGATCCGCAGCCTGTGTCTTTACGCCCCGATCTACGCGGAGAGGAATGCGGGCTGGATCGACATGCTGGCCGATCCCGCAGACCGATCCCGCCTGCGCCCGCTCGGGCCTTATCGCCGGGTGAATCTGCCCGACACGCGGATCCGCTGGGACGAACAGATCCCCGACGGGGCCGATTGGCGCAGCGAGGCGGCGCTTCTGGCGCTGGTCGAGTCGTCCTGTGCGGATGACGGCGCGGAGGGTGACACCGATCCGCCCAGCTTCCGCGTACCCAACGGAACCTTCGTGGAGCTGTGGGAGTGCTTCAACGGGCGCCCGATCCACGACCCTGCGGGCATCGCCTGTCCCACGATGCTGATCCGGGGATCGCAGGACACGACCTCGACCCGCAGCGACGCGCTGGCGCTCTTCGACCGGCTGACCTGCCTCGACAAGGATTACGTCGAGATCCACGGCGGCACGCATTTCATCAACGCCGAACGCCGCGCGCGTCCGGTCTTCGACGCAGTGACGGACTTCGTCAGGCGCAACTGAGCCCCGATGCGGGCGCGGTGGGCGGCGGCGCCGGACCGCCTCCCGCCTCTCAGATGACGATATCCGCCATCGCCCGTTCGGCGGTCGCCACAGCGCTCATCGCCGCCAGCGCCGAGCTGCGGGGATTGCCGGGCAAGGGATCGCCCTCGATGCGGAAGCGGAAGGCGCCGAACGCGCCTTCGGCCTCGATCTCGTGGATGTTCCGCGACACGCCCGGATCGGCAATGAGCGCCACCTCGGTCGCATCGAATCCGAGCCCCGCCAGCGCCACGGCGGCGGCGACATTGGCATTCTTGGGATAGGCTTTGGCGGCTTCGCGCGCGGTGCCTTCGAAATGGGTGACCGGATGCTCGCCCATATCCCTCAGGTCGATCACCTGCTCGGCGGGCGATCCGGCCCAGCCCATGGGCGGCTTGCGGCCCACATAGCGCACGCGGTCGAGCCGTCCGATCCGCGCCGCCGACAGGCAATCGAGCGCGCCGATCGCGCCCGAGGCCAAATGGAGCCGCCCGCCACCTTTGCGCGCCGCCGCCTCCAGCCGGTCCCACAACGCCTGATCCGCCAGCGCGCCAAGCGACAGGGTCGTCAGGTCCATGCCCGCCGACAGCACATCCGCGCCGTGGGCGGCAAGCCCCGCATGACCGGCGCAATCGATGACGTGGCGGATGCCCTCGGGCAAGGCGGCTGCGCTGTCCACAGGGGCCACGCCCGGAAAGCCTGCATCGGGCTCCGCCCGCAGGCGTTCGGGCCGCAGGATCTGCGCAGCCACGACATGCCCGCGTTCCGTCAGACGCGCATGCACATAGCCCGCTATGGCGCCGTTCCCGATGATGGCAAAGCTCATTTCGCCCTCCTGTTGCGCCGACGCCGCGCGGACACACAACCGCGTGAGGGCTGTGTCGATGGCTGGACGTCGCATCTCAAAACTCGAATATGTGGCACATGACCGGCCTGAGCCAGCTTTTCCGCGCTATTCTTGTGATCGCGCTTCTGCCCTGGGGCGCCTATCTGGGCGCTAATCTGGGCGCGCCTGCCATGGCGCAGGCGGCCGAGGCGCAACAGCATGGCGCGTGGGATGCAGTTGCCGCCCTGCCCGCCCATCCCGCGAAAGCCGCGCCGCGCGACAAGCGCTGCCGCACCGCCCTGCCCCATGGCACGGGCTGCGCGCAGGCGGTGGCGCCAAAGGCCCTGACGCTGCCGGATCAAGTCTGGCCCGACGCGCCGCTGACCCGGCCTCATACCCGCTGGCCCGCGCCCGGACGCGGTGCCGCCCCTCCGCGCGAGCCGCCCCGTTTGATCTGACCTGCATCCCTTCCCGGGACCGAGGCCCAGGCCCCGGCCCGCCTTTGCATGTCAGACCGAACGGAGACACCCATGTTGATGAGAAGACGCTTCCTCGCGCTTGGCGCGGGCAGCCTGCTTGCGGGCTGCGCCACGACCGGGCCCGACATCGCCACCCGTGCCGCGGCGCCCGAGCCCGCCCCGCTGACGCCGCCCCCACCGCCGCCGCTGCCTGCGCATTACGGCGCCATCACCGATGAGCCCTTCCCGATCCCCGCCATCGCGCCCGGCAAACTCAGCCCCGAGCATTGGCGCCGCGAAGTCGCCAATCCCTGGCCCGGCAAACCGCGCGGCACGATCATCGTCGATCCCGACGCCGCCATCCTGCATTTCGTGGAAAGCCCGGACCGCGCGATGCGCTATGCCGTCAGCGTGGGTGCCGCGGGCTTCGACTGGGAGGGCACGGCGCGGCTGCAATTCTGGCGCGCGTGGCCGGTCTGGAAAGTCCCCGAGGAGATGATCGCGCGCAAGCCCGAACTGGCGGCCTATTCGGTCGCCAATGGCGGCATGGCGCCGGGGCCCGACAATCCGCTGGGCGCGCGGGCGCTTTACCTGTTCCAGAACGGCCGCGATACGCTTTACCGCATCCATGGCGACGCGGTGCCGTGGGAGCTGGGCCGCGCGGTGTCCTCGGGTTGCATCCGCATGCTCGATCACGACGTGATCCATCTGCAGGAGCGCGCGGTGCACGGGGCGGATGTGATCGTGCTGCCCTCGATGAAGCCCGACGGGTTCGATCAGGTCTACTGAGATTTCCCGAGGGAAGCCCGCGCGCGTACGGCGTCGCAGTCTTGCGCGCGGGCTTATTCCGCCGCGACGTCCATGCTGGCCATCAGGGCGTGAAATTTCTCGCCCTGAACGGAGACATGCGCGCGCAGCGTCGCCGCGGCGCCGTCGCCATCGCCCACGGCCAGCGCCTCGACGATGCGTTCATGTTCGTCCATCGACTGGCTGAGCCGCCCGCGCAGCCGCAGCTGCATCCGCCGATAGGGCCGGAGCCGCCGCTGCAGGCGCAGGCACTCCGCCTCAAGGGGCGCATTGCCCGCATGGCGGTAGATCGTGGCGTGGAAGGTTTCGTTCTCGGCGTAGTAGCGATCCGAATCGCCCTCCGCGACGGCCGCGCTGCATTGCGCATTGCAGGCCCTGAGCGCCGCAAGCCCCGCATCGGTGATCCGAAGGGCCGCGAGGCGGGCCGCGACGCCTTCGAGCTCGGCCATGAATTCGAAGGTCTGCACCAGCTCCCGCGCGTCGGGCTGCCGCACGAAGGCGCCCCGGCGCGGGCGGTGTTCGACAAGGCCGGAATTGGTCAGACGTTGCAGCGCCTCGCGGATGGGCGTGCGCGAGACCGCGAAGCGCGCAGCCAGCTTGGTCTCGTCGAGCCGGGCGCCGGGCGCGATGCCGCCCTCGAGGATCAGCGTCTCGAGCTGGTCGGCCACATCGTCTGAAAGGTTCCTGTCCATCGCCAAATCCTAGCCCGCGGTTTTTGCGTACGCAAGAATTTCAATCTTGCATACAAGATCATTGACAATCCATGCGAGCGCCGACCACACTCCCCCGACATGCCGCTGGGTCAACCGGCGTCATTCAAAGGGAGGACTTCATGAGAACAACCATCGCAACCGCCGTCGCGGCGCTTCTGGCTGGCACCATCTCGGCATCGGCCACGGATCTGCGCCTGTCGCATCAATGGTCCGAGACCGATGTGCGCCACCAAGTCGCCAAGATCGTCGCAGACGAGGTCGCCGCCGCCGATGTGGACCTGGAAATCCGCATCTTCCCCACGCAATCGCTGTTCAAGGCGCGCGAACAATACACGCCGCTGTCGCGCGGCCAGCTCGACATGACGGTGCTGCCTCTGTCCTATGCGGGCGGCCAGCAGCCGGCCTACAACCTGACGCTGATGCCGGGCCTCGTGAAGAACCACGACCACGCCGCGCGCCTGAACGAGAGCCCCTTCATGGAGGCGATCGAGGCCAAGATGGCCGAGGATGACGTGATGGTCCTGGTGCATGGCTATCTCGCCGGCGGTTTCGCGGGCAAGGACAAGTGCATCACCGCGCCCGAGGACATCGACGGTCTGCAGACCCGCGCGGCCGGCAAGGCCTTCGAGCAGATGCTTGCGGGGGCCGGCGCCTCCATTGCCTCCATGGCGTCGTCCGAGATCTACAACGCGATGCAGACGGGCGTTCTGGACGCGGCCAATACCTCGTCCTCGTCCTTCGTGAGCTACCGCATCTACGAACAGGTCGCCTGCTACACGCCCGCGGGCGATTACGCGCTGTGGTTCATGTATCAGCCGCTTCTGATCAACAAATCGACCTATGACGGGCTGACCGAGGCGCAGCAGGAGGCCCTGATGGCCGGCGCCGCCAAGGCCGAGGCCTTCTACCTTGAGGAAGCCAAGAAGCAGGACGGCGAAAGCGCCGAAGTCTTCGCCGAGGCGGGCGTCGAGATCGCCGCGATGACCGAGGAAGAGTTCAACGCCTGGCGCGCGCTGGCGCAGGAGACCTCCTACAAGGCCTTCGTCGACGAGACTCCGGGCGGTCAGGAACTGCTCGACATGGCACTCGCCGTCGAATGAGCCCGCGAGCGGGCCGGGCACGTCCCGGCCCGCCCCTTGGCCGGGGCGCATGATGCCCGGGCCCAATGAGACCCACATAAAGATCCGGAGGCGCTGCCCATGTCCGGCGGAACCGCAACCTATTCCAAGGCCCAGACGGGCGGGAACCCGTTCCTGCGCGCCGTCGCAGCCTTGTCGACGCTCGCAGGCTGGGCCTCGGCGGCGATGATCGTCGCGGCCGTGGCGATCACATGCCAGATGATCTTCATCCGCTTCGTGCTGAACGGCTCGACCGTATGGCAGACCGAGGCAGTGATCTACCTGATGATCGCGGCGACGCTGATCGGCCTTCCCTACGTCCAGCGCCTGCGCGGGCATGTGAATGTCGATCTCGTGCCGCTCGCCCTGCCCCGCTCGGCCCGCAAGGGCATGGCGATCCTGATGCTGTCGGTGTCGATCATCATCATGGCGGTGATGCTGTGGTACGGGTTTGAATGGTGGCACATCGCCTGGGAACGCGGCTGGCGGTCGGACACGGTCTGGGGCGTTCTGCTGTGGAAACCCTATATCGCGCTGCCCATCGGGCTGGGGCTGTTCCTGCTGCAGCTTGTGGCGGACCTCTATGCGCTCTTGATCGGCGTCGACACGCCCTTCGGCCTGAAAGAGGAGGAGGCATAATGGATCCGCTGCTTCTGGGCGCCATCGTCGCCATCGCCACTATTCTTGTCCTGTTCTCGGGCGTCTCTGTCGCGGTCGGGCTGCTGATCGTGTCCGCAGGCTTCCTGATCGTCTTCGACGGGGTCCGCTCGCTCGAGCTGATGCCGGAGATCCTGTTCGGCAAGCTCAACAATTTCGCGCTGCTGTCGATCCCGATGTTCATCATCATGGGCGCGTCCATAGCCTCAACGAGGGCGGGCGCGGACCTGTACGAGGCGCTTGAGCGCTGGCTGACCCGCGTCCCGGGCGGCCTCGTGGTCTCGAACCTTGGGGCCTGCGCGCTTTTTTCGGCGATGTCGGGCTCCTCGCCCGCCACCTGCGCGGCCATAGGCAAGATGGGCATCCCCGAGATGCGCCGCCGCGGCTACCCCGATGAGGTCGCTTCGGGCTCCATCGCGGCGGGCGGCACGCTGGGCATCCTGATCCCGCCCTCGGTCACCATGATCGTCTACGGCATCGCGACCGAGACCTCGATCGGGCGGCTGTTCCTGGCGGGCGTCATCCCCGGCGCGATGCTGGTGGGGCTGTTCATGGCCTGGTCGCTCTATTCCACATGGCGCTCGGGCAATGCGCAGGTTCTGACCGCAGGCAGCTACACCTGGCGCCAGAAGGTCGAGATCCTGCCGCGCGTGCTGCCCTTCCTCGCCATCATCCTGGGCGTGCTCTACGCCATGTATGGCGGCATCGCGACACCGTCCGAGACGGCCGCCGTGGGCGCACTTCTGTGCCTGCTGATCGCGATGGTGATCTACAAGCTGTGGAACCCGAAGGATCTGTGGGTGGTGCTGCGCGACTCGACGCGCGAGTCGGTGATGATCCTGTTCATCATCGCGGCGGCGGGGGTTTTCTCCTACATGCTGTCGTCGCTCTTCATCACGCAATCCATCGCGCAATGGATCGGCACGCTTGAGGTCAATCGCTGGGTGCTGATGGGCGCCGTGAACGTCTTCCTGCTGATCGCAGGCTTCTTCCTGCCGCCCGTCGCGGTGATCCTGATGGCGGCGCCGATCCTTCTGCCGATCATCACGACGGCGGGGTTCGATCCGATCTGGTTCGCGGTGGTGCTGACCATCAACATGGAGATCGGCCTCATTTCGCCGCCCGTGGGCCTGAACCTCTACGTCATCAACGGGATCGCACCGGATATATCGCTGAAGACGATCCTGAAAGGATCTCTGCCCTATGTGGCCTGCATGGTGATCGCGATCATCCTGCTGTGCATCTTCCCGGGCCTCGCCACCTGGCTGCCCGACATGGTGATGGGCGGCGCGATATGAGCATCCTGGCGGAGCTTCTGACCACCGCGTTCGAACGCAACCGCCCCGCCTCCAAACGCGGGCACGGGGCGGATGCCCCGATGGAGGATCTGACCCGCGCCCTTATCACCGCCTCGGACGAGGTGTCGGGCCTGTCGGTCGCGGCCGACATCCTGGATCGCTATGCCGCGCTCGACGATGACGGACGGCTGGGGTTCTTCCGGCATCTGGCACAGGATCTGAACCTGGAGCCCGCGCGCCTGCGCGAGGCGCTTGACGCCTACGAGGCGCAACCCGCGCGCGAAAGCTACCGCGCGTTCATGGCCGCAGCCGAACCGCCCCGGCAGGAGCTGATCCGCAGGCTCAACATCGTGCCCGGCGCCACTACGGCGCTTGTGCGGATGCGGGCGGATCTGTTGCGGCTGGGGCGCGGAGAGGCTGCGCTGATGGCGCTCGACCTCGATTTCCGGCACCTCTTTTCGAGCTGGTTCAACCGCGGCTTTCTGGTGCTGCGGCCAATCTCCTGGGAAAGTCCCGCGCATATTCTGCAGAAGATCATCGAATACGAGGCGGTCCACGCCATCGGCTCCTGGACCGATCTGCGCCGCAGGCTGGAGCCCGAGGACCGGCGCTGCTTCGCCTTCTTCCACCCGGCCATGCCCGACGAGCCGCTGATCTTCGTGGAGATCGCGCTGACGAAAGGCATCCCCGGCTCCGTGCAGCGGCTTCTGGACGACGATGCCGCGCCCCTGGACGAGACCGAGGCGGATACGGCGGTCTTCTATTCCATCTCCAATTGTCAGGCGGGCCTTGCGGGCATCTCCTTCGGCAATTCGCTGATCAAGCAGGTGGCGGCGGATCTTTCGGGCGACCTGCCCCGTCTCAAGACCTTCGTCACCCTGTCGCCCCTGCCCGGCATGATGCGCTGGCTGACAGGTCAGGAGATCGAGCCCGACCTTGGCGACGACAGCGCCATGCGGCGCGCGGCGGCGCATTACCTGCTGGAGGCCAAGCGCGGCGACGGCCTGCCCGTCGATCCGGTCGCGCGTTTCCATCTGGGCAACGGCGCGATCCTGCATCAGATCCATGCCGGCGCCGACATCTCGCCCAAGGGGATGGAGCAATCGGGCGGCGTGATGGTGAACTACCTTTACGATCTGGCCAAGGTCAGCCAGAACCACGAACGCTTCGCCTCTCGGGGCGAGATCGCCACCACGGGCGCGCTGCGCGCGCTCGCCGCGCAGGCGGCCAAGACAAACGCGTAAAGCCAATAACAAGGGGACCGGACCATGCCGAACCCACTCTATGACACTTTGTTCGGACGCCATGCGGGCAAGGACGCAGCCTTTCTGCATTTCGCCGATGGCGGAAGCCTTAGCTATGCGGATTTCCTGACCCGCGCCGCGCAGATCGCGGGCGCATTGACCGAGGCGGGCCTGGCCCCCGGCGACCGGCTGGCCGCACAGGTCGAAAAATCGCCCGAGGCGCTGGCGCTTTATGCCGCCTGCGCGCAGGCAGGCATCGTCTTCCTGCCGCTCAATACCGCCTATACGCAGGACGATCTGTCCTATTTCGTGGAAGACAGCGGCGCAAAGATGCTGGTCTGCGATGGCGCGAAGGCAGAGGGCCTCAAGACGCTCACCGACCGGCTGGGCGCGCATCTGAGCACGCTCAACGCCGATGGGACCGGCAGCCTGATGAATGCCGCCGCCGCGCAACCCGAGACCTTCGAGACTGCCACACGCACGGGCGACGATCTTGCCGCGTTCCTTTATACCTCGGGCACGACGGGCCGCTCGAAGGGCGCGATGCTGACCCAGACGAACCTTCTGTCCAATGCCGAGGCGCTGGTGGATCTGTGGCGCTTTACCGACGCGGACGTGCTGCTGCACGCCTTGCCGATCTTCCACACGCACGGGCTGTTCGTGGCCACGAACGTGACGCTGATGGCGGGCGGTTCGATGATCTTCCTGCCGAAATTCGACCTCGAGAAGATGTTGGAGCTGATGCCGCGGGCGACCTCGATGATGGGCGTGCCGACCTTCTACACGCGGCTTCTGGACGACGACCGCTTCACCCGCGATCTGGCCGGGCATATGCGGCTTTTCGTGTCGGGCAGCGCCCCGCTTCTGGCCGAGACGCACAAGGCGTTCGAGGCCCGCACCGGCCACCGCATCCTCGAACGCTACGGCATGACCGAGACCAACATGAACACCTCGAACCCCTATGACGGCGAACGCCGCGCGGGTACGGTGGGCTTCCCCCTGCCCGGCATCGAGGTGCGCATCACCAATGCCGAGACCGGCGAGGAACTGCCCCGGGGCGAGACCGGCCAGATCGAAGTGCGCGGTCCCAACGTCTTCAAGGGCTATTGGGGCATGCCCGAGAAGACCAAGGCCGAACTGCGCGAGAACGGCTTCTTCCTGACAGGCGATCTGGGCCGGATCGACGAGGACGGCTATCTGCAGATCGTCGGGCGCTCGAAAGACCTGATCATTTCGGGCGGCTACAACATCTACCCCAAGGAGATCGAGATCGTGCTCGACGACATGCCGGGCGTGCGCGAAAGCGCGGTGATCGGCGTGCCCCATGCGGATTTCGGCGAGACGGTGGTGGGTGTCGTGGTGCCCGAGGCGGGTGCGACCCTGGATCTCGAGGCGCTGCAGGAAAAGGCCAATGCGGGCCTTGCGCGCTTCAAACATATCCGGCGGCTGTTCGCAGCCGACGAGTTGCCACGCAACACGATGGGCAAGGTCCAGAAGAACGCCCTGCGCGAGGAATATGGCGATCTCTTCGCCTAGGGTCAGACCAGCAGCGCGATCTGCAGCGCGCATAGCGTGGCAAGCGACACACCGGTCGCCACGAGCGCACGGATGAACCGCGCGCGCTTCAGCTCGCGCAGGCGCGAGACCTTGAGGCATTCGAAGGCGATCTCGTGCATCCAGTCGCTCGCGCGGGCGGCCTTCTCAAGCGCGTCGACACTGGGATAGCGCGCGGTCTCCACATAAAGCGTGCGCTGCAATTCGAGATCTGTCGCGCCTGCCACCTTCGGGGCGATCTTGCGGCTCGGGAACAGGACCATCCCGAACAGAACGAGCGGCAGCATCACGATGCCCCAGAAGACAACCGCCGCCCAAAGCGCATCGCCCCCGGCATTGGGAAACGCGTCTGAGACCGCCGCCACGATGTTGAGCGTGAAGGTGTAGCCGATGCCCACGATCTGCGCCTTGGTGTCATAGGCGCGTACGGTGGCCTGCGCCTCGGCCAGCGTCAGTTCGAGGAAATGCAGGCTTTGGTCTCTGTCAGGCTCGGCCATCGGCCCCTCCGCTGCCCTGCGCATGCGCGCCCCAGATCTATCGCACCGCAGGGCGGCGCGGGAAAGGGCCAAGCGGGCATGAGGCAGGACAAGAAAAATCCCCGGCCGCAGCGCGACCGGGGACATCATCTATGCAACGCGCGATGCGCTCAGCCTGCCGCGGCGACGGCCCGCTTGGTCAGCACCTTCACCAGATGCGCGCGATAATCGCCCGAGCCGTGCAGATCGGAAATCATGCCGGACCCGTCAGGCGCCGACAGCCCGTCCACCGCGGAGGCCGAGAAGTCCGACGCCAGCGCAGCCTCGGCCTCGGACCAGCGGAACACGCCGTCATTCGAGGCGCCCGTGACCGCGACGCGGACGCCGTCCCCGTATTTCGCGACGAACACGCCCACCAGCGCGAAGCGCGATGCGGGCTGTTCGAACTTCTGGTAGTTCGACTTCTCCGGGATCGGCAGACGGACCTCGGTGATGATCTCGCCTTCCTCGAGCGCGGTCATGAACATGCCCTGGAAGTAGTCATCCGCCGCGATCTCGCGGCTGTTGGTCTTGATCGTGGCCCCGGTGCCAAGGGCTGCGGCCGGATAACAGGCCGAGGGGTCGTTATTGGCAAGGCTGCCGCCGATCGTGCCGCGATTACGCACCGCCGGATCGCCGATATGCGCGGCCAGCGCCGCAAGGCCCGGGAAATCGGCGGCCGCCTCTTTCGCCACGGTGGCGTGATTGGTGCCGCCGCCGATGGCCAGCGCGCCGTCATCGGTCTTGCAGACGCCCTTCATCTCGGCGATCGCCGTCAGGCTGACCAGCTTCGAGGGCATGGCGAGCCGCTGTTTCAGCGTCGGGATCAGCGTCTGCCCGCCGCCCAGCGGCTGGGCCTCTTCCTCGGCCAGCGCCTTGATCGCCTCGTCGATGGAAGTGGGTCGTACCACATCGAAATTGTACATCGTCTTCTCCTCCTAGTCCGCCGCGTCTGTTCACGTTCGGACCAAAAATACCTCCGGGGGGTCTGGGGGGCAGAGCCCCCCAGCCGTTAGGACTTATCCCTGCATCGCCTGCCAGACACGGCTCGGCGTGGCGGGCATGTCGATATGGTCGACCTCGTGTCCGCCCGATTGCAGCGCATCGACGATCGCGTTGATCACCGTCGGCGGAGAACCGATGGCGCCCGCCTCGCCGCAGCCTTTCACACCCAGCGGGTTGTGCGTGCAGGGCGTCTGACAGGAATGATCGACGATGTAGCTGTCGAGGTTCGGGATCACATCCGCGCGCGGCATGGCGTAATCCATGTAGGACGCGCTCAGAAGCTGGCCGTTCTCGTCATAGGCGCAGTTCTCCAGAAGCGCCTGACCGATGCCTTGCGCGATGCCGCCATGGACCTGGCCTTCGACGATCATCGGGTTGATGACATTGCCGAAATCATCCGCGGAGACGAACTTCTCGATCCGCACATGGCCCGTTTCGGGGTCAAGCTCCACCTCGCAGGCATAGGCGCCCGCGGGATAGGTGAAGTTCGACGGATCGTAGAAGGCGGTCTCTTCAAGGCCGGGCTCCAGATCCTCGAGCGGGTAGTTGTGCGGCACATATGCCGCCAGCGTCACATCCCCCCAGGCCACGGATTTGTCCGTGCCCGCGACGGTGAAGGCGCCGTCCTTCAGCTCGATATCGCCTTCGGATGCTTCCAGAAGATGCGAGGCGATCTTTTTCGCCTTGTTGATGATCTTCTCGGTCGCCCGCACCATGGCCGAGCCGCCCACCGCGATGGAGCGCGAGCCATAGGTGCCCATGCCCATCGGCGTGTTGGCGGTGTCGCCATGCACGATGTCGATCTGATCCTCGGGGATGCCCAGCATCTCGGCGATCACCTGCGGGAAGGCGGTCTCATGCCCCTGCCCGTGGCTGTGGCTGCCGGTCATGACCGAGATCGAGCCCGTGGCATTCACCCGGACGGTCGCGCTTTCGTAAAGGCCAGCGCGCGCACCGAGCTGACCCACGAGGTTCGACGGCGCGATGCCGCAGGCCTCGATGAAGCAGTTCACGCCCAGACCGCGCAGCTTGCCCTTGGCCTCGGAGGCCTTGCGGCGCGCCTCGAAGCCCGAGAGGTCCATCAGCTCTTCCATCTTGTCCATCGTGGCGTTGTAATCGCCCGTGTCGTACTCCACCGCGACCGGCGTCGCGTAGGGGAAGGTCGTGATGAAGTTCTGACGGCGCAGCTTGATCGGATCGACGCCCAGTTCGCGTGCGGCCTTGTCGATCACCCGCTCCAGCTGGAACGTCGCCTCGGGACGGCCCGCGCCGCGATAGGCGTCGACCGGCACGGTGTTGGTGAACACGGCCTTCACGTTCACATAGACGAGCGGCGTCTTGTAATTGCCGGCCATCAGCGTGCCGTGCAGCCATGTGGGCACGGAGGGTGCGAAGGTGGACAGGTAGGCGCCCATATTCGCGTAGGTCTCGGTCCGGACGGCGGTGAAGTTGTTGTCCTTGTCGAGTGCCAGCTCGATCTTGGTGACATGGTCCCGGCCATGGGCGTCGGAGATGAACGCCTCGGAGCGCGAGGAGGTCCACTTGACCGCGCGGCGCAGCTGGCGCGCGGCGAAGGTGCAGAAGGCTTCTTCCGCGTAGTGGAAGATCTTCGTGCCGAAGCCGCCACCCACATCGGGCGCCACGACGCGCAGCTTGTGCTCGGGGATGCCCAAGACGAAGGCCCCCATCAGAAGCCGGATCACATGCGGGTTCTGCGAAGTGGTATAAAGCGTGGATTCGTCGTTGGCCTTGGAATAATCGCCCACGGCCACGCGCGGCTCCATCGGGTTGGCGACGAGACGGTTGTTCACCAGCTCCAGCGTGGTGACATGCGCGGCTTCCTCGAAGGCCTTGTCGGTCGCTTCCTTGTTCTCTTCGACGAAGCCCCAATCGTAGCAGAGGTTGTCGTCGAGATCGTCATGCACCTTCGTGGCACCCGACGCGAGCGCGGCCTTCATATCCACGACCGCAGGCAGGTCGGTCAGATCCAGCTCGATCGCTTCGGCCGCGTCACGCGCCTGATCGAGGCTGTCGGCCACGACCGCGGCCACGATCTCGCCCACATGGCGGATCTTGCCCTGGGCGATCACCGGATGCGCGGGCTCCTTCATGGGTTGGCCGTGCTTGTCGGTCACCTGCCAGCCGCAAGGCAGACCGCCCACGCCCTCGAAATCGGCGCCGGTGAAGATGCGCACGACGCCCGGCATGGTCTCTGCCGACGAGGTGTCGATCTTGTTGATGGTCGCATGCGCCACGTCCGAGCGCAGGAAATAGACGTAGGCCTGGCCGTGGATGTTGATGTCGTCGGTGTAATTGCCGACGCCCGTCAGAAAGCGCAGGTCCTCGCGCCGCTTCGTGCTGGCGCCGATGCCATGATCCTTGGGCATGGGTAGTCCTCCCTTAGGCGGCGGGTCTTTGCCCGCCAGTCAATCCTCCGGCGCGCGGATATACGCGCGCCGCCCTGTTCCCGATTATTCCGCGGCGACCGCGGGCACGTCCTGGCCCGATGCGGCCATGATCGCGCGGACGATGTTGTGATAGCCCGTGCAGCGGCAGATATTGCCCTCGAGGTAGTCGCGCACCTCGGCCTCGCTGGGCTTGGGGTTCTCTTTCAGAAGCGCCGCCGCAGACATCACCATGCCCGGCGTGCAGAAGCCGCACTGAAGCCCGTGGTAATCCTGGAACGCCTGCTGAATGACGTTGAGCGAGCCGTCATTGTTGGCCATCCCCTCGATCGTGGTGACCTCGGCGCCATCGGCCTCGGCTGCGAACATGGTGCAGGATTTGACCGCCTCGCCGTTCACATGCACCACGCAGGCGCCGCACTGGCTGGTGTCGCACCCGACATGCGTGCCGGTGAGCTGCAGGTCGTCGCGCAGGAAATTGACGAGAAGCGTGCGCCCCTCGACCTCGCCCGACATGGTCCTGCCGTTCACTTTCATGGATACTTTTGTCATGAAATCCTCCCTTGGATGTCTTGTCTTGGGCCCTGCCTGTGCCGACAGGGCCTGTCCCTTGGCGATGGTTCAGGAAAAGGCCCGTTTGAACCAGCCTTTTTTCTTGTCTCCGGGCGTGGCCTCCGCCTCGGGCGCTTCGTCCGGATCGGCCGGGCCCTCGATGGCCTCCGCGAGCCGGGTGAAGAACTGATCGGCCATCTTCTTGGCGAAACCGTCGATGATCCGGCTGCCCAGCTGCGCAAGCTTGCCGCCCACATTGGCCTCCACGTCATAGCTGAGCTTGGTGCCCTCGCCGCTCTCCTCCAGCGTGACGACCGCGCCGCCTTTGGCAAAGCCCGCAGCCCCGCCCTTGCCCTCGCCCGAAAGTTTCAGGGAATTGGGCTCGTCGCGCTCGGAGACGGTTACCTGTCCCTTGAACGTGGCCTTCACCGGCCCGACCTTCTGCACCACCGTGGCCTCGAACCCGTCCTCGGGATTGCCCGACATCTCGGTGCAGCCCGGCACGCATTCCTTCAGAACGTCGGGGTTCAGGATCGCGGCCCAGACCACCTCGCGCGGGGCGGCCACTTCACGGGAATCGCTCATCTTCATGGAATATGTCCTCTCTCTTGGCGGCAGGTTAGGCAGGGGTGGGACGCTCCGATATAGGACCTTTTGCCGACACCCTGCGATAGCCCGCACGCTTTCATGGATTGCAGCCCGCCGCTAGGGTCTGGCCACGCAAAGCAGGGACACGGCATGAAGGGCGGCTTGCAAATCGAAGGCATTTCCTACCGCTACGGCACGCGACAGGCGCTGGATGCGGTGGATTTCACGGTCGCGCCCGGCCGCTTTGCCGCCCTTCTGGGGCCGAACGGCGCTGGCAAGTCGACGCTTTTTGCCCTGCTGACGGGCCTCTTTTCCGCGCCTGCGGGACGGATCCGCGTTGCGGGCCACGATCTGGGGCGGACGCCCCGCGCGGCGCTGGCCCGGATGGGCGTGGTGTTCCAGAGCCCGACGCTCGATCTCGACCTGACGATCCGCCAGAACCTGCGCTATTTCGCGGCCCTGCACGGGCTGTCGGGCCGCATGGCGGCCGACCGGATCGACGCGGCGCTGGCGCGGCTCGGCATTGACGGGCGCGCGGACGAGAAATGCCGCGCGCTCAATGGCGGCCACCGCCGCCGGACCGAGATCGCCCGCGCGCTTCTTCACCGCCCCGAGGTGCTGCTGCTGGACGAGCCAACGGTGGGCCTCGACGCCGCCGCGCGCGAGGCGCTGACCGATCACGTCCACAGGCTGTGCGCCGAGGACGGGCTGACGGTGCTCTGGGCCACGCATCTGACCGACGAGGTGCGCGATACCGACCGCCTGATCGTGCTACATGACGGCCGCGTTCTAGCCAATGGCGAGGCGGGCACGATCCGCGCGGATCTTCCCCTGAAGGACCGCTTCCTCGCCATGACCGGTGCGCCCGCATGACGCCCTGGCTTCTCGCCCTGCGTGCGATCTGCGCCCGCGAAGCGCTGCGCTTTCTGCACCAGCGCGAACGCTTCCTGGCCGCACTCGTGCGCCCGCTCGTCTGGCTTCTGGTCTTCGCCGCGGGCTTCCGCGCGGCCCTCGGCCTGTCGATCATTCCACCCTATCAGACCTATATCACCTACGAGACCTACATCGTCCCGGGCCTGTGCGGGATGATCCTTCTTTTCAACGGGATGCAAAGCGCGCTGAGCCTCGTGCACGACCGCGAAACCGGCGCGATGCGGCTTTTGCTGACGGCGCCGCTGCCGCGCTGGTACCTTTTGTTCTGCAAACTCATGGGCGCGAGCTGCATTTCCATCCTGCAGGTCTACGCCTTCCTCGCCGTGGCCTGGGCCTTCGACATCACGCTGCCGCCCTGGGGCTATGCGGCAGCCGTGCCCGCGCTGATGCTGGCCGGCCTGATGCTCGGCGCGCTGGGCCTCGCGCTCTCCTCGCTCATCAAGCAGCTGGAGAATTTCGCGGGCGTGATGAACTTCGTGATCTTCCCGATGTTCTTCCTCTCCTCGGCGCTCTACCCGCTGTGGAAGATGGCCGAAAGCTCGGAGCTTCTGCGCGATATCTGCGCGCTCAACCCCTTCACCCATGCGGTCGAGATGATCCGCTTCGCGCTCTATCTCGAATGGAACGCGCCCGCCACGGGCTGGACCGCGCTGGCCTTCGCGCTCTTTTCGGCCCTCGCGGTCTGGGGCTACGATCCCGCCCGCGGATTGATGCGCCGCAAAGGCTGAGACCTGAGCGTCCCACGCCCCGGACGGACGCGCCCCGCCCTGTCACGCCCGGACCGAAAATACCTCCGGGAGCGCGAGGGCAGCGCCCTCGCCCGGCCCCCAAGGGCCGGATCAGCCGATGGGCCCGGGCCGCCGCTCCTCGGACAGAAGCACGTTCGCATCGAGCGAGGCCACCCCGGGCAGCGTCATGATCCGCCGCCGCAGCACGCGTTCGAAATCCGGCAGATCGCGGGCCACGACCCGCAGCCGGTAATCGTACATGCCCAGGACATGCTCGACCGTCTGCACCTCGGGGATGGCCGCCACCGCGCGCTCGAAATCGCCAAGCGCCGCCTGACCCTTGGTGCCGATCTTCACACCCAGGAAGACCGTCACCCCGAAGCCCAGCTTTTCCGCATCGAGATCGAGCCGCGCGCCCCGCAGCACGCCGGCCTCGCGCAGCCGCCGGACCCGCCGCCAGGCCGCGGGCTGCGACAAGCCAAGCCGCCGCCCCAGCGCCCCGGCCGACAGATCCGCCTCCGCGACAAGCGCGCGCAGGATCGCGCGGTCGGTCTCGTCCAGCGCGATCACGGGCGGCCCCGCGCGGGATTTTTAACTAAAAATCCCATCCCGCCGCCCAAGGCGGCGGGAATGAGATTTTTCTGTAAAAATCTCCCCCTCACAACGGCAGGCTTTCGTCGTATTTCACCCGCGCGATATGCATCAGCGCCTCCAGATCGGTGATATGCGGCAGCGCCAGAAGCTTCTCGCGATAAAGCCGCTGGTAATGCGCCAGATCCCGCGCGATGACCGACAGGCGCACATCCACCTGTCCCAGGAAGGTCTGGATCTCCAGCACTTCCGGCACGGCCCGGGCGGCTGCGGCGAAATCCTCGAAGGCCTGGGGCTGCGACTTGTCGAGCGTCACGCGCAGCGACACCTCCACCGCGTAGCCGAGCGCCGTCCAGTCGATCACCGCGCGCGCCCCGCGCAGGACGCCCGCCTCGCGCATCTTCTCGAGCCTGCGTCCCAGCGTCGTCGCCGTCACGCCCGCCCGTTCGGCCAGCTCCTGCCCCGACAGATCGGGCGCGGCCTGGTATTGGCGCAGAATTCTGCGATCCGTGTCGTCGAGCATGATTTTTCCGGATAGATCCAAATTCGAGAATGAATAAACACTCCATTCGCAAAACAGGCGGAAAAACGCAAACACTCTCCGCGACAGATCCGTACATTGCCCGCCACATCAACCAAGCAAGGGAGCGCTCGACATGCGCGTGTATTACGATCGCGATTGCGACATCAATCTCATCAAGGACAAGAAAGTGGCCATCCTGGGCTACGGCAGCCAGGGCCACGCCCATGCGCTGAACCTGCGCGATTCGGGCGCCAAGAACGTCGTCGTCGCCCTGCGCGAAGGCTCTGCCTCTGCCGCCAAGGCCGAAGCCGAGGGTCTCAAGGTCATGGGCATCGCCGAAGCGGCGGCCTGGTGCGACCTGATCATGTTCACCATGCCCGACGAGCTTCAGGCAGAGACCTACAAGAAATACGTCCATGACAACCTGCGCGAAGGCGCGGCGATCGCCTTTGCTCACGGCCTGAACGTGCATTTCGGCCTGATCGAGCCCAAGCCCGGCGTCGACGTCA
>CAZTEV010000029.1:3874-19141 GCA_964612785.1 uncultured Roseivivax sp. | reverse complement strand
TGCCGTGATCGGGCGAGGTGCGGATGAAGGGCAGGCCCAGCGTCACGTTCACGCCGCGGTCGAAATCGAGCGTCTTGATCGGGATCAGTGCCTGATCGTGATACATCGCGATGGCAACATCGTAGCGCGCGCGGGCCGCGCCGTGGAACATCGTGTCCGCCGACAGAGGCCCGGTGATCGCCATGCCGTCGGCGCGGAGCCGGTTCAGCACGGGGATGATGATGTCGATCTCCTCGCGGCCCATCTTGCCGCCTTCGCCTGCATGGGGGTTCAGCCCCGCCACGGCGATGCGCGGCTTGCGGACGCCGAAATGGGCGATCATGGCGTCATGGGTGATGCGGATGCGCCGCTCCAGCAGCTCGGCCGTAAGGGACGCGGGCACCTCCGCGATGGGAATGTGGATCGTCGCGGGCACCACGCGCAGCTGCTGGGAGGCCAGCATCATCACCACCTCCCGCGCCTCGGCCAGATGGGCCAGAAATTCGGTATGGCCGGGAAAGGCGAAGCCCGCCCCGTCTGCCAGCGCCTGTTTGTGAATGGGCAGGGTGCAGAGCGCCGAGGCCTTGCCCGAGGAGACGAGATGCACGCCCCGTTCGATCGCGGTGATGACGCCGCGCGCCTGGGCCGCTTGCGGCTTGCCTGCGCGGCGCTTTCCGGGGATCTCAAGCGGCAGGACCGGCAGCCCCTCGCGGGCGGCCTCCGCGGCCTCCTGCGGCTGGCTGATCGTCACCACGGGGGCCGATCCCAGCGGCACATGGTTCGGATCGCCGATCAGGAAGAACGGGATATCGGCGCCGAGAATCCGCCAGGCGGCCGGTGCAAGCTCGGGCCCGATCCCGGCCGGTTCCCCGCAGGACAGCGCGATGGGGGCGGGACGTGCTTTGCGGTCCGAGGCGGCGTTCATTCTTCGACGATATAGGCGTCGGCGCGCAGCTGGGCGAGGTAGCCCTCGGCCAGCGCGCTCAGACGCCGGTTGCGCAGGCCCATGGCCAGGTCCTGCCGGTCCTGATCCTCGACCACCGCGCGGGTGCGTCCGCAGAGCATCAGCACCATCAGGTTGTCCCCGCGCGTCAGCGCGGTCGAGACCTCGCCCGGATCGAGCTTCGACAATTCGAAGGCGATGTCGGTGGGCAATTGCGCGGGCGGCAGGCTTTCGCGGCTCAGGCGGTTTTCTGGCTGGCCCTTGGCAATGCCGTAAAGGTCATCGCACCGGTCCGTGCGGCTGTCGATCACCCGGGCGCGGGCCAGATTTTCCGCGGTGCGGCCGCCGGGCAGATAATAGGCGGCATACTCCACCGCCGCGTAGTCGGGCGCGGAATAGCCGGTCTCCTCGATGGCGCGCAGCTGAAAAAGCGCGATGGCGTTGGGGATGGGCAGCGGATCGCTGACCTCACCGGGCGAGAGGCCCAGCACGATGGGGCGCAGCTGCGGCGGCAGGTCGGTCAGGTTCTGCCAGGGCAGCCTGCCGCCATTGCCGCGCGTGGCGGTGGCCGAGAATTGCCGTGCGAAGCTGGAGAACTCGCCTTCGGAGGTGGATTGCGCGATGCGGTTGGCGCGGGCGCGCACCGCATCGGCCTGCGGCGGCGGGGCGGGCATGATGATCTCGGACAGAAGCACCCGCACGTTCGAGCCATCCGCACCGCCCGAAAGCGCGCGGTCGACCTCGGCCTCGGAGGCATTTGCCTGACCGGCGAAGCGCTGCTGCACGAGGATCCGCCAGGACAGGCCCGCGCGGACGAAGTCGCGGAACGTCTCCTCGGCGACGCCCGCCTGGGCGAGGGCTCCGATGAATTCCTCGCGGCTGAGATTGGCGCGGCTCGCGAATTCGCCCTGCGCCTCGATCAGATCCTCCGCGGAGGGATTGATCCCCGCCGCGCGCGCGGCCTGCAGGCGCAACCGATCCTCGATCAGGGCCTTGCGCGCCTCGTCCTGCGGATTGCCGGGCGCGTTCAGGGCCTGCAGCATCCGGGCGCGCTGGTCGATCTCGTAATTGGTGATGACCGCATCGTTGACCCGGATCGCCGGGGCGAAGAGGTTCTGCGCGGAGACAGGTCCGTGCGGCAGCGTCGTCATCAGCGCGGCGAGTGCTGCGGCACTGATCGTTGCGCCGATCTTTGGGGCCAGGATGCGGGTCAGAAACGCGAGCATGTGCGGCGGTACTCCTTCGCGCTGCCGCCGGTGCTGAAGCCTTTCAGCGCGACGGTCAGGCCGATATCTGTGGATGGTTCGAGGTTAGTGGATGAGGCGAAGCGGCGCGAGACCGAAATCTCTGCCGAGACGCATTCGTTCTGCCAAAGCACGCCCAGCCCGGCCCGGTCCGATCGATTGTCGCCCAGATCGTAGCGCCAATATCCGTCCGCCGACCAGGATGGCGTGAAAGCATAGGCGGCATCGAGCGTCCATTCGGACTGGGTGTCGTCCCGATCCTCGTCGCGGTCTTCGCGCAGAAGAAGGTAGGCCGCGCCCAGATCCAGCTTGTCGGTTTCCCAGGCCGCGCGGGCCTCGACCTTGGTCCAGGCGCGGTCCTCGCCGTCCAGAAGCCCGCGTCCGGTGAACAGAAAGCCCGTGCGCGTCTCGAAATGCGTGGCAATCAGCAGATCCGAGGTCTTGAGCCCGAGACCCGAGGAGCGCGTGAAACTCGTATCCGCATCCTCGCGCCAGACCTGGCCGAAGGTCAGCCCGGCCTGCCAGCCGATGGGATCGCGGTGATGCCAGCGCATGCCCAGCGCGGTCACCCGGCCGCGTTCGCGCCTGTCGGTGGCGGGAAAGCGCGACAGCGACAACAGGTTGCCTTCGTCGAATTCCTGCCGCGTGCTTTCATCGGCGGCGGTGCGCGGGCGGTCGCCGCCCGACCAGGCGATCTGGGCCAAGGGTTCGATCAGCGTGGCGCTGCCACCGCGGCCCCGGCGCAGCCAGGGCCAGCGCAGTTCCAGCGCGGCGGCGGGGGTTATGACATCGGCCTCGGGCTCGGACGTCGCATCCTGGGCAATGCTGATCTTGTCGGCGCTGACCTGTGTCAGAAGGCCCGCGCGGATCCCGCCGGGCAGCGTGTAGCGGTCGCGCCAGGACAGCGTGGCAGACAGGCGGCCCACATCGCGGCCATCGACGACACTGTCGGCATCGTCGCCATCGGTATCGCGGTCCGAGGGTCTATAATGGGTATGCGCCTCGGTGCTCATCCGCAACTCGCCGCCGATGGCCGCCGGGAAGAAACGCTGCTGGTAGTCGAAATCGAGGATCGCGGAGGGCTTCGTCTCGGTCGTGTCCTCGTCGCGCAGGGTCTCGTAGTAGTCGATCCCGCCCGAGAAGGCCTCATCGCGTCGATAGCGGCTGACGGACAGGTAATTGCGCAGCCGGTCGGCCGAGGAATAGCCGTAAAGGTCGAGATAGGCCTGGTCGGAGACCGATTGCAGGCCGAAATCCAGCTGAAAATCGCGCGGCAGCTGGAATTGCCCGGTCACGAAGGCATAGGCGCGCACCCCGTCATACAGCGAGTCGCGGCTCATCGCGGTGTCGACCTGGATCCGCCCGTAGCGGAAGGCGCGGCGGTAGCGCAGCTCCAGCGTGGAGCTTTCGGTCGACAGATAGGGCGTGACGGTGATGTCCTGATGGCGCCCGAGCGGCACGAAATAGGGTAGCTTGATCCCGAAGCCCAGAAGCGAGGAGGTGCGGAATTCGGGCGGCAGGAAGCCGCGCGCCCGCTTCAGCGTCGGATCGGGAATGCGCAGCTGCGGAAAGTACAGAACCGGCACGTTCAGAACGTGGAAGGTTGCGTTGTTGAAATAGATCTGGCGCGCTTCCTCGTCATGCACGACGCGACCCGCCCGGATCTGCCAGAGCGGGGTCTGGTTGCGCCCGCAGACCTGGCACGAGGTCACCGCCACTTTCGAAAGCTGCGTATAGCGCCCGCCGAGGCGCCGCGCCTCGACCGCGGCCAGCTGAAGCTGTTCGTCGAGCACGATACGCGCCCCGGCCAGGATCCCGTTGCGGAACCCGTCATCGAGCGTCGCGGCGGTCGCGGTCAGCACGTCGCCATTGGGCTCCACGATGCGGATCGGGCCGTCGAGCGACAGCGTGCCCGCCTCCTGATCGAAGACGACGCGCGCGGCACTGAGGCGGCGGCCATCGTAGATCGCCTCCACGTTGCCTTCGGCGATCAGAATGCTGTCGGCCTCCACATAAACCATGTCCGCGATCAGAAGCGCGGGCGCGGTCTCAGACTGGGTGCTGGACGGGGCGGGCACCAGCAGATCCTGCGCCTGCAGCGGCAGCGTGGAGAGCGCCAGGCCGAGCGCTGTCAGCAGGATGCGGGAGACGCGGCGCATGGCTATCCGTCCTCCCGTTGCAAAAGAAAGCCCATGGCCAATAGCAGCGATGCGGCAGGCGGCACCCAGGCCGCCACCAGCGGATCAAGCTGGCCGCTTTCGCCCAGGATCTTGGCGAAGTTGCGCACATAGAACAGCCCGAAGCCGATCAGTACCGCCGACAGAACGGCGATGCCCGTGCGGGCAATGCGTGCATGTTCCATCGTGAAGGCCGCGCCCACCAGAATGAGCGAGACCAGAAAGATGGGCCGGGCAAGCTCCATCTGGAACCACACCGCGTGGCGGCGCGCGGAAAAGCCCGCCTGTTCCAAATCCGAGATGAATCCGGGCAGGTTCCAGATCGAAATCGCCGAGGGCTGACCGAAGCGGTCGCGAATGCGTTCGCGGGTGAGCGTGGAGGGAATTTCGATCATGTCGTAATCTTGCGAATTCGCCTCTGCATTGACGCCCGGTCCGAGCGGCCAGGTCTTGATATCGCGCAAGAGCCAGGCGCCGTCGGTCAGTTCCGCCTCGCGCGCGATAAGCCTGCGCACGGGGCCGATGCCTTCGCGATATTCGAGGAAGGAGACATCGTAAAGCCGCGTCGCATCCGCATTGGCTCGGCTTGCGCGGATCACCGTCTGGCCGGTCTCGTCGCCCTGACGGAGCCACAACCCGCCCGAGCCGATGGAGATGACCGATTGCCGACCGTCCTCGTAAAGCTCTTTCAGCTCGCTGTAGCGCAGTGACGTGGCCGCCACGATCGGGTTCATCGCCGCCACCGCGACACCGCCCACGGTTAGGGCCACCAGCATCGGGCCCAGCAAGGACACGATGCCCGACCGGCCTGCCGCGCGCGCGATGACCAGCTCGGAGGACCGCGCGAGCGCGAGAAACAGCGCGATCGAGGACAGGATCATGATCAGCGGCAACATCTCGTAGAGCGATCCGGGCAGGTTCAACAGCGTCAGCTGCACGATCTTGCCGAAGACCACGCCGTCATCGTCGAACCGCCGGATCTGTTCCACGAGGTCGAGGATGAAAACGAAGGCGGCAAAGCCCGCGAAGATGCCCAGGAAGGTCATCAGGAAGCGCCGCGCGAAATAGAGGTGCAGTCTCATGCGGGCGCTCCGGCTTGCTGGTCGGCACGCATGCGGCGCGGTCGCCTCGGGCGGGCCGCCGCGCGCAGCAGGAACGCCGCGATCCCGCAGCCGATCACGCTGGGCAGGAAGATCAGGAAGGCAGACGGGATTGAGTTCTCGGACGGGCCCTGCGCTGCGCTTTCGAAGACATAGACCAGCACCACGAGGCCCACCGCCACGAACATCTGTCGGGTCACGCCGAAGCGGGAAAACTCGCCCGTGAGCAGCGAGGAAAAGGCCAGAAGCGAGGCGACCATCGCCAGAAGCGGCTGCTGGATGCGCGCGAAGACGGCGACCAGAAGTTCCGCCGGGCGGTCCCCGGTGCGGTCCATGACGCCCTGGAAATCGCCCAGGATCTCAAGAGAGGTGGTGGATTCCAGCCGCTGGCGATCCGTGCGCGCCCGGTCGATCAGGCTGGCCACGCTATAGGTCAGATCGGCGAAGGTCGTGGTCGACAGCCGCCCCGTTTCAAGATCGAGCGTCTGGGCAAGACCGCTCATCATCACGATATTGGCCTCGTCAGGCGTGTCACCCACGACGAAGGCACGCTCGGCGGTATAGGTGACCTCGCGGCCCTCCTGGCGGCGGTCGGACAGAAAGATATCGCGCAGCTCGCCGGTCTCGGTGATCTCGCGGATGTAGAAGGTCAGATCCGAGGACGGACGCAGGAAGACCCCTTCGCGCAGAAGCCGGGCGGAGGCGGCGTTCGATATCTCGGTCTCGCGCTGGTTCAGCTGCTGCAGGCTTTCGGGCACCAGAAGATGCGTGAGGAACATCATCATCGTCGCCACGACCGCGCCGAACATCACGATGGGGCGGGCCAGCCGCCAGGGGGAATAGCCGGTGGCCTGCACCACCGTCAGCTCGCTGTCGCCGATCAGCCGCTGGGTCAGGTAGAGCGTCGCCACGAACGCCGAAAGCGGCAGCACACGGGCAATCGTGCCGGGCAGGGACAGGGCGCTGAATTCCAGGAAGACGGCGGCGGAATGGCCGTCGGAAATGAGCTGTTCGAACAGGATCACCGCCTGGTTGACCCAGTATACCGAGACCAGGACCAGCGCGAAGAAGCCGAACAGCACCATGAGGCGCGACAGCAGATATCTGTCGAATCTCGCCACCGATCCCCCCAGATCGTTCTCGTTGTTTCGCCGGACCCTAGCGGATCGGTCCGGGGCGCGAAAGGTGCCTCTGGCCAAGCGCGCGCCCGCCCGCTACCTCTGGGCCAAACGGTATATCAAGCAGGAGAATGGCATGACCGAATTGCGCGGGATCAGCGTGACAGGGACCGATCTGGAAGCCCTCGCCGAGGCCGAGGGCCGCGTCGCCGTCTGCGTCAGCCCCGATGGCAAGATGAGCCCCGGCGCGCGGCGGCTCAACCGTCTGTCGAAGGGCGCGGTGAAGCGCGCGATCGAAAGCGCGGCCTTCGAGAAGGCCAAGGCGGGTGACGTGATGTCGCTGGCCTATCCCGCGGGCATGGCGGCAGAGGCCGTCGATCTGGTCAAGCTGTCCCGCAACCCCGCCCAGGACGAGGCGCGGCGTGCGGGGGCCGCGCTTGCGAAACTGACGCGCAAGCCGGTCATCCTGCTGGCCGAGACGACGAAGCGCGCGGCGGATCTGGGTCTCGGGATCGTGCTGCGCTCCTATGCCTTCACGGATCACAAATCCGACAAGGGCGAGGCCTACGGGCCGGTCACACTGATGGTGTCGAAACCCGATGAGGTGGCGCCCGCGCTCGAGGCGGCGCTGGCCGTGGCGGGCGGCGTCGTCTTCACCCGCGATCTGGTCTCCGAGCCCGCAAATGTCCTGAGCACGACCGAGTTCGCCAATCGTCTGACCGAGCTTTCGGCGCTTGGCGTCGAGGTCGAGGTGGTGGACGAGGATCGCATGGCCGAGCTGGGCATGAATGCGCTGCTCTGCGTCAGCCAAGGCTCCGAGACGCCCGCGAAGATGGTCATCATGCGCTGGAAGGGCGGCGCGGAGGGCGAAGCGCCGCTTGCGCTTGTGGGCAAGGGCGTCGTCTTCGACACGGGCGGTATTTCCCTGAAGCCCGCGGCGGGCATGGAAGACATGACGATGGATATGGGCGGTGCCGGGGTCGTGGCGGGCGTGATGAAGGCGCTGGCCGCGCGCAAGGCCCGCGCTAATGTCACCGGTCTCGTGGGGCTTGTGGAGAACATGCCCGACGGCCGCGCGACCCGGCCCGGCGATATCGTCACCTCGATGAAGGGCGACACGATCGAAGTCATCAATACCGATGCCGAGGGGCGGCTCGTTCTGGCGGATGTGCTGTGGTACGCGCAGGAGCATGAAAACCCCGCCGCCATGGTCGATCTGGCGACACTGACCGGCGCCTGCATCATCGCGCTCGGGCATGAGAATGCGGGCTATTTCTCGAACGACGAGGATTTCCACAAGGCATTCGAGAAAGCCGCGGGATCCGAGGGCGAAGGCGTCTGGCGCCTGCCTTTCGGCGCGGGCTATGCCAAGCAGATCGAGACGCCGCTTGCGGATATCAAGAACACCGGCGGCCGGCCCGCGGGCACGATCACCGCGGCGGAATTCCTGAAGGTCTTCGTGAAGGACGAGGTGCCGTGGATCCATATCGACATCGCCGGTGTCGCGAAGATGTCGAAGGACACGGTCCTTGCACCGAAAGGAGCGACCGGGTGGGGCGTTCTGGCGCTCAACCGCCTTATCGCGGATCGGTTCGAGACGGAGTGATCCCGTGGGCGCTGCCTATTTCTATCACCTGACGCGGCGTCCGCTCGAGCAGACGCTGCCGGTGCTTCTGGAAAAGGCGCGCGGGGCAGGCTGGCGGATCGCGGTGCGGGGCGCCGATGCGGCGCGGCTCGACTGGCTGGACGAAAAGCTGTGGCTCGGGGCGGAGGACGGTTTTCTGCCCCATGGCCGCGCGGGCGGGCCGCATGATGCGGCCCAGCCCATCCTGCTGACGACCGAGGCCCTGGCGCCCAACGCGCCGCACTGCGTGATGGCGATTGACGGAGCCGAGGTCGGGGCCGAGGAAGTGGCCGCGCTTGAGCGGGTCTGCGTCCTCTTCGACGGCAACGATCCCGGTGCGGTGCAGGCCGCGCGGGTGCAGTGGAAGGCGCTGACCGATGCGGGCTGCGCCGCGCAGTACTGGTCCGAGGAATCGGGCCGCTGGGAGATGAAGGCCGAACGCTAGGCATCTGATTTTTATTTAAAAATCAGATTTCATTTTCTTGGAAAGAAAATGCGCCTAGCGGGTCAGGATGAGCTCGTTATCGGCGATCTCGATCCGCGCGAAACGTTGCAGATAGCTCATGCCGAGAAGCGACTGACCCAGCGCGCCTTCATTCACGTAAGCGCGCACATTTCGGTCCGTGAAGGGGCCGAGCGCCACGGTCTCAAGCGTCACGGGCGCCGTGCGGACCAGCCCGTTCGCGGTCTGCGCCGTGCCGCTGAAGGCCAGATTGTCCGGGGACAAGCCCACCCGCGCGGCATCCTCCGCGCTCAGCACCGTGCCGGTCGCGCCGGTATCGACGAGGAAAGAGACCGGCGTGCCGTTCACCTCGAGCCGGGCATGGTAATGCCCGTCCGCCTGGCGCGGCAGAACGATCCGTCCCGCCTCCGTCATGACCTGCTGCTGCGGCGCCACGGTGTTGCGGATATCGCCCCACAGACCGATCACCGCGATCGTGCCCAGGAAGATGAAGCCCCAGGCGGCCAGCGCCTTGACCTTCTTGCCGAGCCCCGCGCGGTCCTGAACGAAGAACCAGAAGACGAGCACCGCGCCCAGAAGCACGAGATAGCCCAATTGTCCGTAGGAAATGCTGTCCATGCCCCTCCAGATAGGCAGCGCGGCGGACTTTGGGAAGGGATCAGGCGGGGGGCGTGCCGAAGCCGAAGGCCAGAAGCCCGTCCGCCACGAACTGTACCGACAACGCGGCCAAGAGGAGGCCCAGAAGCCGGGTGATGACGGTGATGCCGATGCGGCCCAGGGCGCGTTCGATCCAGCCCGAGGCCAGGAGCAGCAGAAGCGCGATCAAGAGCACGCCGAACAGCACCCCCATAACGGTCGCGAGCGCTGCCGCGTCGGAGGCCTGGCTCGTGAGCAGGATCACCGAGGTGATCGCGCCGGGGCCTGCCAGAAGCGGGATCGCCATCGGGAAGACCGACGGGTCCGGCATCTCTTCCTCGGCCTCGCTGGCCTGGTCGCTGCGACGCTTCGTGCGGCGTTCGAACAGCATGTCGAGGGCGGTGAGGAACAGAAGCAGCCCGCCTGCGATGCGGAAGGCGGGCATGGTGATGCCGATGAAGCCCAGAACCGCCTCGCCCGCGAAGGCGAAGAGGCTGAGGATCGCGGCCGCGATCAGGCAGGAGCGCAGCGCGATGGCGCGCTTCAGCCGGGCCGACATCCCGCGGGTGAGCGCGATGAAGACGGGCGTCGTGCCAATGGGATCGATGACCACGAAGAGCGTCGTGAAGGTGGCGATGACGAGGGCGATATCCATGTTCCGGGGGTAATCCCGCGCGCGCGGCGCGGCAAGGGGAATGGTGCGTTTGCCTCGATCTTGCGCGGGATGGCGGGTGTCGTGATGCGTTTTCGGGAAAGGTGAAGCCGTGGCGGGGCGAGATCGGACTGAGGGCGGGTGTGGATGGCGCGGACGGGGTCCGCTGGGGCCCGAACAAGTCGCGATGGTGCGCGTTTGGGCCGAGGGCGGGCGGGGGCGGTGCGGACGGGGTCCGCCGGGGCCCGAACACGCCGCGACGGGCGCCCGGTCAGGCGGCCTCGGCGGCGTCCAGTTTTTCCTGCGCCTGCAGCCAGAGCGCCTCGGCTTTTTCCAGCCCGTCCATCACCTCGGCGTATTTTTTGTTCCAGGTGGCGAGCTGGTTTTTCTGCGCATCCTCGTAAAGCGCGGGATCGGCGAGTTTTTTCGCAAGCTTGTCGCGCATCTCTTCGATCTTCTGCACGCGGGCCTCGCATTTGCGAACCTCGGAGCGCAAGGCGAGGATCGCGTCGCGCGAGGGCTTGGCGGCTTTGGGCGCGGCTTGTCGGGCCTCTTTCCGGGCGGGCTTGTCGGGCTCGAGCAGCATCTGGCGATAGGCGTCGAGATCTTGATCGTAGGGCCGCACCGTGCCGTCCTTCACGATCCAGAGCCGGTCGGCCACGAGGCTCAGGAGGTGCATGTCGTGGCTCACCAGGATCACCGCGCCGGTATAGGTGTTGAGCGCCTCCATCAGCGCCTCGCGGCTTTCGATGTCGAGATGGTTCGTGGGCTCGTCGAGGATGAGCATATGCGGCGCGTCGAGTGTGGCGAGCAGCAGCGACAGCCGGGCCTTCTGTCCGCCGGACAGGCGCCCGACCTCGGTCTCGGCCTGCGCGGCCAGCAGGCCGAAGCCCGCAAGGCGCGCGCGCAGTTTCGAGGGATGTTCGCCCGGGCGTTCGCGCAAAAGGTGCTGCAGCGGCGTCTCGTCGATGTGCAACTCGTCGACCTGGTGCTGGGCGAAGTATCCCACACGCAGTTTCGAAGCCTGTGTCCGTTTGCCGGTGAAGAGCGGCAGGCGGTCGGCCAGGAGTTTCGACAGGGTCGACTTGCCCTCGCCATTGCGGCCCAGAAGCGCGATGCGGTCGTCCTGGTCGATGCGCAGGTCGAGCCGTGACAGGATCGTGGTCACGCCATAGCCCGTGGCGCCGCCTTCGATATGGACGATGGGGGGCGACAGCTCTTCGGGTTCGGGGAAGGTGAAGACCTGGGCCGCGGCATCCTCGGGCAGGCGGATCGTGTCCATCCGTTCGATCATCTTCACGCGGCTTTGCGCCTGTTTCGCCTTCGAGGCCTTGGCCTTGAAGCGATCGACGAAGCTTTGCAGATGCGCGCGGCGGGCCTCCTGCTTCTTGGCCTGCGCCATCAGGTTCGCGCGTTTCTCCGCGCGCTGGCGGGCGAACTGGTCATAGGGGCCCTGATAGAAGGTCAAGGTCTTTTCCGACAGGTGCAGGATGCTGCCCACGGCGCGATTGAGAAGCCCGCGATCATGGCTTATCACGATCACCGTATGGGGATAGCGCGCGAGATAGCTTTCGAGCCAGAGCGCGCCTTCGAGATCGAGATAGTTGGTGGGCTCGTCGAGCAGCAGAAGGTCCGGTTCGGCAAACAGCACGCCCGCCAGCGCCACCCGCATCCGCCAGCCGCCCGAGAAGGCCGAGCAGGGCATCTTCTGTTGCGCCTCGTCGAAGCCCAAGCCCTTCAGGATCGCCGCCGCGCGGCCCTCGGCGGACCAGGCGTCGATATCGGCAAGCCGCGCCTGCACCTCGGCGATGCGGGTCGGATCCTGCGTCGTCTCCGCCTCGGCCAGCAGGCCCGCGCGTTCGGTATCGGCAGCCAGCACCGTGTCGATGAGCGACGTGGCCGAAGAGGGCACCTCCTGCGCGACCCCACCGATGCGGGCACCGCGGGGCAGCGTGATTTCACCGCCATCGAGGGTCAGCTCGCCCCGGATCAGGCGAAAGAGCGTGGTCTTGCCGGTGCCGTTCGCGCCGACAAGGCCCACCTTGTGGCCCTGCGGAATCGTGGCGGAGGCCTCCTGCAGCAGCGGGCGGCCCTCGACCGAATAGGAGATGTCCTGGATCTTCAACATGGCCGCCCGATAGCAGAGCCCGAATGCCGCGAAAAGCCGCGATCGGGCGGGTGACGCTGCGACCGATTTACGCAAAGGCGGTTCTGTTATTTTCAAGCGTCGGTGCCCATGTTATGGGCGCCGCCAGATTCATTCCAGGATGGCCGCGCGCCTTCCGCCCAATCAAGAGGCATCTCATGGCAACCGAACGCACGCTTTCGATCATCAAACCCGATGCGACCAAGCGCAACCTGACCGGCAAGATCAACGCCAAGTTCGAGGAAGCGGGCCTGACCATCGTGGCGCAGAAGCGGATCCAGCTGACCAAGGCGCAGGCGGGCGAGTTCTACAAGGTGCACGCAGAGCGTCCCTTCTACGACGAGCTGTGCGAGTTCATGGCCTCCGCGCCGGTGGTGGTGCAGGTCCTCGAGGGCGAGAACGCCATCGCCAAGAACCGCGAAGTGATGGGCGCCACCAACCCCGCCGATGCGGAAGCGGGCACCATCCGCGCCGAATTCGCCGAGTCGGTCGGCGAAAACTCCGTGCACGGCTCGGACGCCCCCGAGACCGCAAAGGAAGAAATCGCCTATTTCTTCGCAGGCCTCGAAATCGTCGGCTGAACCGGAACATCTTCGGTATTGGAAAGGGCGCCAGGTGGCGCCCTTTTTTCTTGGGCGGGGCTCAGCGCACGCCCAGCCGGTCCAGCGCTTGGGCAAGCGCTGCGGGCAGGGCATCGCCCTGGGCCTCGGCCCCCGCCATCAGCGCGTCGAACCGGGCGCGGAACGCGGCCTTTTCATCTCCTTTCAGATCGTTCCAGGGGCGGCCCTGCAGCGCCATGTGCAGCGCGTAATAGCCGATGAAATGCGGCTTCGTGCCCGAGGCCACGAGCCGCAGATAGGCGGCATCGCCGCCCAGTGCGCGCAGGGTTTCGGCGTCGGGAATACCTGCGCGGGCGCAGGAGGCCTCCATCGCGGCGCCCAGGCCCCGGATCGAGGAGACGGCGCTCATCCCGCGCAGCTTTCGGCAAATCCCGCGAGCCGGTCGAGCGCCGCGCGAAAGGCCCCGTCCTCGACCGTCATGGCCACCCGGATATGGCCCGCCGCCGCCCGTCCGAAGCTTTCGCCGGGCATGACCGCGATGCGCGCCTCCTCCAGAAGTCGGCTGGCGAAGTCGAGGCCCGAGAGCCCCGTCGGACGAATGTCGAGCATCAGGTACATCGCCCCTTGCGCGGGCAGAAGGCGCAGGCCGGTCGCGCCCTGGAGCACCGCCTCCGCGATCCGGCGGCGGCGGGCGAAGGGGGCCGCCACCTGCGTCTCGAGCGCATCGCCCTGACCCAGTGCGAACAGGGCGGCGTCCTGCACGAAACCCGCGACGCCGTAGGTCGTGGCGGTGGCGAGGTCCGCGAGATGGGCGATGGCCTCTTTCGGGCCCACGACCCAGCCCAGCCGCGCGCCGGTCATCGCATGGCCCTTGGACATGGAGCCCACGACCAGCGTACGCTTTGCCATGCCGGGCAGGGCGCGCGGGCTCAGATGGCGGCCCTGCCAGACCTGCGCCTCGTAGACCTCGTCCGAAATGAGCCAGAGGTCACCCGCGCGCGCCACCTCCGCGATACCCTCAAGCGTCTTGCGGGGATAGACCGCGCCTGTGGGGTTGTTGGGGGTGTTGATCAGGAGCGACCGCGCGCCCGTCTCGGCCGCAGCAGTCCCGATCGCGGCGGGATCGGGCAGGAAGCCGTCATCGGCGCGCGTCGGAACCGCGACGGCGCGGGCGGACGCCGCGCGGATCGCGCCGGGATAGGTGACGTAATAGGGATCGATGTAAAGCGCCGCATCGCCCGGTGCGCAGGCCAGCATATGGGTGGCGAAGAGCCCCGCCTGACCGCCGGGCGTGACCAGCACGTTTTCAGGTCCGGTGGCGATGCCCGTGCGTGCGCTGACGCGCTGCGCGATGGCCGCGCGCAGGGCGGGGATACCGGGCACGGCGGCATAGCCCGTATGCCCGCCCATGGCCGAGGCATGCATGGCCTGCAGGATGGCGGGATCGGTGCGGATGTCATGCTCGCCGATGGTCAGCTCGGTCACCGCCTCGCCGCGCGCGACCATGGCGCGGGCGCGGTAGAACACCTCCCACCCGTCCGAGCCGCCCTCGTTCATGGTGGCGATGCGCGGGGCGAGAGTGGGCATGGGCGATCCTTTCGGGCTTTTGCCCTATGTGACGGGCCATGCAGGCCGGGGCAACCGGCGCGACGCGTAAGGCTTGCCAAAGCGCGCCTGCGCGGTTACGCCCAACGCCATGAACACGGCACGCATCATCATCTGTTGCATTCCCCGCTGATCCATCGGCGGGCCGTCTCATCTTTCCCTGACATGACGCGATCTTGACCCGCCACCGGCAGCACGGGACCCGAGGCACGAGGCACGTATGGATCTGAGTTTCACCAACACCAAGACGCGCAAGAAAGAGCGGTTCGCGCCGCTCGATCCGAAGAATGTGCGGATGTATGTCTGCGGGCCCACGGTCTATGACCGGGCGCATCTGGGCAATGCGCGGCCCGTGATCGTGTTCGATCTGCTTTACCGGCTTTTGCGCCATGTCTACGGGGCCGAGCACGTGACTTACGTGCGCAACTTCACCGACGTGGACGACAAGATCAACGCGCGGGCCGCGGAGAGCGGGCGGTCCATCGGGGAAATCACGGAAGAGACGATCCAGTGGTATCTCGACGATATGGGCGCCGTGGGCGCGTTGGAGCCCACGCATATGCCGCGCGCAACGGCGTATATCCCCGAAATGATCGCGATGATCGAGGATCTGATCGCCAAGGGCCACGCCTATGAGGCCGAGGGTCATGTGCTCTTCGCGGTCGAAAGCTACACCGATTACGGCAAGTTGTCGGGCCGCGCGGTCGAGGACATGATCGCGGGCGCGCGGGTCGAAGTGGCGCCCTACAAGCGCAACCCGATGGATTTCGTGCTGTGGAAGCCGTCCGAGGAGGGCTTGCCGGGATGGGACTCGCCCTGGGGGCGCGGGCGACCGGGCTGGCATATCGAGTGCTCGGCCATGGCGGATGCGCTCTTGGGGGCGGAGTTCGACATTCACGGCGGCGGCAACGACCTGATGTTCCCGCACCACGAGAACGAGATCGCGCAAAGCTGCTGCGCGCATGAGGGTGCTGGCTTTGCGCAGGTGTGGCTGCACAACGAGATGCTGCAGGTCGAGGG
>CAZTEV010000029.1:0-3774 GCA_964612785.1 uncultured Roseivivax sp. | reverse complement strand
AGGGTGCTGGCTTTGCGCAGGTGTGGCTGCACAACGAGATGCTGCAGGTCGAGGGCAAGAAGATGTCCAAGAGCCTCGGCAATTTCTTCACCGTGCGGGATCTGCTGGATGGCGGCATCAAGGGTCAGCCGAAACATCTTCATGGCTCAATCATACGCTACGTTTTCCTACAGTCTCACTATAGAAAACCCATGGATTGGCGTTCCACTACTGCGCACGCAGCAATTCAACGGATGCGGATTTGGGCGAGCGAACTTGAATCTGCAGAGCACATAAAAGACGAGTTTCGGGCCGATCGAGAGGCCTTCATGCGTGCTTACGTCCCGGATGAAATTGTTCTAGCGCTAGCAGACGACATCAACTCACCGCTCGCACTCAACCACCTGATCGCGCGCGGTAAAATGCTGGAAGGACAGGCCCGAGCAATTCTCCTTGACGACGAGATCGAAGCAGCTCAAGCAGTACTGCTTGCCGGTTGCGAACTTCTTGGTCTCGACCTTTTGGATTTCGCCGATTTTGAGCGGCGGCACTTCTCTGAAAGTCAGGTAGACCTTGAAGTCTTGGCCACCCAACTTGTCGCCGCCCGCGCCACGGCGATGGAGACGAAGGATTTCTCGGAAGTCGACCGCCTGAAAACCGCGCTGATCGCGGCGGGCGTCGAAGTGCGCATGTCGAAGGCGGGCGTGGAGCTGGTGCCGGGGCCGGATTTCGACGCGGGCAAGCTGGAGGGGATCGTGTGAGCGCAGAATTTGAGCAGAGATGCACCCGGCCCGCGCGAGGCGGGGTCGGGCTGCGCTGTTTTGTTCCCGCAAGCAGTGAGGCCGCGGCGGCAGAGACGACGTCGCCAGAAGCGCCCGCCCCATGGGGGGGCGGGACGGGCGCTGACCGGATTGTAGGCAATCCGGTCTTGGATGCGGAACCGTCGAACGAAGAGACGTCATCCTCGGGCTTGACCCGAGGACCTTGGATTGCCGGGCGCTTGGGGGTGGTTGAGATCCTCGGGTCAAGCCCGAGGATGACGGCGCGTGCGGGGCGGCATGAGGTCCTCGTCCTCGGGGCGCGCCCGAGGATGACGGTTTTCCGTCCGACCATTGACTCCATCAAGACGGAGGGCCGCCCATGACCGATCGTCTCTACCTCTACGACACCACGCTGCGCGACGGGCAGCAGACCCAGGGCGTGCAATTCTCCACGCCCGAGAAGCTGAAGATCGCCGCGGCGCTCGATGCGCTCGGGCTCGATTATATCGAGGGCGGCTGGCCCGGGGCGAACCCTACCGACAGCGCGTTTTTCGAAGCCGTGCCGCCCA
This sequence comes from uncultured Roseivivax sp., assembly GCA_964612785.1. Taxonomy (GTDB): domain Bacteria; phylum Pseudomonadota; class Alphaproteobacteria; order Rhodobacterales; family Rhodobacteraceae; genus Roseivivax. Next base: position 2,465 of record CAZTEV010000029.1, on the reverse strand, counting down.
CGACATCCACCCTGACGGCGTTCGGGATGACCAAGCGCGCGGGCCGGTCTGCGGAAAATGACGACGTGCTGGCCGCCGTGCTGAACGCGGGCACGAAGGCCGTGTGCCTTGTGGGCAAGAGCCACGAGTACCACGTCGAGAAGGCGCTTGGCATCACGCGCGAGGAGAACCTGGAAAACATCCGCGCCTCCATCGCCCATTGCGTCGCGGAAGGCCGTGAGGCGCTGCTCGATGCGGAGCATTTCTTCGACGGCTATGCCTCGGATGCGGGCTATGCGCGGGCCTGCCTCGAGGCGGCACTCGAGGGCGGCGCGCGCTGGGTCGTGCTCTGCGACACCAATGGCGGCACGCTGCCCGGGCGGATCGGCGATGTGGTGGCCGATCTGGTCGCTGCGGGCGTGCCGGGCGACCGGCTGGGCATCCACACCCATAACGACACCGAGACGGCGGTGGCAGGCTCGCTTGCCGCAGTCGATGCGGGCGCGCGGCAGATCCAGGGCACGCTGAACGGTCTGGGCGAGCGCTGCGGCAATGCCAACCTCGTGTCGCTGCTGCCCACGCTCCTGCTGAAGCCTGCCTATGCGGAGCGTCTCACAACCGGCGTGAGCCGCGAGTCGTTGAAGGGGCTCACCCGTGTGAGCCGGATGCTCGACGATGTGCTGAACCGGGTGCCGATGAAGCAGCTGGCTTATGTGGGATCCTCGGCCTTCGCGCACAAGGCGGGGCTGCATGCCTCGGCCGTCATCAAGGCGCCGGATCTCTACGAGCATATTGACCCCGAGGCGGTCGGCAATGCGCGCATCGTGCCGATGTCGAACCAGGCCGGGCGGTCGAACCTGAAGCGCCGTTTGGCGGAGGCCGGGATCGAGGTCGCGGCGGACGATCCGCGTCTGGGCCGCATCCTCGAGCGGGTGAAGGAGCGCGAGGATGAAGGCTATGCCTACGACACCGCGCAGGCCTCCTTCGAGCTTCTGGCCCGCGAGGAGCTGGGGCTTCTGCCGGAGTTCTTCGAGGTCAAGCGCTACCGCGTCTCGGTCGAGCGGCGGAAGAACAAGCGCAACAAGATGGTGTCGCTGTCCGAGGCGGTGGTCGTGGTGAAGGTCGATGGCGAGAAGAAGCTGTCGGTTTCGGAATCGATGGACGAGACCGGATCGGATCGCGGACCCGTCAACGCGCTGGCCAAGGCGCTTGCCAAGGATCTGGGCCGGTATCAGGAGATCATCGAGGATCTGCGCCTGATCGACTTCAAGGTGCGCATCACCCAAGGCGGGACCGAGGCCGTGACGCGCGTGATCATCGACAGCGCCGACGGGGAGGGCCGACGCTGGTCCACGGTGGGCGTGTCGGCGAATATCGTCGATGCCTCCTTCTCGGCGCTCATTGACGCGGTGAACTGGAAGCTGTGCCGCGATGTGGCCGATGCGCCTTCCCGGACAGCCAAGACGGTCTAGCTGGACGGCCATGGATTTCGATGACGACCTGATCGCCTGCGCCCAGGCGGTGGAACGGGGCGATCCGCAGCGCTTTCGCGCGGTGATGGCCGCGCCCGTGCCCGCCCGCGCGCGGCTCTTTCCGATCTACGCCTTCAACCTCGAAGTGGCGCGCGCGCCCTGGGTGACCTCGGAGGCGATGATCGGCGAAATGCGCCTGCAATGGTGGCGCGACGCGCTCTCGGAGATCGCGGCGGGCGGCCTGGTGCGGCGGCATGAGGTGGTCACGCCGCTCGCGCTGTCGCTGGCGCCGGGCATGGCCGAACGGCTCGATCTTCTGGTGGGCGCGCGGCGCTGGGATCTCTATCGCGACGCGTTCGAGGATCAGGCGCATCTCGAGACCTATATCGAGGAGACGGGCGGTCTGCTGCTGGAGGCTGCGGCCACGGCGTTGGGCGATGCGCCCGCGGAGGTCGCGCGCGATGCGGGCTATGCGGCGGGGCTTGCGGCTTTTCTGCGCGCGGTGCCGGAGCTGGAGGCCAAGGGGCGCCGCCCGTTGGTCGATGGCAGGCGCGATGCGGTGGCGGCGCTGGCGCAGGGCGGGCTCGACCGGCTGGCGCGGGCGCGCAAAGGCCGGGGCGCCGTGTCGCCCGAGGCGGCGCCCGCCTTTCTGGCCACCTGGGAGGCAGAGCCGATCCTGAAGCAGACCGCGCGCGATCCGGGGCGGGTGGCGGATGGGCGGCTTGCGCTCAATCCCGCGCGCTCGGCCGCGCGCCTTGCGCTGATGCGCACCATTGGCCGCTGGTAGGTCTTATTCCGCAGGCCGCGTCCGGGGCCGCAGCGCGAGCCAGATCAGCGCCGCGCCTGCAAGCGTCAGAAGCGGGATCATCGCGATATTGACCGCGGCCCAGCCGGCCTCGGCCGAGCCCCCCGAGCAGTTCATCAGCCCGCCCGAGGCCAACGACGCCATGGTGACGCCTCCGAAGACGATCACGTCGTTGAGGCCCTGCATGCGGCCACGCTCTTCGGGGCGGT
>CAZTEV010000028.1:0-19289 GCA_964612785.1 uncultured Roseivivax sp. | reverse complement strand
TGGGGCCGCCCTGCGCCGCTTCGGGGCCGACATGGCCCACGCAGAAGCCACGCGTCGCGCCCGAGAAGCGCCCGTCGGTGATGAGCGCAACCTTTTTGCCCATGCCCTGACCGGACAGGGCCGCGGTCGTGGACAACATCTCGCGCATGCCGGGGCCGCCCGCGGGGCCCTCGTTGCGGATGACGATGACCTCGCCCTCTTCGTATTCGCGGTTCTTCACGCCCTCGAAGGCGTCTTCCTCGCATTCATAGACGCGCGCGGGGCCGGTGAAGACCTGATCCTCGGCGGCGATGCCCGCGACCTTAACGATGGCGCCTTCGGGGGCCAGATTGCCCTTGAGGCCCACGACGCCGCCGGTCTTGGTGATCGGGTTCGCGATGGTGTGGATGACGGTGCCGTCGGCTTCGCGCGTGGTGCGGTCCAGTTCCTCGCCGATGGTGCGGCCCGAAGCGGTGACGCAATCCTCGTGGATCAGACCCGCCTTGCGCAGCTCCTTCATCACCACCGGAAGGCCACCCGCCTCGTAGAGGTCCTTGGCGACGAACTGGCCGCCGGGCTTCAGGTCGACGAAATAGGGCGTGTCGCGGAAGATCTCGCAGACATCGTCGAGGTAGAACTCGATCCCCGCCTCATGGGCGATGGCGGGCAGGTGCAGACCGGCATTGGTCGACCCGCCCGTGGCGGCCACGACCCGTGCGGCGTTTTCCAGCGCCTTGCGCGTCACGATATCCCGCGCGCGGATGTTCTTTTCGATCAGGTTCATCACCGCCTGGCCCGACGCCTCGCCGTATTGGTCGCGGGATTCGTAGGGCGCGGGCATGCCCGACGAGTTGAACAGCGCAAGGCCGATCGCCTCGGAGACGCAGGCCATGGTATTGGCGGTGAACTGACCACCGCAGGCGCCCGCGGACGGGCAGGCCACGCGCTCGAGGATATCGAGCGCGGCATCCGACAGCTCACCGTTCTGGTGACGGCCCACGGCCTCGAACATGTCCTGCACGGTCAGATCGCGAGAGGCGAAATCGGCCGGGATATCCGCCCCGGCGGGCGCCTTGCCCGGCAGGATCGAGCCGCCATAGATGAACACGGACGGCACGTTGAGGCGCACCATCGCCATCATCATGCCCGGCAGCGACTTGTCGCAGCCCGCAAGACCAACCAGCGCATCGTAGCAATGCCCGCGCATGGTCAGCTCGACCGTATCCGCGATGGCCTCGCGCGAGGCGAGCGAGGAGCGCATGCCCTCATGGCCCATGGCGATGCCGTCGGTCACGGTGATGGTGGTGAATTCGCGCGGCGAACCGGCCGCCGCCTTCACCCCGAGCTTCACCGCCTGCGCCTGACGCGACAGCGCGATGTTGCAGGGCGCGGCCTCATTCCAGCAGGTGGCGACGCCCACGAGCGGCTGATGGATTTCCTCCTCCGACATGCCCATGGCGTAGTAATAGGACCGATGTGGCGCGCGCGACGGACCCTCGGTCACATGGCGGCTGGGCAGTTTGGTTTTATCGAAGGGGCGCTTGAGCATGGTGTCCTCCCGGGCGGAATATGCGGCTCTTTGCGACGGGCATACAAAAGCGCCCCGATCTTCACAAGAAGAAGCGCAGGTGCGGGCAGGATCGAGCCGGGCTCAGCCTCTGGTTTCGTCCGACGCCTCGGCGGCCTCGCGGGCCTCGTCATATCCGGCGGGATCGAAATCCTCCGGATCGTAGGCCTCGTCGTCCTCGCCGATGCCGGTCAGATAGGTCGTTCCCGTGCTCTCGTCATAGGCCAGCCCGTAGGTCGCGCGGCCCTCGGACTTGTAACGCCGGTATTCGTGCACACAGGCGAAGATGACCACCACGGTCACGGGCAGCATGATGAGGATCGCGATCAGGTCGGCGGACATGGGCGTACTCCTTGGCTGACGCAGGCAAGGGCCGCCATGTGAGGTCGCGGACCCTCTGCCGAAAGGCGCGTGCGATGCGGGTACATGTCCCGCGCGTGGCACCTAGACTGCCCGGAACGTCACGCATCGGGGGCTGTGTTTCAACCCGTCTGCCCCGTGACAGACCGTCCCGCCCACCGGATCGGATTGCATTCCGACCGTAAAGCGGGCGGCGCGCTACCACATCCGGGGCTGCGCGCGCTCCTCATAGCCGTCGTCATACTCGGCACCGCCCATATCGCCCTGCGTCGCTTCGGCGATGAGCGTGCCCATGCTGGGCGCCGCCCCGGCATCGTCCCGGGCCCAAAGACCCGAGCGCATGATGGATTTCGGGCATTGCCCGTAGGCCTCGACGATCTCGATCACGATCACGGTCCTGGGCTGGCGCCCGTTGCGGTCGAACCGGGCGCGGAGGCCTGCATCGTCGGTCAAAAACGCCCGTCCGTTCACACGCAGGATGGTCTTGCAGCCGGGCACCATGAACATCAGCGCCACGCGCGGATCGCGCACGATGTTTCGCAGGCTGTCGAGGCGGTTGTTGCCCTGCCAGTCGGGCATCAGCAGGGTCCGCTCATCCGAAATCGCGACCACCGGTCCATCGTCCCCGCGCGGGCTGCCATCGGTGCCTTCGGGGCCCACGGTCGACAGGACGCAGAAGCGCGCGGCCTCGATCCATTGCCGATGTGCGGGGCCGAGCCGCGTCACCACCTTGCCAAGCGAGGCCGGGACCGGCGCGTCATACAGCGCCTCCAGCCCCGCAATGGTGTCAATCTTTCGGTAGGACAAAGCCCGCCTCCTCCAGAAGCCGGTCGGAGGCGGTTTCGACCTCCGTCTCGAGCGTCTTCAGAAAAAGATCGCGCGGCATGCCCGCCTCGATGCGCGGCAGGAACTCCACCACCGCGAGGCCCGGCTTGCGGTAGATGCCCTTGCGCTGCCAGGTCACGCCCGCATTCGTGGCGACCGGCACGCAATCCTGCCCGATCTCGGTGAACAGGACGGACGTGCCGATCTTGTAGGGCGCCTTCACACCGGGCGGGACCCGCGTGCCCTGCGAATAGATGATCAGTTGCCCGGGCGAGGCGCGCCCCTTCTCCACGTCCGCGACCATCTTCTTGATCGCCTGCCCGCGCTTGCCGCGATCCACCGGCACGCAGCCGATGCGCAGCCCGTACTGGCCGATGATGGGGGCGAACATCAGCTCGCGCTTCATGATGAACTTGCCCGCGGGCACCGCGTAGAAGATCAGGATGATGTCGAGGAAGCTTTGATGCTTGGCCGCGATCATCACCTCGTCGGTGGGCGGGTTGCCCCGGATCTCGTAGCGCAGCCCGATCATCCACCGCGCGGTCCAGAGCGTGAAGCGGCACCAAGCCTTGCAGGCCGATCGCGCGCCCCGCTCGGAGAAGACCGCCCATGGAAACCACAGAAGGCCGATCACCAGCATGCCCACATAGATCGTGACGATATGCGCGAGCGAGCGCAGCCATTGGATCGCATAGGCCATCAGGCAAGCTCCTCCAGAACACGTTTGGCCGAGGCGCGGGTCGCCAGGAACGCCACCAGCGCGGCCAGGGGCGGCACCAGCAAGGGCCAGATCCAGCCGGTCCCGCGGAAGCCCAGCCCGGTCAGCACGCCCGCCGCATCGCCGGTGTCGGGCATCAGCGTCACCGCCGCCATGCCCACCAGCACGCCCACGGCCGCGCCGCCCAGTGCGCGCAGGGTGAAGCGGCGCACGAAGGCGCCCGCGATATAGGCATCGGTCGCGCCCACGAGGCGCAGCACCGCGATCACCTGCGCATTGGCCGCAAGCGCCGCATTGGCCGCCAGTGTCACCATCGCGGCCAGCGCCCCGAAGATCAGCGCAAGCGCGGTCCAGCCCAGAAGCCGCAAGCCGCCCGCTGCCGCCAGAAGCGGCGCGCGCCAGCGCGCGTGATCGTCCAGAACCGCGCCCGGCACCTCGGCCTGCAGGCGCAGCCGCAGCCCTGCGGGGTCGAGCCCATCTTCGGTCTCGATCACCTCGATCAGCTGCGGCACGGGCAGATCGTCGAGCGGCAGATCGGGGCCGAACCACGGCTCCAGAAGCGCGCGCTGTTCGCGGTCCTCCAGCGCCCGGGCCGAGGCCACGCCCGGCGTCGTCTCCAGCACCGCAAGCGCGGCGGCGGTCTGGCGTGCCATCTCCTCGGAGGGCGCGGAGATGCGGATGGTGACCGAGCGCGCCAGCTCATCGCCCCAGCGATCCGCCAGTCGTCCAGCGGCCAGCGACAGGGCCAGCGCGAAGACCGCGAGGAACGCCATGGCCGCGGCGGAAAACAGCGTCAGCTGCACCGTGAAGCCCGCAGGCGGCACCACGCGGTCGGCGCCCGCATCCCGCGCCAGCACGTTGCGCATATCCGACCAAAGCGCCTTCACAGATCCGCCCCCGCCGAGATCAGCCGCCGGTTCGAGATCCGCAGCACCCGCGCCTGCACATGGGCCTTGGCGGCGCGGATCAGGCTCAGATCATGGGTCGCGATCATCACCGCCTTGCCCATGCGATTGAGCTCGATCAGCAGCCGCAGCAGCCGTTGCGACATCTCCCAGTCGACATTGCCCGTGGGCTCGTCCGCCAGGATCACGTCGGGCGACATGATGACCGCCCGCGCCAGCGCCGCGCGCTGTCGTTCCCCGCCCGACAATTCGGGCGGCAGCGCATGGGCCCGCCCGGTCAGACCGACCCAGGTCATCAGCTCCGCCAGATCGGCGTCATGCGCGCCCGCATCGTCGCCCGAGACCGACAACGGCAGGGCCACGTTCTCGGCCACCGGCAGATGGTCGAGGAACCGACAATCCTGGTGCACGACGCCGATCCGCCGCCGGGCCATCGCAATGCCGTCGCGGCCGATCTGCGTCACGTCCCGGTCGAACAGCCGCACCTGCCCCGCCGTGGGCATCAGCGCGCCGTAGCACAGCTTCATAAGCGTGGTCTTGCCGGAGCCCGAAGGTCCGGTCAGGAAATGGAAGGATCCAGGCGGCAAGGTCAGCGAGATATCGGACAGAAGTTCTCCGCCGCCATAGCTGTAGGCCACCTTGTCGAACTCGATCACGCGACGCCCCTTCCCGGATTGCGCGATGTTGTGCCCGAGCATCGGCACGGTTTCAATCCATGGCCGGGCCAAATTCGTCTTTTAACACCTGTCCCGCCGGCTTATTGTTTCCAAAACAAGGGGTTTTCGGGTGGCACAAGACAAGCGGAGCATGCGATGCGGCTGATCTGCCCAAACTGCAACGCGCAATACGAGGTCCCGGTGGACGTCATCCCGGAGACGGGCCGCGACGTGCAATGCTCCAATTGCGGGCATACCTGGTTCCAGCATCACCCCGACCACGCCCCCGAGCCCGAGGATGCGGACGATCTGCCCGAGGTGGATTTCGACGCGGACCTTGACGCGGCTGAGGACGCCTTCGCCGCCGAAGACGACGCGCCTCCGCCCCAGGCGAAAGGCCCCGAAGAGCCGCCTACCGCGCGCCGCCGCAGCCTCGATCCGTCCGTGGCCGAGGTCCTGCGCGAAGAGGCCGCGCGCGAGGCGCAGGCGCGCCGCGCCGATGGCGGCGGGCTCGAAAGCCAGCCCGAACTGGGCCTCGACAGCGCCATGGAGACAGCGGAGGAGCGCCGCGCACGGCAGGCCCGCGAGCGCACGACCCGAATGCGCAGCGCGGCCCCAGGGGAAACCACAACCCCGAGCGATCCAGCCGATACCGAAGATCCGGACAATGCGCCCGAGGCCGTCCCACCACAGGCGGAACGGGCGGCCAGCGCGTCCTCGCGCAGTGAAATGCTGCCCGATATCGACGAGATCAACCAGACCCTGCGCGCCGCAACCGACCGCCGCCCGGCCGAAACGCCCGAAGGCCGCGCGCCCGCGGCGGACCCCGATACCCAGAGCGGATTCTCGCGCGGGCTGAGCATCGGCATTCTGATCGTGGTGCTGGCGGTCGCGCTCTACATCTTCGCGGCGCCCATCGCCGAAAGCGTGCCCGCGCTCGCGCCCTTCCTTGAAACCTATGTGGCGCAGGCCAACGATCTTCGGGTCTGGCTTCAGACCACGCTCGAGGGTCTCGGCGCGATGGTTGGCGGGACATCCGACGCAGCGGGCTGATTGCGCAGCATTTTCGACAAATGCGCTGCATTTCTCACGGGCCTGACCGGCCTGCGGCAATCCTTTCGTAAACCTTGAAGGCCAGTGTCTGTCCGACCGCGATTTACCGGAGGACAGACATGCAGCTTCATGCCAGCAACGCGGGGCCGGTCCGCATCGTAACCGTCGATGCCGACCGGATCGACGCCGCTGTCGCGCTTGAATTCAAGGATGCCATGCGCGCGGCCTGCGACACGGCGGGGCCGCGGATCCTGCTGGATCTGAGCGGCGTCACCTTCATCGATTCCAGCGGGCTCGGCGCCATAGTCGCAGCGATGAAACAGCTTTCCGACGCGCAGCAGCTGGAACTGGCCGGGCTGACCCCGCTCGTGGACACCGTCTTTCGGCTGACACGCATGGATACGGTCTTTCGGATTCACCCGACGCTCGATGACGCGTTGGCCCAGAATGCCGCCTGAGCAGACCTGCTGCCCGCCCTGCGCACGCTGGCCTGACAGCCTCGCAGCGCCATGGCGCTATCCGGTGATCCCGGATGCCGATCACGTCAGCCGGACGTGCCGCGCGGTGCAATCCGACCTGACCGAAGCCGGGCTCGGCATCGACAAGGCCGCCAAAATGGCGCTGATCTGCGCCGAAGCGCTCAACAATATCGTCGAACATGCCCTGCCGGGGCGCAAAGATGGCTGGATCGAAGTGCTGATCGATCCAGCCCCGCCCGGTCGCCTCGTCTTCCGCGACAATGGCGGCCCGATGCAGGGCGGTCTTCCCCGCGCGGGCAGCGCGCCCGATCCGCACGCGCCACGGCAGCAGATATCAGAAGGCGGATACGGCTGGGTCCTGATCCACAGCCTCGCCGCCTGCGTGGATTACACCCACACCGATGGCCAGAATATCGTCCGGATCACCCTGCCCTGCGATCAGGCGGCCTAGGCGATTCCGCACCAGCCTCCACGCCCCAAAAAGACCCGATTCCGTTCGCACTCGCGACACAGTGGACCGTCAAAAGCATATCTGTAGCTGCAAAAAGCTTCCCTCGGCGCTGTACAGTTTTTAGCCCCCACCCAGTGTGCAGCGTCGAGGCTCTATCCCCGAACCCTTACCCCATTGTTGTTCCTGACCATCCCGGCCATATGTGGTGCGCCCAACCACAACCGGAAGACCCCGCCATGCGCGATTTTCATGAACCCAGGCGATCTGCCGTCTTCGCGGCCAACGGCATGGCTGCCACCTCGCATCCGCTTGCCGCGCAAGTCGCCATCGACATCCTCAAATCCGGCGGCAATGCCGTCGATGCGGCCATCGCGGGCGCGGTGCTGCTGGGATTGTGCGAGCCGCAGATGACGGGGATCGGCGGCGATTGCTTCGCTCTGATCTCGCGCCCGGGCGAAGACGTGGTCGCGATCAACGGCTCGGGCCGCGCGCCTGCCGCCGCATCCGCCGCGGCTTTGCGCGATGCCGGGCACGACACCGTGCCGCCGCAAAGCGCCCATGCGGTCACCATCCCCGGCGCCATCGACGCCTTCGCGCGCATGTCCGAGCGTTGGGGCAAGCTCGGCCTTGCCGACAGCCTCGCCCCCTCGATCCGCTATATGGAAGAGGGCGTGCCCGTCGCCCCCCGCGTGGCCTTCGACTGGAACAAGGATGCGAACGTCCTGCAAGGCGCGGCACGAGGCCAATATCTGAAGGACGACGCCCCCTATCGCTGCGGCGACATGTTCGCGCTGCCCGGTCAGGCCGAAGTGCTGCGCCGCATCGCGCGCGACGGCGCCCGCGCCTTCTACGAGGGCGAGGTCGCCGAGGACATGCTGGCCGCGCTCGCGGTCCAGGGCGGCGGGCACAATGCCGCCGATTTTGCCTCGGTGGAGGCGACGATCGGCGCCCCGATCGAAGGCACCTACAAAGGCCGTGACCTGCTCGAGCATCCGCCCAACGGCCAGGGCGCCACGGCGATCCTGCTTCTGAACATCCTCAAGCGGTTCGATCTGGCCGCGATGGACCCCTTCGGCGTGGAACGCGCCCATATCGAAGCGGAAGCCACGAAGCTGGCCTATGACACCCGCAACCGCTTCCTGTCCGACCCCGATCACATGACCCGGCTCGATCACATGCTCAGCGACGACACCGCCGATGCGCTGGCGGCGCTGATCGACCCCAAGCGGGCCCAACGCGCGGTGACGCAGATCACCGAATCCGTCCACAAGGACACGATCTACATCACCGTCGTCGATCGCGACCGCATGGCTGTGTCCCTGATCTATTCGATCTTCCACGGGTTCGGGTCGGGCATCGCCTCCGAGAAATTCGGCATCCTGATGCAGAACCGCGGCGCCGGGTTCTCGCTGCGCGAAGGCCACCCGAACGAGATGGCGCCAGGCAAACGCCCGATGCACACGATCATCCCGGCGATGCTGCGCGAAGGCGGGGCGGTCACCATGCCCTTCGGCGTCATGGGCGGGCAGTACCAATCGGCAGGCCATGCGCGCTTCCTGACCAATATCGCGGATTTCGGCATGGATCCGCAGGCGGCCATCGACGCGCCACGCTGCTTTGCGGAGGGCACCGAGCTTCGGGTCGAACGCGGCTATGCGCCCGAGGTGCGGCAGGCGCTGGCCGAGATGGGCCATGACGTGGTCATCCCCGACACCCCGATCGGCGGCGCTCAGGCGATCCGCATCCACGATAACGGCGTGCTCGAAGGCGGCTCCGATCCGCGCAAGGACGGCGCGGCGCTGGGCTACTGACGGGGGCCGCGCGGAGCGCAGACCCCGTCCGGGTCGCCCCGGCACAGCCGGGGCGAAACATCGGGCCGAAGCCTAGTAGGAATACTCCGCGAAAACGCGGGTGACATCGCCGTCCCAATCGTTTTCGAAACGTCGGATCAGCTCGTCCGCGGGCGTCTCGCCGCTTTCCAGGCTGTCCTTCAGCGCATTCAGGAAATGCGTCTCGTCGGGCAGCAGCCCGCCCGCGCCGGGCCGCGCCCGCGCCTTCAGGCCGCCCTCGGCCAGCGTCACGACCTCCCGCGCGAGATCGTGCATCTTGAGCCCGCCGACCTCGGCCGCAAGCCCATCGACCGAAGCCGCAACACGCCAGGCCTCCCGCGTCTCGGCATCCCAGCCCTTCGCGATATCCCAGGCCGCATCGAGCGCACCCTGATCGTACATCAGCCCGACCCAGAAGGCCGGAAGCGCGCAGAGCCTGCGCCACGGTCCGCCATCGGCACCGCGCATCTCGATGAACTTCTTGACCCGGGCCTCAGGGAAGATCGTCGTCAGGTGATCGGCCCAGTCCGACAGGGTCGGCATCTCGCCCGGAAGGGCCGGCAATTCACCCTTCAGGAAGTCCCGGAAGGACTGCCCCAGCGCGTCGATATACTGCCCATCGCGATAGACGAAATACATCGGCACATCGAGCGCGTATTCGACCCAGGCCTCGAACCCGAACCCGTCTTCGAAGACGAAGGGCAGCGTGCCCGTCCTTGCGGCGTCAAGGTCGCGCCAGATGCGCGACCGCCAGGATTTGTGCCCGTTGAGCGTGCCCTCGAAGAACGGCGAGTTGGAAAAAAGCGCGGTCGCCACGGGCTGAAGCGCGATGGCCGCGCGCATCTTCTGCACCATGTCCGCCTCGGACGAAAAGTCGAGGTTCACCTGCACGGTGCAGGTCCGGTACATCATGGATTTACCCATGGTGCCGACCTCGTCCATGTAGCGCGTCATGAGACGGTAGCGCCCCTTGGGCATCATCGGCATGTCCTCGTGGCGCCAATGCGGCGCGGCGCCAAGACCGATGAAGCCCACATCCAGCGCATCGGCGACTTCGCGCACCTCTGCGAGATGCTGGTTCACCTCGTCGCAGGTCTGGTGGATCGTCTCGAGCGGCGCGCCCGACAGCTCCAACTGCCCGCCCGGCTCGAGCGAGATGTTGGCCCCGTCCTTCTCCAGCCCGATCAGATGGCCTGCCTCGGCGATGGGCGCCCAGCCATGGCGGTCGCGCAGACCTTCCAGCACCGCGCGCACCGATTGCCGCCCCTCATAGGGCAGCGGCTCCAGCGAGCCCTTGAGGTAGCCGAACTTCTCGTGCTCGGTGCCGATGCGCCAATCCTCGCGGCGCTTGCAGCCCGAGGCCAGGTATTCCGCCAGTTGCGATTGATCCTCGATCAATCCGCCGCCGCTTTGGGGGATGGACATGGGGGCGCTCCGTCTTTGGGCCGTCTGTCGGTTGTGGGCAAACTGGTCGGCCCGTCACTCGGGTCAAGCCATGAGCAGGATTGACGCAGGTGTCAATGCAGCCGGGGGCGCAGCCCCTCTGCATCCGCGCGCAGCCAGATCGTGACACGGCCTGCCCCACCGCCATCACTGCCGCTGCGCCGCCGCGCGCGCAGCATCGCCTCCGCATCGAAACGCGGCAGGCCCGCGAAGGCATCGAACAGCCCGTCCGCCCCCGCCGCCGTAACCGGTATGTAGAGGGGCGGCCCGCTGCGATGGGCGATCAGCCAATGATCGGGATGGGCGTCGCGGTCGAGCACGATCTCCGTCAGATCGTCGAGATCCGCCACCCCGCCCGAGAGCGGCCCGAAATAGGTCAGACGCCCTTCGGTCACGCTGACGATGCCCGGCCCGTCCTCGCCGCTGCGAAAGCGCCCGCGCTGCAATCCCATGTAAAGCAGGATCGCGCCCGCCAGCGCGACCATGGCGCCAAAGCCCGCCACGAGCCAGCCCAATGATCCGGCATAGATCAGCCCGCCCAGCGCCAGGATGCCCGCGCCCACCAACGCCTCGCGCCACCGGCGCAGAAAGGCCTGCGCCTCGGGTCGGATGAAGCCGCTCATCGCCAATCCCCGAAGCGGGTCTGCCACAGCGTCAGCGCCGCCACCGCGGCCGTATCGGCGCGCAGGATCCGGGGGCCGAGCGAGGCGATGTGCGCATGCGCCAGGCCGTGCAGCCGCGCGCGCTCTGCCTGCGAAAATCCGCCCTCGGGCCCGATCAGGATCGCCCAGGGGCCATCGCCCTCCGCTTCCGCGAAAAGGCCCGCCCGGGCTGATGAGTCCGCCCCTTCCCGCACCATTGCCTCGTCGCAGAACATCAGCTGCCGCGCCGGATCCCAGCCATCCAGCACCGCCCCGAGCTTTTCCAGCTCCGCCACCTCCGGCACGAAGACCGCGCCGCATTGCTCGGCCGCCTCCTTCGCATGGGCCTGCAGCCGGTCCTGCCGCAGACGTTCGGAATTGGTGAAGTCCGTGGCCACCGGCACGAGCCGCCGCACGCCCATCTCCACCGCCTTCTCGACGATGAAATCGGTTCGCGCCTTCTTCACCGGCGCGAACATGAGCCACAGATCGGGCGGCGCCCATTGCGGCGCGGTCTGCACGCGGCAGGTCAGCACGCCGCGCCGTTTTCCGGCCTCCGTGACCTCGGCCTCCCAGGCCCCGTCCTGCCCGTTGAACACCGTCACATGCGCGCCCGCACCCTGCCGCATGACCCCGAAGAGGTAATGCGCATCGTCGCGCCCGATCTCGACCGGTTGCCCCTCGGACAGGGGCGCTGATACAAAAAGGCGAATTCCAGACATGGGCGGAACCTATGACCGACGGAAACGAAGCGCCAGAGGGCCAGATCGCGGATGCGGTCGCGGGCAACTGGGTGGATCGCCACGCGCCCGCGACCCTGAAGCCCTATTTCCGGCTCTCACGGCTGGATCGGCCCATCGGCACCTGGCTGCTGCTCCTGCCCTGCTGGTGGGGCCTGACGCTGGCCGCCGTCTCCTCGGGGTGGTTCGGGTGGTACGATCTCTGGATCGCTCTCAGCTGCGGGCTGGGTGCGATCCTGATGCGGGGGGCGGGCTGCACCTGGAACGACATCACCGACCGGGACATCGACGGGTCGGTCGCACGCACCGCGCTGAGGCCCATCCCGGCGGGCGATGTCACCGCGCGGCAGGCGCTGGCCTGGGGCGTGCTGCAATGTCTCGTGGCCTTCGGCATCCTGCTGACCTACAGTCCGGCGGCGATCTGGCTCGGCATCCTCGCACTGGCCCCGGTGACGATCTATCCCTTCGCCAAGCGCTTTACCTGGTGGCCGCAGATCTTCCTGGGCCTCGCCTTCAACTGGGGCGCGCTTCTGGCCTGGGCCGCGCATAAGGGCACGCTGGGGCTGCCTGCCGTGCTGCTCTATCTCGGCGGCATGGCCTGGACGCTGTTCTACGACACGATCTATGCCCATCAGGACAAGGAGGACGACGCGCTGATCGGGGTGAAATCCACGGCGCGGCTCTTTGGCGATGCGACGCCGCGCTACTTGGCCGTGTTCCTTGCCCTGACCCTGATGTTCCTCGGCGCGGCCGTGCTGCTGGCGGTGCCGCCGGGACGCACCGGCGCGCTGATCCTGTGTCTCGCGGGCGTCCTCGCGATGGGTCTGCACATGGCGCGCCAGTTGCGGCAGCTCGATCTGACCGACAATGACGGGCTCTTGCGGCTCTTCCGGTCGAACCGCAATGCAGGCCTCGCGCCTGTGCTGTTTTTCGCCGCCGCAATGCTGGCTTGATTGCGCCGCCCGCGCCCGGCCCCTATGACGGGCTGACCCCAGAAACCCGAGACTTAGCCCATGCGCCTCTCCACCGTCGCGATCCTCTCCGGAACCTTCCTTGCCGCTGCCGGTCTGTCGCTGGCCGCCGCCAGCCTCTCCGCCCGCGTGGTCGAGGACAGCTCCATCACCGGCGTCGCCCGCGCGCTGGAGCAGAACGGCATTGCCTGGGCCGATGTCGACGCGAACGGCCTGCAGGTCTTCGTCTATGGCTCCGCCCCGTCCGAGGCCGACCGCTTCCGCGCGCTCTCGGTCGCGGGTCAGGTCGTGGATGCGGCCCGCGTCATCGACGAGCTGATCGTCGAGGACGAGGCGCGGATCGCCGCGCCACGCTTCTCCGTCGAGATGCTGCGCAATGACGGGCGGCTGTCGCTGATCGGCCTCGTGCCCGAGGAATACGACCGCGCGCGGCTGATAGAGGCGCTGCAGGATATCGTGGGCGAGGACACCGCCGTCGCCGATCTTCTGGAAACCGCAGGCTACCCCGCGCCCGAGGGCTGGGAGGCGGCGATGACCTTCGCCACCCGCGCGCTCGAGGATCTGCCCAATGCGAAGATTTCCGTGGGCGCCGACCGCATCGGAATCGAGGCGATGACCGAAAGCCGCGCGGAACGGCGCGATCTGGAGGCCCGGTTTGCCCGCATCGCCCCCGAGGGCGTGGAACTCGCCCTGGCCTTGAAGGCGCCGCGGCCGGTCGTGTCGCCCTTCGCGCTGCGCTTCATCATCGACGAGACCGGCGCGCGGTTCGACACCTGCGCCGCCGATACCGAGGCTGCGCAGACCGCCATTCTGTCGGCGGCACGGGGCGCGGGCGCCGCGCAAGACGCCGAATGCCGCCTGGCCCTCGGCGTGCCCTCGCCCTCCTGGGGCAAGGCCGCCTCCGACACGATCCGCACCCTGGCCGAGATCGGCGCGGGCAGCGTGACCTTCTCCAATACCGACATCGCGCTTCTGGCCGCCGAAGGCAGCGATCCCGACCGCTTCGCAGAGGCCGTCGGCAGGCTCGAAAACCTGCTGCCCGAGGCCTTCGTCCTGGATGCGGTCCTGCCGGAGGCGCCCGAAGCGGCCGAGGATCGTGGCCCGATCGAATTCGTGGCCACCGTCAGCCCCGAAGGCCAGGTGGCCCTGCGCGGGCTTCTCGACGACGAGGTCACGCGCGTGGCCGCCGACAGCTTCGCCCGCGCGGCCTTCGGCTCGGACGCGGTGCGCGTGGCCACCCGCTTCGACGAGGATCTGCCCCGCGGCTGGCGCGCCCGCGTCCTGGCCGCGCTGGAAGCGCTGTCCCGCCTCGAAAACGGCGCCGCGCGCGTCACGCCCGAGACGATCGAGGTCCGCGGCGATACCGGCAATGCCGAAGCCTCCGCCGAGATCGCGTCGCTTCTGACCGACAAGCTCGGCTCCGAGGAATTCGCCCTCGACATCACCTATCGCGAACGGCTCGACCCGAGTCTCGGCATTCCCACACCCGAAGAATGCGTGGCCCAGATCAGCGTCATCATCGGCACCCGCAAGATCACCTTCGAGCCGGGCTCGGCCACGCTTGACGCCTCCGCCAAGGACATCCTCGACGAGGTGGCGGATCTTCTGAAGATTTGCGGCGACATTCCCCTTGAGATACAGGGCCACACCGACAGCCAGGGCCGCGAGGTGATGAACCAGCAGCTCAGCCAGGAGCGCGCCCAGGCGGTGCTGTTCGGACTGACCGAACGCCGGGTGCTCACCGCCTCCTACCGCGCCGTGGGCTATGGCGAGGAACAGCCCATCGCCGACAACGACACTGCCGATGGCCGCGAGGCCAATCGCCGGATCGAGTTCACCCTGATCGAACAGGCGCCGTCAGAAGAGGAAGAAACAACGCTGGAAAGCGTTGAAGCTCCTGCCCAAGATGGGGCAGAAGGGGAAGGCAGCTCCGACACGGAAGAGACAGGCGAGTGAACCGCATCGAGTTTATCATCACCACGGCGATCATCCTGTTCGTGGCCTTCTGCCTGGGCTGGTTCGCCAACTGGCTGGTGCACCGCTTCACCCGCGTGAGCCAAAGCGACCTCTCCGAGCTCGAAAAAATGAGCCAGGAGCTGCACGAGGCCGAAGAAACCCGCGATCAGGCGATCACCTATCTGCAGCAGCGCGAGGCCGAGCTGACCAATCAGCTGGCCCAGACCGAGGCGGAACTCTCCGCGGCGATGGAAGGCCTGCGCGAAGCCCGCCACGAGGCCGAGGAACTGCGCGCCTATCTCGAACGCAGCCAGGCTGCGGGCTGACCCCAACGCCGCACGCTCCTGCATGGCCGAAGCGCCCGTGTTTGACGCATCGGCTCCCGCCCAACGGCGCCCGGGCGCACCAGCAGCCAGAAAGCTCCCCAAACCTGCTTCACCTTTCTGAAAAAACGCGCGGGGTGTGAATTGGCGGCAGAGCCGCCAAGAGAGGGGCAAGGCCCCTCTGACCGCCCGATGATCGGCACGATCAGCGGGCCAGAAAGGCGCGCGGCACGCGCACAATCCGATGAAAAGCCCGGATCACTCAACGCTTGCGCCGCCCGCCCGAGGACCGGCTGTGGAAGGTCGGCGGGCGCTTGGCCACCCAGGCCAGGAAAGCGGCCATGCGGGGATGGGCCCGCAACGCCTCGGGCGTGTTGTACTCCCGCGCCAGCTCGGCCTCGGTGAAGGTGCTGTGGATCTCGTTGTGACAGATCTGATGCAGCCGCACGACCGGGCCGCCCTTGCCGCCTTTCAGCTTCGGGATCAGATGGTGCAGGCTCTGCCTCGCCTCGGGCGGGATTGGACGCAGGCAGAGCGGACAGATCAGATCGGACATGGTGCTTGTGCCCCGGCGCATGCTTGGTCAAGAGGATGGAACGCAGGCCTGAGGGTTCAAGCATGACACCATGCGACGCATTGATCGTGGGCGGCGGTCCGGCCGGGCTGATGGCCGCCGAGGCGCTTCTGAAGGCCGGACGGCAGGTGCTGCTGGTCGATCAGAAGCCGAGCCTCGCGCGGAAATTCCTGATGGCGGGCAAGTCCGGGCTGAACCTCACAAAACGCGAAGATCCGGGCGCGTTCCGCGAGGCCTATGGCGATGCCGCGCCCTGGCTTGCTCCGATGCTGGACGCGCTCCCGCCCGAGGCGGTCGAGGCCTGGGCACAGGGCCTCGGCCAGGAGGTCTTCGCGGGCTCCACGGGCCGCGTCTTTCCGCGCGCGATGAAAGCCTCGCCGCTTCTGCGCGCCTGGCTCGCGCGGCTGCGGGAGGCAGGGCTTCAGACACGCACGCGCTGGCGCTGGACCGGCGGCACCGATCCGGTCCGGTTCGCAACGCCCGACGGCATGCAAGCGGTGCATCCGCACGTCACGGTGCTGGCCCTGGGCGGCGCGTCCTGGCGGCGGCTGGGCTCGGACGGGGCCTGGGCGGACTGGCTGGGCCGGGACGGCGTGGCGTTGGCGCCGTTCGCCCCCGCGAATGTCGGCTTGCGCATCCTCTGGTCGGACCACATGACCCGCCATTTCGGCGCGCCCCTGAAGAACGTCATGCTGTCAGCGGGCGCACGGATCTCGCGCGGCGAGGCGGTGATTTCGCGTCATGGGCTCGAGGGCGGCGGACTTTATCCCCTCTCGCCCGCGCTGCGCGACGGGGCGCGCCTGACGATCGATCTCATGCCCGATCTCGACACCGAAACGCTCATCGCGCGCCTCAAGCGTCCGCGTGGCAAAGACAGCCGGTCCAACTGGCTGCGCAAAGCGCTGAAACTGTCCCCTGCCGCACAGGCGCTTCTGATGGAATGCGCGCGCCCGCTGCCCGACGCGCCCGAGGCGCTGGCCCGCTGCATAAAGGCGCTGACGATCCCGCATGACGGCCTGCGCCCGATGGACGAGGCGATCTCGACCGCCGGCGGCATCCGGCAGGACGCGCTCGATTCGGGCCTCATGCTGCGCAACCTGCCGGGCGTGTTCGCGGCGGGCGAGATGCTGGACTGGGAGGCCCCCACGGGCGGCTATCTGCTGACCGCCTGCCTGGCGACCGGGCTCTGGGCCGGACGCCACGCGGCGGACTGGAACAGGCCCGGCTAGCGCCGGGCGAGCATCGCCAGCCGGATCAGCGCGCGTTCCACCAGTGCCATCTGCGGCGCCTTCTGCCCGGCCGAGCGCAGCGACAGATCCGTGTCGGTCAGCACCGACAGGGCCTGTTCGAGCTTGCGCGCACCCCAGCCCTGCGCCTGACGCAGCATCCGGTCCCGCCTGGGCCCGAAGATCGGGGGACGCGCCCGGGCGATGCCCGCCGCCGCCCCGCCGGGGTCTGACGCCGCGGCGTGCAGCGCACGAAAATGGCGTGTCGCCATGATGATTAGCGTCACCGGATTGGTGCCCTGCGCCGACAGCCGCTGCATGACCGGGCCGATCTGATCGACCGAGCCTTCGGCCACCACATGCAGGATGTCGTCCACATCCGCCTCGGTCGAGGTGGGCGCCATCAGCGCGACTTCCTCTGCGGTCAGCGGCCCGTCATCCCCGATCTTGTACAGCGCGACCTTCTCGACCGTTTGCCGGAAATCGCCGGGATCGAGGCTGCGCGCCAGCGCGTGCAACGCCTCGCCCGCAGAGCGGTCCACGCTGGCAAGACCTGCGCGTTCCAGATCGGCCTCGATCTCCGCACGGCTGGGCGGGTCGTTGTAGATGCCCGCCGCATAGGCGCGGGGATGGGCCTCGAAGGCCTTGCGCAGCTTCGATGAGGCCTTGAGCGCGCCAGCCGTCACGACGATCTGCGCATCGCCCGGCTGCCAATCCGCCAGTGCCGTGGTGATCGCAGGCGCGACGGTATCGTTGGCCTCCTCGACGAAGGCCACGCGCGGGCCCGGGAAGAAGCCCTGCGCCTTGATCGCATCGAGAAGCTGCGCGGGATCGCGGCGCAGATCGCCGCCCGGCATCCGCGTGAGGCGCATTTCCTCCTCGCCCGCGGGGCCGATCAGAGCCGCGATGACCTCCTGCCTGCGCAGGGCCACGCGCATCGCATCCTCGCCGAAGATCAAGAGACCCGCCGCCTCCGCGTCGGGCTTGCGGAAATAGGCAGGCGCGTCGCGGGCCGACAGCTTCATGCCGGCGGCAGCAGGTCTGCGGCGAAGATCATCTCCTCGACGATGCGGTCGGCGAGGATCGTGGCCAGCCGTTCTTCCGCATCGGCGCGCGCGGCCGGCGTCGACACGATGGAGCCGGTGGCCGAGAAGCCCACGAATTCCTCGACCGTGCCGCGGGTGATGAGACGGCCATTGGCCTCTTTCAGCTCATAGCTCACCGTTCCGACAAGCCGATAGCGGGTGGTGAAGCCCGCCGACGTGGTGCCGAAATCCTGCTCTTCGAGATCGTAGTCGTAGTCCAGCTGGTACGGCCCCGAGGACCGGCCCAGCCGTTCTTCCAGACGCCGCACGAACAGGTAGGTGTTGCGCCCGTTGGGCGCCGCGACCGCGATCCGGCCCAGGATAGCCGAGGCCCCGCCCTGAGGCCCGTAAGCCGGGGCGAAGCCGCAGGCGGACAGGCCCGCGAAGCCGAACAGGCCCGACAGCCCGGCAAGGACCTTGCGACGATCAGATGACGACATTCACGATCCGTCCCGGCACGACGATCACCTTCTTCGGCGTGGCGCCCTCCAGCGCCTTAACCACAGCATGATGAGCGAGCGCGGTCTTTTCAACCTCGGCCTTGTCCATGTCCTTGGGCACCACGATCTCGGCCTTGCGCTTGCCGTTGATCTGGATGGGCAGGGTCACCGTGTCCTCGACCATCATCGACGCATCCGCGACGGGCCAGGGCGCGTTGGCAATGAGGCCCTCACCGCCCAGCATCTGCCAGATCTCTTCCGCGAGGTGCGGGGTCATGGGCGACATCAGCTGCGCGAGGGTCTTCGCGGCTTCACGTTTCGCAGCACCGCCTGCCTTGGCCTTGTTGAGCGTGTTGGTGAAGGCGTAAAGCCGCGCGATGGCGGCGTTGAAGCCGAAGCTTTCGACGCCTTTGGTGACCTCGTCGATGGTCTTGTGCATCTCGCGGAGAAGCTCCTCATCGCCCTCTTGCGAGGGCTCCTCGGAGCTTGCCGCCTCGGAGGCGATGCGGAAGACCCGCGCCAGATGCTTGTTCGCGGCCTCGGCACCCGCCGCCGTCCATTCCACGTCCCGTTCGGGCGGGCTGTCGGACAGGACGAACCAGCGCGCGGTATCGGCGCCGTACTGGCCGATGATGGCAACCGGGTCGACCACGTTGTTCTTCGACTTCGACATCTTGGCCGAGGGGATGATTTCGGCCTCCGTGCCATCTTTCAGGAAGGCTTTGCCATCCCGCAGCTCCACCTCTTCGGGGTAGTAGTAAACCGGGCGGTCCTCGACCATCTCACCGGTTCCCTTCAAGTAAAGCCGGTCGTCGGTTCCCTTCTCCACTGAGCCGGCAGCCACCTCGATGCGAGGAGCGTTAGGAATATCCGGATCAATTTCGGAAAATGTTCCATCCCTCCGGCGAACAAAATACTTTTTCGTACGATAGATGGCATGCGTCACCATCCCTTGGGTAAACAGCGCATCGAACGGCTCTTTCGCGCTTTCCGGCAGATGACCGGTCATGTGCATCGCCCGCGCGAAGAAGCGCGAATAGAGCAGGTGCAGGATCGCGTGTTCGATCC
>CAZTEV010000027.1:0-19791 GCA_964612785.1 uncultured Roseivivax sp. | reverse complement strand
TCTGGTGCTGGGACTTTTCGGCCTGCAACACCACGATGCCCGTTGGAATATGCGTGATCCGCACCGCCGAGTCGGTGGTGTTGACGTGCTGGCCGCCCGCGCCCGAGGCGCGCATCGTGTCGATGCGGATGTCGTTCTGATCGATGGCGATGTCGACCTCGGCGGCTTCGGGCAGGACCGCGACCGTCGCGGCCGAGGTATGGATGCGCCCGCCCGACTCGGTCGCGGGCACGCGCTGCACGCGATGCACACCGGATTCGTATTTCAGCCGGGCGAAGACCCCGTCGCCCTCGATCCGGGCGGTCACCTCCTTGATGCCGCCGAGTTCCGTTGCCTGTTCCTCGATGATCTCCAGACGCCAGCCGCGGGCCTCGGCATAGCGTTGATACATGCGCAGAAGATCGCCCGCAAAAAGCGCCGCCTCCTCGCCCCCCGTCCCGGGCCGGATTTCCAGGATCGCCGGGCGCGCATCGGCGGCGTCGCGGGGCAGAAGCGCCAGTTGCAGCGCATGTTCCACCTCGGGCAGGCGCGCGCGCAGCGTCTCCAGCTCTTCCTCGGCCATCGCGCGCATCTCGGGATCGGACAGCATCGCCTCCGCCTCCGCGATCTCGTCCGTCAGCGCGCGCCATTCACCGATCACGTCCACGACGGGCTTCAACTCCGCATATTCGCGGCCCAAAGCGGCGATGTCGCCGCCGCCCTCGGCCATGCGGGCCTCGAGAAACTCGAATCGTTGGGAAATCTGCTGCAGGCGGTCTTCGGGGATCATGTCCTGCTCTTGCCGCCCGCCACCAGCGCGGTCAAGGGTGGGCGCGGTCAAGGGCGGACGCGGTCAAGGACGGACGCGGTCAAGGACGGGGCTGCACAGGAAAGAGCAGGAAAGACTTGATCGCGCGGGGCGCGCGCGCCTAGCATCGAGACATGTTCCGTGCGGCGTGTCTCCTGGCCGTCCTATGCGGCCCTGCCACAGCCGACGTCCTGACCCCGGGCGGGCGGTCCATCCCCTGCTACTGCACCGACAGCGAGGGGGATCGCGTGGAGATGGGCGAGATCATCTGCCTGACCGTGAACGGACGCAGCTTCACCGCGCAATGCCAGATGTCGCTGAACAACCCGATGTGGCGCGAGCTGAACGAAGGCTGCCTGTCGAGCCAGCTGGCGCCTGCGGCCCCTCCTGCCCTGCAAAGCCTGACGCCAGAGGCGGGCTGAGGCGTTATTGCCCCCCGGAGAGCTGGCCGAGCCAAGTGTCGACCCGCGCCCGGTTCACGCCCAGATCGGACTGGCCGAAGCGGGCGCGGGCATAAAGCTCGATCCGGTCATCGACCTGCTGGATCGTCGTGTAATCGGGAAAGCCCATCCATTTCGACCGGGTCACATAGGTGATGCGGTCCTCATCCACGCTGCCCGCCACCAGCTCCGTGCGCGGCGTGGACAGGATGATGCGGTCAAGCTCCGCGAATTCCGCGTCTTCGCCCGGAATGCGCCGACGCACCCCGTTGGCGAGGTCCTGATCGGCGGTGACCTTCGGGTCCACATGCCAGACCGACGGCTCGGACGGGGCGAAGCGGATATAGGCGAGCCCTGCGATGATCAGCAGGATGAAGAGCCAGAAGATGAATTTCAGCACGATGTGCAGCCTTTCCTGGAAGTCCGTGAGCTAACGCGCGATCAGCGCCTGCGGGTCCATCCCCAGAGGCAGAGGATCTCCATCGCCACATGCGCGCCCGCCACGGCTGTTGCACCTGTGGTATCGAATGGCGGGCTGACCTCAACCACGTCGCCGCCCACAATGTTGAGACCGGCAAGATCCCGCAGACAGATCGCCGCCTGCCCCGAAGACAACCCGCCCCAGACCGGCGTGCCGGTGCCCGGCGCGAAGGCGGGATCGAGGCAATCGATGTCGAAGGTCAGGTAGGCAGGCGCGTCACCCACGATCTCGCGCACGCGCGCGGCCGTGGTCGAGGGCCCGTTTTCGTGCACGAACCGCGCGTCGAGGCACCGAACCCCCATCATGTCGGGGTTGGTCGTGCGGATACCGACCGCGACGGATTGCGCGGGGTCGATCAGCCCCTCCTTCACCGCCTTGTAAACGAAGGTGCCATGGTCGATCCGGTTCGGGTCGTCATCCACCCAGCTGTCCGAATGCGCATCGAACTGAACAAGCGCGAGGGGGCCGTATTTCGCCGCATGCGCGCGCAGGATCGGCAGCGTCAGGAAATGATCCCCGCCGAGCGTCAGCGCGGCCGCGCCTTGATCGAGGATGCCGCGGATATGCGCCTCGGCCCGCGCGGGCACTTCGGCCACGTTGGCATAATCGAAGGCCATGTCGCCGTAATCGGCCACGGCGAACTCCGACAAAGGGTCGAACCCGTCCCAGCCATAGGGTGGATCGTAGGGTTGCAGGGTCGAGGCCTCGCGGATCGCGCGCGGCCCGAAACGGCAGCCGGGACGGTTGGTGACCGCCTGATCGAACGGCATGCCCGTCACGGCGATATCGATCCCGCCGAGATCCTTGGTGTAGCGTCGCCGCAGGAACGAGGTGGCGCCCGCAAAGGCATTCTCGAAGCTCAGTCCGCGCGCGTCCTCGCGCGTGAAAGCATGGTCGATCTGGGTTTTCGCATCTTCGAGCGCCATGGCGGGCTTTGTCCTTTTGCCCCGATGGCGCCGCATGCGGCCCCCGGGATTTGCGTTTGTGTCAGAACGGCGACGGGGGCACGGGGCGCGCCTTATTCGGCGGCGTGGCTCCGGGCCAGCCCGTGACGGCGTTCGATCAGCTTGACGAAGAACGACGCGCCAAGCGGCGCGATCGCATCGTTGAAATCGTATTTCGGGTGATGCACGCCCGCGCCCGGCCCCTGTCCCAGCTTCAGATAGGCCCCCGGCCGCGCCTCCAGCATGTACGAGAAATCCTCGGCGCCCATCACCGGCGGCGTGTCCGTCTCGACCGCCGCCTCGCCCGCGATCTCGCGCGCGATGTCGGCCGCGAAGGCCGCCTGGGCCTCGTGGTTGACCGTGGCCGGATAGGAGCGGTCGTAGTCGATCTCGACGCTCAGATCGGCGCCCGCCGCATGGGTTTCCGCGAGCTTCCGGATCCGCGCCTCGGCCATGTCGCGCACATCCGCATCGAAGGTGCGCACGGTGCCCGCGATCATCGCCGTCTCGGGGATCACGTTCCAGGCCGAGCCCGCATGGATCTGCGTGATCGACACCACGATCTGCGCCATCGGATCGGTGTTGCGCGCGGCAATAGTCTGCATGGCAAGGCCCAGCCCCATCGCCGCGGGCACCGGATCGACGCACATATGCGGCCGCGCCGCATGCCCGCCCACGCCCCTGAGCGTGATGGTGAAATCATCGACCGCCGCCATGATCGGACCCTCGCGGGTGGCAAAGCTACCCTCGGGCAGGTTCGGCGCGTTGTGGAGCGCATAGACCTCTTCGATGCCGAAGCGGTCCATCACGCCCTCCTCGACCATGATGCGCGCGCCGCCGATGGTTTCCTCGGCGGGCTGAAACAGCAGAACGACACGGCCCGCGAAATTGCGCGTCTCCGCGAGATAGCGGGCCGCCCCCAGCAGCATCGCCGTATGCCCGTCATGGCCGCAGGCATGCATCTTGCCCGGGACGGTCGAGGCATGCGGCACCCCCGTCTCCTCGGTCATGGGCAGCGCATCCATATCCGCCCGCAGGCCGGTGACAGGGCCCGGCCCCTGCCCCACGATCACCGCGACCACGCCCGATTGCGCGATGCCCTCATGGATCTCGTCCACACCGAAGGCGCGCAGCTTGTCCGCGACAAAGGCCGCGGTCTCGTGGCAATCGAGCGCCAGTTCGGGATGGGCGTGGATATGTCTGCGCCACTCGGTCATCTCGGGGGCGAATTCGGCGATGCGGTTCACGGGCGGCATGTGCTGGACTCCTCGACGGGCATGGGCCATCCCCGGGCGGGAACAAGCCTCGGGGGATGTCTATGGATGACGCGCTGATCCACGATCCGCAAGGCGGGATGCCACGGCTTCTCGCGATCATGGCCGCTCTGCGCGATCCCGAGCGGGGCTGCCCGTGGGATGTCGAACAGACCTTCGCCACCATCGCCCCCTATACGATCGAGGAAGCGCACGAGGTCGCGGACGCCATCGAGCGCGAAGCCTGGGACGAGTTGAAAGGCGAGCTCGGCGATCTTCTGTTCCAGTCGGTCTTTCATGCCCAGATCGCTCGGGATCGCGGCCTGTTCGACTTTCACGACGTGGCCAATGCCATCGCCGACAAGATGGTCGCGCGCCACCCGCATGTCTTCGGCGACGAGTCGAATGCCAAAAGCGCCGAGCAGCAGGTGCGCGACTGGGAAGCGGTGAAGGCGGCCGAACGCGCGGGCCGGGCCGAGACCGGGGTGCTCGACGGTGTGGCCAAGGGGCTGCCCGCCCTGACGCGGGCCGTGAAGCTGCAGAACCGCGCGGCGCGGGTGGGCTTCGACTGGCCCGAGACGGATCAGGTCATCGACAAGATCGTCGAGGAGGCGCAGGAGCTGCGCGAGGCCACGGATCCCGCCCATATCGAAGAGGAGTTCGGCGATCTGCTGTTCGTCATGGCGAATCTCGCCCGGCACATGAAGATCGACCCCGAAGCGGCGCTGCGTGCGGCGAACGGCAAGTTCATCCGTCGGTTCGGGGCTGTGGAGGCGGCCTTGGCCGCGCGCGGCAAACGCCCGCAGGACAGCGATCTGGCGGAGATGGACGCGCTGTGGGATGCCGCGAAAGCCCAGGAAAAGGCGCTCGGCTAAGGCTTTTCCGACGCGGAAAAGCATTGGTTTTCGACGCGAAAACCTGCGTAGCAGTCAAACGTTGCTCAAAGGGCCCGCTCTGGTCGCAAGCGCCCGGACAGTGTTGCCACGCCCGCTTTCGTCACAAGAGACCGGACAGGACCACCTGTGCACGCTTTCTTCGCAAGAAAGCGGACAAATGCCGCGTCGGCATTTGCTTGCGCATTTTTATTCCGATTTTTTTACTCGGGTATTGACCCGACTAAAATACTCGGGCATTTCACCCCCATCGGAACCAACCAAGACCAACAGGAGACATCATGTCCGTCCGTTCCAAGCATCTCGGCGCTGCCACGCTCGCGCTTCTCGCCGCCACGCCTGCCCTGGCCGAGGTCAACATCTATTCCCAGCGTCAGCCCGAGCTGATCGCACCGATCACCGACGCCTTCACCGAAGCCACCGGCATCGAGACCAACGTGGTCTACCTCGACGAGGGCCTGACCGAGCGCCTTCAGGCCGAAGGCAGCCGCAGCCCCGCCGACATCATCATGACCGTGGACATCGCGCGTCTCAGCCAGGCCGTCGATGCGGGCGTCACCCAGGCGGTGGAAAGCCCCGCCCTCGTGGACAATATCCCCGCCGCCTTCCGCGATCCCGGCAACGAATGGTTCGGCGTGACCACCCGCGCCCGCATCGTCTATGCCTCGAAAGAGCGCGTCGATCCCTCGGAGATCACCACGTATGAGGATCTGGCCTCGGACAAGTGGGAAGGCCGCATCTGCACCCGCTCGGGCACGCATCCCTACAACCTCGCCCTCGTCTCCGCGATGATCCACCATCACGGCTATGACGCGGCCAAGGACTGGGCGCAGGGCCTCAAGGACAACCTCGCGCGCAAGCCGCAGGGCAATGACCGTGCGCAGGTCCGCGCGATCTGGGCCGGCGAATGCGACATCTCGCTCGGCAACACCTATTACATGGGCAAGATGCTCGAGGATGAAGAGCAGACCGCCTGGGCCGAAAGCGTCAATGTCCTGTTCCCGGAATTCGAAGAGGGCGGCACCCACATGAACGTCTCCGGCGCAGCCCTGACCGCCGCGGCGCCCAACCGGGACGACGCCGTGCAGTTCCTCGAATTCCTGGCCTCCTCGGATGCGCAGTCGATCTATGCAGAGGTCAATTACGAATACCCCGTGCGCCCGGGCGCCGAGGTCTCCGAGACCGTCGCCTCCTGGGGTGAGTTCACCGCGGACGACGTGAACCTGATGGACCTTGCAGCGCTCCGCGCCGATGCGCTGCGCATCATGGAAGAGATCAATTTCGACGGCTGACGGTTCCCTCCGCTCCGATCGATGACTGGCCCCGGCACCTCGTGTGCCGGGGTTTTTTGTCGCGCGTTCGGCCCGATACGTGGTGAAGGCAATCCAGAGCACTAGGCTTTTGCCCCGAAAGCAGCGATGACTCTGGATATGCACACGAAATACGACCGATACCCCGGCGCCAACGCCACCCGCCCGCGCGAATTGCCGCTCAGGGCCTGGTGGCAGATCCTCAAGCGCGTCTATGGCGACACGATTGCCGACAACGTGCTGGTGATCGCCGCGGGCGTGGCCTTCTTCGGGCTGCTCGCGATCTTTCCCGCCGTGACCGCGCTGATTTCGGTGGCGGGCTATGCGCTCGATCCAGCGGATGTGGCGGCCGAGCTTGATGAGCTCGCGGCCCTTCTGCCCGAGAACGCCGCCAATATCCTGCAGGATCAGGTGATCCAGGTCACAGGCGGGTCCGAAAGCGCTACGGGTCTTCTGTCGATCCTGTCGCTTCTGCTGGCGATCTATGGCGCCACACGCGGCGTGAAGACCCTGATGGCCGGCATCAACGTGGCCTATGGCGAACGCGAAAGCCGGGGCTTCTTCAAGCTCAACTTCACCGCCTATGTGCTGACCTCGGTGCTGATCTTCGGTGTGCTGGTGTCGCTTGCGATGATGATCGGCACACCTGCGGCGCTGGCCTTTCTGGGCGTCTCCTACCAGGTGGAGACGATCGTGCTGGTCGCGCAATTCCTGCTTCTGGGTCTGATGTCCGTGGGCGGTCTGTCGTTCCTCTACCGCTATGCGCCCGCCCGACGGCCCGCCAAATGGCGCTGGGTGGTGCCAGGCGCGGTGCTGGCCACCTTCCTGTGGATGATCGGCACGACGGGCTTTTCGATCTATGCCAAGAACTTCGCGAGCTACAACGAAACCTACGGGGCTCTGGGCGGCGTCATCATCCTGCTGACCTGGATGTGGCTCTCGGCCTTCATTATCCTTCTGGGCGCCGAGGTGAATGCCGAGATGGAGTATCAGACGGGCCGCGATTCGACGGCCGGGAAGCGCGAACGCCGCATGGGCGAACGGGGAGCGGCCAAGGCCGACCGGATGCCCGGACGCGCCGCCCCGGTGCTGAGCGAGGCGCCGGGCGAATAGATCATGGGCCCCGGCGCGGCCAGGCGCGCCTGCATCCCCGAAACGAAAACGGCGCCCCGGGGGGCGCCGTTTTGCATAAATCCGTCAGGACAGGCCTCGATCAGGCGGCGTCCTTGATGAACTTCACCGCATCGCCAAAGGTCTGGATCGTCTCTGCGGCGTCGTCGGGGATCTCGATCCCGAACTCTTCCTCGAAGGCCATGACCAGCTCGACCGTGTCGAGGCTGTCGGCACCCAGATCGTCGATGAACGAGGCGTTCTCGACCACTTTGTCCTCTTCCACGCCAAGATGCTCGACCACAATCTTGCGCACGCGATCTTCGATGTCGCTCATTGTCACTTCCTCATCGTTGTCCGGGCACCTTGGCCCAATGTGCCGCCCCGAAACTCCCCGAAGCGGCGATGTCCCCGGAAGATCCGGGGGTGAAGGGTGTCAGGCCCGGAGCGTTGTCCCGGTTCCAAAACTGGCTGCGCTCATACCACAGCGTCTGCCAGAGGCAAACGCTTTCCGGCCCCGGCGTCAACCCCGCCCGTTACAGCATGGCCATGCCGCCATTGACGTGCAGGGTGGTACCGGTGACGTATCCGGCCTCGGGGCTGGCGAGGTACAGCACCGCCGCGGCGATCTCTTCGGGGGTGCCCATCCGTGCCATGGGGATCTGCCCCATGATCTGGCCTTTCTGCTCGTCATTGAGCTTCTCGGTCATCGCCGTCTCGATGAAACCCGGCGCCACGGCGTTGACGGTGATGTTGCGCGTAGCGACCTCGTAGGCCAGCGATTTGGACATGCCGACCATGCCCGCCTTGGCCGCCGCATAATTCGCCTGGCCGGGATTGCCGGTGGCCCCCACGATGGACGAGATATTCACGATCCGGCCCCAGCGCGCCTTCATCATGCCGCGCATCACGCCCTTGCAAAGTTTGAAGGTCGCGGTGAGGTTCACGTCCAGAACCGATTGCCATTCCTCGTCCGACATCCGCATGAAGATGTTGTCGCGGGTAATGCCTGCATTGTTCACCAGGATATCGACCGCGCCCATGGCCTCGGCGGCCTGTTTCGGCAGGGCCGCGACGGCCTCCGCGTCGGAGAGGTTGCAGGGCAGCACGAAGGCCCGGTCGCCCAGCTCCGCGGCCAGATCCTGAAGCGGCGCCTCGCGGGTGCCCGAAAGGCCCACATTGGCCCCGGCGCCATGCAGCGCGCGGGCGATCTCGCCGCCGATGCCACCCGAAGCGCCGGTGATCAGCGCCGATTTTCCCGTCAGATCGAACATGTCCGTGTCTCCCATCTCGGGGGCGTGTCGCGCCGCCCGGTTTGTCTTTGTCGTCTCGTGGTCCCGGATCGGGTCCGGAACCGCTGGGCCCAGGTGCCCCTGCCCCGGACATGATCCGGGGCCTCAGGCCCGCTTATCCCGCCGCCGCCGCTTTCACATCCTCCGACGTGCCGATGGCGCGGGTCTCGGCCTCCTTGGCGATGCGGCGCACCATCCCCGACAGGGCCTTGCCCGCGCCCACTTCCCAGAAGGCATCGACGCCCTGCGCCGCCATCCAGGCCACGCTTTCGCGCCAGCGCACGACGCCCGTGACCTGTTCGATCAGCAGCGCGCGGATCGCGTCGGGATCGCTGACGGCCTCGGCGCGCACATTGGCCACGACCGGCACGGCGGGTGCGCTGATCGAGATCTCGGCCAGTGCCTCTTCCATCACGCGGGCGGCCGGCGCCATCAGAGCGCAGTGAAACGGCGCCGAGACCGGCAGCATCAGCGCGCGCTTGGCGCCCTTTTCCTTGGCCAGCGCCGCGGCGCGTTCCACGGCCGCCTTGTGCCCCGAGATCACCACCTGCGCGGGATCATTGTCATTGGCCGCGGCGCAGACGCCGTCTTCGGCGGCCTCGGACGCGATGGCGCGCACCGTGTCGATATCGAGCCCCAGGATCGCCGCCATGGCGCCTTCGCCCACCGGCACGGCCTCCTGCATGGCGCGCCCGCGGATCCGCAGCGCGCGGGCGCAATCGGCGACCGACAGCGCGCCCGCTGCAGCGAGCGCCGAATATTCGCCCAGCGAATGCCCCGCGACGTAATCGGCATCGGTGACCTTGATCCCTTCCGCCTCGAGCGCGCGCATTGCCGCCATCGAGGTGGCCATCAGCGCAGGCTGGGCGTTCTCGGTCAGGGTCAGCGTGTCGGCCTCGCCCTCCCAGATCAGCGCCGACAGCTTCTGCCCCAGCGCCTCGTCGACCTCGTCGAAGACGGCGCGGGCCGCCGGATAGGCCTCGGCCAGATCGCGGCCCATGCCGATGGTCTGGGCGCCCTGGCCCGGAAAGAGGAAAGCGCGGCTCATAGGATCCTCCGATATGTCTGCGCGGCCTCTTGGCGGGCCGCCAAATCCGTTTTGGGTTGGCGCGGTGTACCGGGCGCGCGCCGGTTACGCAACGGGATGCGCATGGGCTGTGCAGCGGTGCGCGATTGCTCGGGCCGCGCCACCGACTAAATCGAGCCTCGAACACGCCTTTGAGGAATTGCAACAGATGTCCGCCGGAAATACCCAGACCCGCTACGGATGGGTCGCCAAGTCGTTTCACTGGATCGTCGCCCTGGGCATGATCGCCAATATCGCCCTCGGTCTCTGGGCCGAATGGCTGCCGCTTGGCGGCGAGGCCGAGATCGCGCTAAAGAAAACCGCCTTCTCGCTGCACAAGACACTGGGCGTCACGATCCTCTTCGTCGCCATTCTGCGCATCCTGTGGGCCTTCACTCAGCCGAAACCCGTGCCGCTGCATCCCGAGCGCAAGCTCGAGACCTTCGCGGCCGACGCGGCCCATTGGCTGCTCTACGGCTCGATCATTCTCATTCCGCTGTCGGGCTGGGCCTATCACTCCGCGACGACCGGCTTCGCGCCAATCTGGTGGCCCTTCGGCCAGTCCCTACCCTTCATCCCGGAAAGCGAGCGGCTCGCGGGCATCTTCTCGGCCCTGCATTACCTCTTCAACGTGACGCTCTGGATCGCGCTGGCCGCGCATATCCTGGGCGCGCTGAAGCATCAGATCATCGACCGCGACGCCACGCTGTCGCGCATGCTGCCGGGCCGCACCGAGGCGGGCATCACGCCCACGTACCACGGTCACGTCCTGCCCGCCTTCGCCGCCGTCGCGGTCTGGGCTGTGGTTCTGGGCGGCGCAGGCTACGCGGGCTGGTACGCCCCGGAAGAGGACAGCACCCAGACCGCGGCGCTGGACGAGGTGTCGTCGGACTGGGTCGTGCAGGATGGCACGCTCGCCCTCACCATCGTGCAGAACGGCTCCGAGGTCAGTGGCGAGTTCGCCGACTGGACCGCCGACATCACCTTCGAGGAACGCGACCAGCCCGGCACCTGGGGCAACGTCATCGTGGAGGTCGCGATCGGTTCGATCACGCTCGGATCGGTCACGGGTCAGGCCAAGGGCCCCGACTTCCTGGCAGCCGAAGAGTACCCCCGCGCCCGCTTCGAGGCCGACATCGTCAAGGTCGCGGACGGCTTCGAGGCCCAGGGCAGCCTGACCCTGAAGGGCGAAACCGCCCCGCTGACCCTGCCCTTCCAGCTGACCATGTCCGACGGTGTGGCCGACATGGATGGCCGCCTGACCATGGACCGGCGCACCTTCGGCATCGGCTCGAACATTCAGGACGAAGGCCAGCTGGGCTTTTCGGTCGATCTGCGGGTGACCCTCACTGCCGCGCGCAATGCGGAAGCGGGCGCCTGACCTGAACGCACTCCCCGCGATTTGATCTGCCCCGGCATCCAAAAGATGCCGGGGCTTTTTTGTCTCGTGTAGCGATCACGCCTGCTTGAGATCCACCGCGTCGGCCTGTCCCGCTCGGAACGCGAGCTGCGGCGCGTGCATTGGACCTGCACAACGAGCAGAAAGGAGTTTCTTCATGAAACGCACTCTCATGACCGCTACCGCCGCCATGGCGCTCGCCTCTCCGGCGCTTGCCGAGACGATCGAGGTCGAGATGCTCAACCGCGACGCCGATGGCAACAACATGGTCTTCGGGCAAGAGCTCATCGAGGCCGAGGTGGGTGACGTGATCCGCTTCATGCCGACCGATCCGGGCCACAATGCGCAATCCGTCGATGGGGCGATCCCCGAGGGCCAGGAGGCCTTCCGCGGCCGCATCAATCAGGAGGTCGAGTACGAGGTCACTGAGGCGGGTCTGACCGCCGTGATCTGCCAGCCGCATGTGGGCCTCGGCATGGCCGCGCTGATCGTGGCGGGCGAGGATACGTCCAACGCCGATGCCGTGCTCGAGGCGCGCATTCCCGGCCGGTCCGGCGACAAGATCGAAGAGCTGGTCGAGGAAGCCCGCGCCATGACAGAAGACGGCGAGGCCGAGACGGAAGAAGACACGTCGAGCTAAGCCGCACGCGCGCCACGCTTCGACGGTGAAAGGATGCCCGCCGACATTCGGCGGGCATTTTAATGTCGCCACATCCGGACATGAAGAAACCCGCCGGAGCGATCCGGCGGGCTCTTTACGAACGAAATGAGGGACGGTGTCGCTTAGTTCGACGCCTGATCCACGTCCGACTTGGACGCTTCGATCGAGATCATCACTTCAACCTCGTCCGAGACGTAGGGAGCGAACGCGCCCACGTTGAAGTCCGAACGCAGCAGAGTGGTGGTGGCGTCGAAGCCGACCCAGGGCTTGTTTTCCATCGGGTGCGCCATCTGCTGGTTCAGCGTGGCGTCCAGCACGATTTCCTTGGTCACACCGTTCATCGACAGATCGCCGGTGATGTTGGCGGTGTTCTCGCCGGTCACTTCGATGCCGGTGGAGGTGAAGGTGACCATGTCGCCCTCTTCCGCGCCGAAGAAATCGTCGGCCATGAAGTGGTTGAAGCGGGCTTCCCAGCCGGTGAACATCGACATCACGGGGAAGGAGACCTCAACGGAGGAGTTCGCGGGATCTTCCTCGTCGAACATGATCTCGCCCTCGAAGCCCGAGAACATGCCGTAGGTGGTCGAGAAACCGAGGTGGTTGTAGTTGAAGATCACCTGGCTGTGGCTTGCATCGAGATCCCACTTCTCGGGCTCGGCAAGGGCGGCGAAGGGAAGCGCGGTCAGCGCGGCGGCAAAGGCAAAGGTCTTCATGGGTCGCTCCATCTGGTGGCGTTGGGTTTGGTCGATGGAGCGATAAATGACGCTTGGGGCTGACAAACCAAGCCCCTGTCGCGTCACACATTCTGTTGAATTATGAACACTTGTTTTCGCCAGTTCCGTGCGGGGATGCAGGGTTCAGCCCGCCTTGCGCGCAAGCCCCAAAGCCGCGGCGCCCGCACCGCCCAGAAAGGCCGACAATCCCAGCTTGACCAGCGCCAGTTCCGGCCATCCGAGGCCGATATCGGCCAGCCAGATCCCCGGCACCGCGGCCAGGCACCCGAGCCCCAGCGCCCCGAACCAGACCCGGGCCAGGATCGACAGGCCCACGGGGACCTCCGAGGGTTCGGTGCTGTGCACGTCGTTGTAAAAGGCCATGTCCGGGTCCTCCGATTGTTCCTGAAATGGAATTAATCGGCGAAATCGGACCGGATTGGGGCAGAGCCAGGGAAATCTGCGGGCGGCGCTGCGGGCCCCACCCTGACCCGTTCGCAACCTGCCACGTCGACCGCGCCCCAGGCTCTTGCACCAAGGGCCAATCCGTGTATACGGAGCGCTCCTTCCGCACGGTATATCACCCCGCGCAGACTCTCGTGGACAGGCGCGGAAGGTTGAACCGCCTGTCCTATGAAATGCGCCAGACAATGAACGGAGACCACATGCCGCTTTACGAGCATGTCTTTATCTCGCGCCAGGACCTGTCCAACACCCAGGCCGAGGGCCTCGTGGAACACTTCTCCTCCATCCTCTCCGACAACGGCGGCAAGCTCGTCGAGTCCGAGTATTGGGGCGTGAAGACCATGGCCTACAAGATCAACAAGAACCGCAAGGGCCACTACGCCTTCCTGAAGACCGACGCCCCCGCCGAGGCCGTTCAGGAAATGGAACGCCTGATGCGCCTGCATGACGACGTGATGCGCGTGATGACCATCAAGGTCGATGCGCACGAGGAAGGCCCCTCGGTCCAGATGCAGAAGCGCGACGAACGCGACGGCCGTCGCGAACGCCGCAACTGATCGCCTGAAGAGAAGGACATAACCCATGGCCGCAAAACCGTTTTTCCGCCGCCGCAAGGTCTGCCCGTTCTCGGGCGACAACGCGCCGAAGATCGACTACAAGGACACCAAGCTCCTGCAGCGCTACATTTCCGAGCGCGGCAAGATCGTCCCCTCGCGCATCACCGCCGTCTCGGCGAAGAAGCAGCGTGAGCTGGCCCGCGCCATCAAGCGCGCCCGCTTCCTCGCCCTGCTGCCCTACGCCGTGAAGTAAGGAGAGAGCCCCATGCAAGTCATTCTTCTGGAACGCGTGGCCAAGCTCGGCCAGATGGGCGACGTCGTCGACGTAAAGCCCGGCTTCGCGCGCAACTACCTTCTGCTGCAGGGCAAGGCCCTGACCGCGTCGAAGGAAAACATCGCTGCTTTCGAAGGCCAGAAGGCCGATCTGGAGGCACGCAACCTCGAGACCCGCAAGGAAGCCGAGGCCGTGGCCGACAAGCTTGGCGGCGAGCAGTTCATCGTGATTCGCCAGGCCTCCGACGGCGGCAACCTCTACGGCTCCGTCACCACCCGTGACGCCGCCGAGGTCTGCAAGGAAGCGGGCTTCGATGTGGACCGCAAGCAGGTCATCATCCGCGAGCCCATCAAGGAGCTGGGCCTGCACGAGGTCGAGCTGCACCTGCACCCCGAAGTGATCACCACGATCACCCTCAACGTGGCGCGCTCGCCCGAAGAGGCCGAGCTGCAGAAGTCGGGCCGCACCATCCAGGACGCCGCAGCCGAGGAAGAGGCTCAGGCCGAATTCGAGATCGCGGAACTGTTCGACGATATCGGTGCCGCACAGCTCGACGAGCTCGAGGACGAGGCCGCTCCGGCGACCGAAGACAGCGCGGAGGGCGAGGAAGAGGACAAGTAAGTCTCTTTCGCCTCATGAATTGCGAAAAGGCCGCGGCGCATCTCGCCCGCGGTCTTTTTTATGGCATGGGCTGGGCCGCGGATACCCTCGCCCGACGCTTGCCTTTTCGGACAGGACCGGCAGTCTGACGGTCCCGAGGGAAGGACAATCGATGAAACTTGCCGTGCTCGACGACTACCATGAATACGCGCGGCGCTTTGCCGATTTCGGCCCCGATTGCGACGTGACCGTCTTCACCGATCCGATCCCGCCTGACGCTCTTGCAGGGACGCTCGCCCCCTTTGATGCGCTCTGCGTCATGCGCGAACGCACCCCCCTGCCCGGCGATCTTATCGCAGCCCTTCCCGATCTGCGGCTCATCGTGACCACGGGCATGCGCAACCTCTCCATCGACATGGACGCGGCGCGCGCACGCGGCATCACGGTCTGTGGCACCAATGGGCGGACGCCCGGGACCACGCAGCTGGCCATGACGCTGATCCTGCTGGCCACGCGCAACCTTCTGCCGAACCTCGCCGCGATCAACGCGGGCGGCTGGCAGGCCGAGGCGGGGCGCGATCTGGACGGGCTGACGCTGGGCCTCATCGGGCTCGGCCGTCTTGGCGCGCTGATGGCGGACATGGCGCGCCCCTTCGGCATGAAGGTCATCGCCTGGAGCGAAAACCTGACCGACCCCCGCTGCGCCGAGGTGGGCGTGCGCCGGGCCGAGAGCCTCGACGCGCTCTTGTCCGAGGCCGATGTGGCCTCGGTTCATCTGGTCCTGTCCGAGCGCACGCGCGGGTTGATCGGTCCGGCAGAGCTTCGGCGGATGAAACCCGATGCGGTGCTGGTGAATACCTCGCGCGGGCCGATCCTCGACGAGACGGCCATTGTGCCCGCCTTGCGCGCGGGCGCGCCCGGGACGGTCGCGCTCGATGTCTTCGGGACAGAGCCCCTGCCTTTGGGCGATCCGCTGCGCGCCGAGGACCTGATCGCGGAGGGCCGCCTGATCCTGACGCCGCATATCGGCTACGGCACTTTGCAGACCTTCGAGACGATGTATCGCGAGGCTGGGGAGGCTGTCCGCGCCTATCTCGCCGGCGCGCCCGTGCGGGTGCTGTAGGGCGCAGGCGGTGGGGGCGATCCGAGGTTCCGGGGCAAGCGCAGGACAGCGGCGCGCTGAGGGGCGGAGCTGTCGCGCAGTGAGCGATCCGGCCTCCCATGGGCGATGCACTTTTTGCACGGTGCGGTCCGGAGGGCGAGGTCCCGGGGCGAGCCCGGGACAGTGCTGGGACAAAGCCCGGGGGCGCCGCGGACTGAGCGTTGCGGGGCGTGCAAGGCGCAGGTGACGGAGGAGCCCGAAATCCCGGGGTAAGCCCAGGACGGCGGCGGGCGGAGGGACCGGAGTCGCCGTGCTTTGAAGGATAGACCCGAAACGGAAGAAGCGGCCACGGTGCTGGACGCACGGGCCCTTCCGCCGCCTGAGACATCCACCAAACCTGAGACATCCAACAAAAAAAGGCCGCCCTTCGGGGCGGCCTTTCAAGTCTGTTCAGGGCGCGAGGATCACTCGTCGTCGAGGGCCTCGACCGCCTTCTGAAGCTCGTCCTTCGAGATTTCCTTCTCGGTCACGGTCGCCTGCTCGACCACCGTGTCGATCACCTTGTCCTCGAAGATCGGCGCGCGCATCTGCTGCTGCATCTGCTGGTTCTGACGCACGAAGTCGAAGAAGGCGCGCTCCTGGCCCGGGTATTGCCGCGCCTGGTTCATGATCGCCTGGGTCATCTCGGCGTCGGTCACTTCGACATTGGCCTTCTGGCCCAGCTCGGCCAGCAGAAGGCCCAGACGCACGCGGCGCTCGGCCAGCTTCTGCTGCTCTTCATTGGGCTCGATCTCGCCGTGGTCGTGGCCCGTATCCTCGGGATGTTCCTCGTGGTAGATCTGGTGCGCGATCTGCTTGGCCTCGGCTTCGACAAGGCTCGGCGGCAGCTCGAAGCTGACCTTCTCGTCCAGCGCGTCCAAAACCTGCCGCTTCATCACCTGGCGCGCGGCGCCCTGGTACTCGGCCTCGAGCCGTTCGCGGATCTGGCCCTTCAGCGCCTCGAGATCCTCGGCTCCGAACTTGGTGGCCAGCTCGTCATTGATCTCGGCCGCGACGGGCTTCTTGACGGCTTTCACGGTGACGTCGAAGACGGCGGCCTTACCGGCCAGGTTCTCGGCGCCATATTCCTCGGGGAAGGTGACTTCGACGGCCTTTTCCTCGCCCTCTTTCACACCCACGAGCTGTTCTTCGAAGCCCGGGATGAAGGAGTTGGAGCCCAGCGTCAGCGGATAATCCTCGGCCGAGCCGCCATCGAAGGCTTCGCCGTCGACCTTGCCCACGAAGTCGATCACGACCTGATCGCCGTCCTTGGACTTGGTGCCCTTCTTGCGGTCCTGGAAGTCCTGCGCGGTCTCCGCGAGGTTCTTCAGCGCCTCGTCCACGTCATCCTCGGAGGCCTTGGCCACCAGCTTCTCGATCTTCAGGTCGGACAGGTCGACCTCGGGGATCTCGGGCAGCTTCTCGTAGGACATCTCGACATCGACGTCGTCGCCCTCTTTCCAGTCCTCGTTGGTCATCTTGACCTGGGGCTGCATCGCGGGGCGGTCGCCGCTGTCTTCGAAATGCTTGGACATGGCGCCATCGACGGCTTCCTGCATGGCCTCGCCCAGCAGCCGCTGGCCGAACTGCTTCTTCAGAAGCGCCATCGGGACCTTGCCCTTGCGGAAGCCCTTCATCTCAACTTCGGGCTGCGCCTCGGCCAGCTTTTCATTGACCTTCGCGTCCAGCTCGTCCGCCGTCACCTTGATCGCGTATTCGCGCTTCAGGCCGTCATTCAGGGTCTCGGTGACCTGCATTTCGGTGTCCTTTTCCTCATCCTTTGGTGCGGGTGGAGGGACTTGAACCCCCACGCCTTGCGGCGCCAGAACCTAAATCTGGTGCGTCTACCAATTTCGCCACACCCGCCAATATCCAAACGGGGCCGGGCAACGCCCGACCCCAGTCGAAGCGCTCCTTAGCAAAGCCACAGACGGGATGCGAGGGGAAAAATGGCTCCAGAAAAAGCGCGACATTAACGCGATATTGCCATAATGTGCCGTCAAAACGAGGCAGACATCGACAGGACAGCGCCCATGGAACCGAAAACGGTCCGGCGCGTATCGGGGGGCACGGCCCCTCTGCGCCACGACTCTATCCACGATATGACAAACGCGCTTGCGGCGGGCACAATTGTGCTGACGCTCGACGGTGCCTTGCCTGCGGAATACCTCTCGCCCGGGGACCGGGTGATCACGCGCGACAGCGGCATGGCGGTGCTAGGCGACGTTGTGATCCGCACGGGCCCCGTGGAGGCGGTCGCGATCCGCGCGGGCACTTTCGGGCATACACGGCCCGATCAGGACGCGCTGATGCCTGCGACGCAGGAAGTGCTGATCCGCGACTGGCGCGCACAGGCCATCTTCGGACGCGACCGGGCGCTGGTTCCGGCCTCGCGGCTCGTGGACGGGGAATTTGTCCGCTCCGTCGGGCGGCAGGAGATGACGCTGGTCGCGCTCGTCTTCGACGCGCCGCATATCATCTACGCCGACGGGCTCGAAGTCGCGGCCTCCGTCCCGGCGATGCAGGACGCCTGAGCCGCGCAATTTTCGTAAAATTGCGGCGCGATTATTCCGAATAATCGCGTCCCGCCTCAGCAACCCAGGCGCTGCAACACCCCCGGCAATGCCTCGGGCAAATCCTCGGCGATCAGACCCGGACCGAAGCTGCGCGCAGCCTCCGCATGCAGCCACGCGGCAAAGCCCGCTGCCTGGAGCGGCGTGATGCCACGCGCGCAGAGCCCCGTAATCATCCCCGCCAGCACATCGCCCGCCCCAGCGGTCGCGAGCCAGGGCGCGGCCTCCTCTCCAATGGCCGCGGCGCATAGCGCGCGACCGTCCGGCGCCGCGATCAGAGTCTCGGCGCCTTTCAGCAGCACCACCGCCCCCGCGCGCGCCGCCGCCGCGCGGACCGCGGCCAGACGGTCAGAACCGATCTCTCCGAAAAGGCGCGTGAACTCGCCCGCATGGGGCGTCAGCACGCAGCCCGGATGCAGATGCCCGAACAGGGTCTCGGGATCGTCCGCAAAGGCGCTCAGCGCATCGGCATCGAGCACCACCGCGCGGGTCGGATCCGCCAGCGCCGCAGGCACCAGATCGCGCGCCCTTTCCAAACCCAGCCCCGGGCCCAGACACAGCGCGTTGAGCCGCGCATCCTCCAGCAGCACCGCCAGTCCCGCCGCATCTTCGCAGCGCCGCAGCATGATCGCCGTGACCTGCATCGCCACTTCCAGCTGCGCCGCCCCCGGAACACCCAGCGTCACGAGCCCCGCCCCAATCCGCAGCGCGCCCCGCGCCGCGAGCCGGGCCGCGCCCGTGCGCGCCGCCCCGCCGCTCAGAACCAGCGCGTGGCCATGATCGAACTTGTGCGCGGCCTCGGCCTTTGCCAGCGCATCGCGCATGGCCGGTCCGGGCGTAATCTGTCGGGGCGCCCGCGCGCTCATGGGTCGAGCCCGATATCGACGACCACGATCTCCGCCCCGCCCATCACATCCATGCCGTGGATGGGCTTTGCGGCATGAAACGTGATGGCGAGGTCGCAGGGCATGGGCGTCGCGGCCAGGGGCGCGCCGGTATCGGCATCGAACCCAGTGGGCAGATCCACCGCGGCCACAAACGCGGGCTTCTGCATCGCGACCCAGTCCAGTGCCGGCGCCAGCACCGCATCCAGCGGCGCGCGCTGACCGATCCCGAACAGCGCGTCGATCAACACGACGTCCGCGCCCTCGGGCAGGTCGAGCGCGGACAGCGCCGCACCGGTATAGGGCGCCACCGGACCGATCTCGCACCAGCGCGCATGATTGAGCGCGGCATCGTGCGGCAGCTTGGCCGG
Source organism: uncultured Roseivivax sp. (assembly GCA_964612785.1). Lineage (GTDB taxonomy): Bacteria > Pseudomonadota > Alphaproteobacteria > Rhodobacterales > Rhodobacteraceae > Roseivivax. Next base: position 577 of record CAZTEV010000027.1, on the reverse strand, counting down.
ATCGCCCATCAACAGGACATGCACGCGCCAGCCCGCCTCCGAGAGATGCCGCGCGATCACGAACCCGTCGCCGCCATTATTGCCCGGGCCGCACAGGATGACCGCGTCGCGTACGCTTCCCGCCCGCGCCCGGATGGCGTCAGCCGCGCCCTGCCCCGCGCGTTCCATCAACTGGGCGCCCGTGACCCGGCCCGCATCCATGGCGGCGGCCTCCAATTCGCGCATCTCATTGGCTGTCAGGACCCTGTTCATGCACCCGCCGATTCAATTCTGCTTACTTTATGTGCAAGTCGCACAATTCTTGACCTCGCCTATTTTTCCGGCATTCCTTCAACCGGAAATCCGCTGCCCGGCGATTGTTCCTGCGCAAGGGACGTGGTCTGCAGCGTCTCAAACGGAATGCGAGGAGGCAAGGCGTGAAGAAGATCGAGGCGATCATCAAGCCGTTCAAGCTCGATGAGGTGAAGGAAGCGCTGCAGGAAGCAGGCATCCAGGGCCTCAGCGTGGTCGTGGTCAAGGGCTTCGGGCGTCATGTCGTGTTCGGTCGAAAGGTGACGCTTGAGCATCTTCATCTTCT
>CAZTEV010000026.1:10689-19889 GCA_964612785.1 uncultured Roseivivax sp. | reverse complement strand
AAAGGTTCGGGATACACCTTAGCCCGCTGTCCGATTTCCTGGGACCACTTCAATCTTCCCCTCTACGGGGTCAAAATTGCACGCCGTTTCACACCCATGCAAAACGGCTTCGTGGAGAGTTTCAACGGTCGGATGCGCGAAGAACTGCTCAACGAGACCATGTTCCGAACCCTGGCACACGCGCGGCTCGTCATCGCCACCTGTGCCGTCGGCTACAACGCCGAACGCCCGCATTCGGCCCTGGATTACCAGACCCCGGCTGGCTACGTGCGGACCCTGACCACCGAAATCGCCCGCCCCGCTGCGCGAGATGAAAGCTCCGCGCGTCGGGCGATTGCTCAACCTGCGCAAATCGGCGTAAACATCAACCGGCTCCGGTCTTGGATGAATTAAAGTTCAGTGGCAGGTCACAGCTTCACCAAAGAGGCATCTGCGGCACTTTCCCCATCTCGCCGCTGCTGCGCAGATTGGCAGAGGTGCTTGGTTTTATGCCCATATCTTCGAGACGCTCGGACGGGAGGTTTCCGAGGTCTCGGATCTCGCGGCGCATCCTAAGATGGTGTGCGATCAGGCGCAGAAGACCGGGGATCGGGTTGCGGGTTACCATGCGGGGAAGCGTAAGAAGGCGGGTCATCTGTCTCTCCTCGATGAGCACTTCGATGACTGATCTTCCCGCAGGGTCGCAAAACCGGCGCAAATTCAAGCTGCGGCAGGCCATGCGATATGCAATAAAATCGTAAAAACTGGCGCGCGCTGCGTAAAATACGTCTGGTCATCAATCCGGATCGAAAATGCATCGTCTTGTCTTGCACCTGTCAGGCCCGCTTCGTGCCGAATGTGACGGAGAAGATCTGAGCGGATTGAGCCGCCGCGCGCTGGCCCTCCTTGCCTATCTGTCCTGCGAGCCGGGCATGCGGGCCGAACGAGGGACGTTGACGGATCTCCTGTGGTCGCACCGCAGTGAAAGCCAGGCGAAAGCCTCATTGCGGCAGGAGTTATCGGTTCTGCGCAAGTCGATCGGGGATCTGGTGGGCGCCGATCGCAGGATCGTCTGGCTCGACGCCGGGTCCGTCGAAAAACGCATCGGCCCTGACGAATTTCTCAAGGGCTTCGATCTTGCATCCGAGGGATTTGAGGAATGGCTGCGCGACATGCGACAGCGCGATCTGGCTTCTGACCCGGCCCCGGCGCAGCGGATGAACGACGACCGGCCCTCGCTGGCAGTCCTGCGCTTCGAAGAGATCGGTACAACGTCGGAAGACATGTTTCCGGACGGCATCGTGGAGGAAATTACCGGAGCATTGAGCCGGTGCCGTGATTTCGACGTGATCGCGCGGCAATCCGTGTTCAATTTACAGGGACCGCAACATTCCCTGACCGATATCGCGACCCGTCTCGGAGCCGATTACCTGCTCGAGGGGTCTGTTCAACGCGTACAGGATCGCGTGCGAATATCGGTTCAGCTGGTCAATGGCTCCGACGGGCGCACACGATGGACTGCACGGTTCGACGACCGGCTCGATGATCTATTCGATCTTCAGGACCGCATTGCGACGCAAATTGCCGGTCAGTTGTCGCCCAATCTGCGCGCCGCCGAAATACTCCGCGCCCGAAGCAAACCGCCCTCTGTGCGCAGCGCCTACGATCTCGTCCTGATGGCGCTGCCGCATTTCTGGGTGCACGATCCCGATGACAATCGGCAGGCCCTCGGCCTTTTGGACAAGGCGATTGCGCTTGACCCCGAGGCGGGCCACGCGTTGGCCATGAAATCATGGTGCCACGCCCAGGAATGTTGTTATCTCTGGTCGCTGACACCCGAACGCGCCCGCGCGCAAAGTCACGACGCCTTCGACAAGGCCCTGCCGCTTGCACATGATCATGCCGCGACGATGACGGCGCTCAGCGCGACGGCTGCCCTAGCACTCCGAGATTTCCCGACATCCGAAGATCTTGCGCGTCGCGCGGTCGAGCTTGATCCGAATAATGCATGGGCATGGATGCGGCTTGGCTGGATCGCCGTCTACCGTGGGCGGCATAAGGAATCCTTGGATTATTTCGACCGAGCGCAAGCGCTGAGCCCGCTCGATCCTTTCCTGTTCAACATGGATTTCGGACGGTCCGCCGCGAAGCGCGCATTGGGGCAGCTCGATGAGGCGCTCTGTTTGATCGAGAAGGGAATGCGGGCAGCGCCCAAGGCGCATTGGGCCTACCGGATGCTGTTTGGAACACTGTGGCTGATGGGGGAGCGGGACAGAGCCGTGGAGGCTGGGCAAAAGTGGCTCGCAGCCCATCCCGGCCTATCGAAGGAAGTGCTGCTCGACGGTTTGCCCTCCTGGGAACACGACCCAGCATATCTTGACGTGCTGAAGCGTTTCGAGGCGCATCTGGACCGGAAATGAACGCGACCGCCTGCGCGACCTACCACGGCGCAGGGAGAGGGCCGCCATCCGAACCTGCATGCTTCTCGGAAACCATCAGCGCCTTCATCCAGCCCTCGTGGTCAGCACATGTCGCGGATCAACAGGGAGCGACGTGAAATTGACCAACCCGATGAGCCGGTGCCGAGGGTCGCTTAAACGACGCAAGATCCTGTCCAGGGATCGGAGAACAACTCAAGCGGCCTCCTGATCCCGCCATCACCAACTTTCGGGCATGGCGCTGTCGCCATGGGCCCGCCGTCCACGCGGTCAGCGGCGATGGCAAGACCGGCAAAATGCGCGCGCTCGGGAACTTACCTTGGCGCACCTGACTTCTCGGATTCCCCCAACCACCTGTTAAAAGTGACAAATTTCTCTCAACACGCTGCGCTTCGATGATTTGAGGAACTTGCGGCGGGGCTGCGTCATTGTGTCATCGAATGTCCAAGTGGGCATGAGCGCAAACCACAGAAAGGGATTCATCATGAAGACCGCACTGACAACTGCACTCGCTTTCACCGCCATGACGACCGCACCGGCGTGGTCTCAGGTAAGTGCCGACGCGGAAGCCGAAGCAAGCGTCTCCGCGCAGACCTCGGATGTCGTCGAAGAGGTCGCGGAAACCGGCTATGCAATCGGGGAAACCACCACGGACGCAATGCAGGCAGGCATCAAGGCGATCGGTGGCATTGTGGAAGACGGTTACGGCGAGGCCAGCAATTTGTCCGCAGAACTCGACGCGGCGATCACGAACGATGCTGAGGTCTACACGGCCGACGGTGAGTTGATCGGAACCGTGACGCGCACGGACGCTTCGGGCGAATACGCAATCGTTGACCTCGACGGTGAGATGGAAGGGGCAGACGCGCGCCCGATCGAGAACATCGCGGTCCGACTGCAGGACATGATCGTCGGCAATGACGGCTTCATGATCGCGATGAGCGAGGCCCAGCTGAAAGCGGAGATCAATACCTCCGCGCGTGTTCGCCTCGACGGCTAACGCTACTGATATTCAGCAAGAATGGTCGCCTTCGGGCGGCCATTTTTCGTTTCGTTGGGGCTTTCCTTAGCGAAACGTTCCACCGAAGTTTCACGCGCAAGGAGCAATGCTTCGGCTCCTTGTCGGGCTTTGCCACAGACAGCGACATGCGCCATGGATCTCCACGAACTTCTGGGCGCGGGCCCATATCCAGCAGCTCGGTTTCGCCTGTTGGATGGGACATTTACGGATCTCGACCGCAGATACCGGAGCGACCCAATTCCGACTGGACGAGACAGCCTCCCGACTGAAATCGACATCTCGCTTTCGTGGAACATCCTTTGCATTGCGCGGCAGGTTCGGAAGGCGGACGTTTGGCATCCCGGCTTCGCACATGATCTCGACGCAGGCTTGGATCCGGTTTGAGGGACTCGACTTGATCGTGCGTTGGCGCCGCCCCGCCCCCGGCCTCAAAATACGGTGAGTTTTTCCGAAATAGGCGATCTCCAAGCTTCATTGCCGCCCTTCGCACATATACCCTGACAGAGGCATGGAGGGGACATGAGCAATCATGGGCGGCAGAGGGCAAAGACCGCTCTCGTTCTGCAAGGAGGCGGGGCCCGTGGCGGTTACCACGTTGGCGTCCTCAAAGCGATTTCCGAAATTTCCCAAGCTCGGGTGTCACCGTTCCATATCGTTTGTGGATCCTCGGTCGGTGCCATCAACGCGGCGTCCATTGCGGTGATGTCCCGTGATTTTCAACGCGCCACCCGGCATCTGGAAGATCTGTGGCGATCGCTCCATTGCGATACGATCTACAAGACCGGAGCGCTGGAGCTCCTGGCCAGCAGTTCGCGCTGGGCTGGGACGCTGATGTTCGGGTTCCTCGGCCTCAGATCATCGGGCGCGCTGCTGGACAACACGCCGCTCAGGCAGCTTCTCGAGCGGGAATTCCATCGCGGACACCTTGAGCATGCAATCCGCACGAAAGCGCTTCATGCACTCTGCATCACAGCCTCAAGTTACGACCGCGGTAATGCGGTGTCGTTCTACGAAGGCGACGCAAGCATCGAAGACTGGATGCGCGCACGCAGACTTGGGCGCCGTGCAAAGATCGGTGCACCCCACCTGCTGGCGTCCTCGGCCCTGTCGTTCGCGTTTCTTCCGGAAAAGATCGACGGCGAGTATTTTGGCGACGGCGCCTTGCGATCGAGCTCTCCCCTGTCTCCTGCAATCCATACGGGCGCCGAGCGTATCCTGGTCATCGGAACCCGCGACATGCGGCACGAACGCCCCCCAGACACGGCACGCGCCCACGAACCTTCATTCGGCGAGATCGCAGGTCACACGCTGGACATTCTGTTCAACGACAACCTGGAGGTCGACTATGAACGGATGCTTCGGATCAATGCCACTCTGGCGTTGCTGGACGAGAATGCGCGAACCCGGACATCTCTGAAGCCGATCCGCCCGTTGTTGCTGACACCGTCGAAAGATGTTCGAGACCTCGCCCAGCCCCATGCGGGCGACCTGCCCGGCCCGGTCCGAATGCTGATGCGCAGCGCGGGCGCCTGGCATAAAGACGGGCGGCTGGAAAGCTACCTGATGTTCGAACCAGCCTATGTCGGCGAACTCATCGATCTGGGCTATACGGATACGATGGCTCGGGCCGACGAAATCAGAGAATTCCTGTCACCTTAGTCCAACCGCATCCAGCATCTCCTGAACGAACGTCCCGCCCATCACGGACAACCCCGCTCCTCCTGCCATCGAGCATGATCAGACCAGATGCAGAGGACCGACACGACGGAAAGCATATACTCGTGAGGCTTCAGGCGAGACCCAGCGCGAGATCGCCGAAGACGTCTGCTTGCCGCGTGGCAACGTCAGCTGCATGGGGCGCGACCGCCAGATGCGCCCGCTTAGCAGGCGCCCCTGCCCTGTCTTGCGCCCGGGTTCTGCCCCCCTCTCATCATTCGACCCAACCAATCGAGAGGGTGGCAAATGGCGCGATCCGTGTCGGCTCGGAAGAAGAGGGCAAGGCTTTCGTCCAACGTCATGCCGCAATGCAGGTCATGGCGAGACTGCCCAGAATGACGGTTTCGCAGCCGGGCTGTCGCGATTGGACCTCCTCGAGGTAATCCTCGGCCGCGGCATGGTTGATGTTGTCCGCGAGAACCAATGCGCCCGGGGCGAGCTTGCCGCGCATGAGTTGAAAAATCGGCAGATACGCACCTTTCCATCCGTCGAGGAACAGCAGGTCCACTGGGCCACTCACATCGCGCAGTGTCTCACGCGCGTCGCCCGCAAGCAGCGTGATGGTATCGGCCAATCCGGCATTCCGAAAAGTCGTGCGCAAGGCTTCACATTTATCCGGATGCACTTCCGTGGTGATCAGCGTGCCCGCGTTGTCTTTGGCAGCGGCAGCGAGATAGAGCGAACTTATGCCATAGGAGGCACCGAACTCGACGATCCTTCGAGCCTTGATCGCGCGCGCCAATAAGTACAGCAGCCGACCTTCCTCTGGCGAGACGGCCAGGAAGAACTCTCCCAACCGGACCAGCGCGCCGCCGCCTCGGGCATTGGCCGTTGCCTCGGCGCTGCCGGTCCGGTCGATCCAGCGTGCATCGTCCTGCTTGGCCTGTGCGTGCAGGTCGTCCAGCACGGCCAGGGTTGCGATGTGACCTTGGATTGACATGCACAAGACCTATTGCAGGCGGTTTGGAACGGGCCGTCATGCGCGCCCCTTGCCAAGGCGTGACAGACTATTCCGCGGGTTGCGCCCGGGCCGGGTTCATATCGGCGGCTCCGACGCCGTTGCGCAGAACCACGAAGGCAAAGAGCGCCATGGACAGCACCCCAAGCACCGACCCCAGCTTGGCCAGCACCTCGCCCTGACCGGTGATCGCCATCACAATTCCAGGCGTCAGCACCAGAACAGTCGCGACAGTCATTCCGTAATGCACGAGCGCGAGACGCCCTGCGGCGGCCCGTGGCGTCAAGGCGTAATAGGTACCGAAAACCGACATCGCCACGAAGCCAATCAGGTTGAGATGGCCATGCGCGGGCGACAGAGAGTGGTCATTTGTTGCGGACATCTGAATGCCCCAGACCATGCCGCACAGTGCGAAGATCGCTCCGGTGGCGAAGAACTTGGTTGCCGTGGTTTTCATTTGTTTTCCCTTCCCAAAAGTGCCGGGGCCCTCCAGATCGGCGGCCTCACCTTCTTCCCGGAAAATACCTCGCAATAATCAATATGATAAATCGATTGATTGTATTATTGTTATAAACATGGCTAATTTATTAAGTTTTGATCTCAATCTGCTCCGCGTGCTCGACGCCCTTCTGCAAGAGAATTCGACCGTCAAGGCGGCCAAGCGGCTCAATCTCACGCAACCGGCCGTGTCCGCCGCCTTGGCGCGTTTGCGCGCGGCGCTCGGGGACGAGTTGTTCTTTCGCAGGGGCCAAGGACTTGAGCGAACCGCCTATGCTGCGTCACTCGAGGCAGAACTGCGCGAAGTGATGGATCGGATCGGCCGCCTCATCCAGCCGCCGGGCGCTTTCGATCCCGCGGTCGCACAGAACAGGTTTCGGATCTCGGGAAGCGATTTCTTCGCCGAAATGCTGATGCCCCGGCTGGCCGAGCGTCTTCAGGCGATAGCGCCACTGATCCGGGTGCATCTCGTCGACCTCGTACCGGACAACTATGTCGGAATGCTCGAAGATTACGAGGTGGATCTGGCCCTTATCCCAAAGACGGCATTACCGGACTGGACCGACAGCCAGCCCGTCTTCCGATCGTCTTTTTCGGTGGTCGTCCGGGCCGGGCATCCGGCGCTCGTCAAAGCCGGTCTGTCGACGGGGGATGAAATGCCGCTCGATCTCTTCTGCGAACTGGGTCACGTCTTGTTTTCGCCCGAGGGAAAGGGCGAGGCCATGGGTGATAAGGCCCTGGCGAAGATTGGACGCACACGGCATGTCGTCATGACCATGCCGGTCTTTTCCGGGGTGTACCGCGCGGTCGCGGGATCAGATCTGATCGCGCTCTTGCCGACGGCGCTCGCGCATCAGGTGGCCGCATCGGCCAAGCTTGACGTTCTGCGTCCACCAATGCCGATAGCGCGCGCCCAGTTGATGCAGGTCTGGCACCGCCGCTTCACCTCGAGCCCGGCCCACATTTGGCTCAGAACCCAGATCGCCGATGTGTTGAAGCCGCTCGAGAGCGCGGCGGAATGAGCGTGTTGAGACGCATCACACAGCCGCCCCTCTGGGCGATCACACACCAAAACTGATCGAGCGGAGCCTATATCAGCTCAAGTTCAGGCTCGTCGCAGTCTTCAGGCTCTGTCGCAGGCAGGTCGTCTTCCTCATCCGCAACATCAATGGATAGCGCCGCCATCAGGTCGGCACCTGCAAGATCTGCCTCGGTTTCACTGCCGTTCGCTTCGGCCATGGACTCGAGCGCCGCGTCATAGGCATCCAGCAAGTCCTCCGCGTCTGCGAAACCACCGTCAGGAGCCTCAATGCGAAACAGCTCAATGGGATTTCCCTCTTCGTCGCTGGCGTAAAAAGCGACCCCGTCGATTGCGGTGACGTCTCCCCCGAGCTCGTCTTCGAAATGGGTGACGTAGTTTTCGAACGTGGGTTCGGTGCCTTCCGGCAATGATGGAACATCGAAGGTGTTCGGATCGGGCTCTTCGTCGCGGATGAAGCTCCCGATCTCATCTCCATTCTCCGCGACTTCGTAGAAGAACACCTTTTCATACAGCGGATCCTCAGGCTCGCCGGAAACGCCCTTGATCGACCCCTCATCCGTCGTTGTCGACGTCGCCCGCACGCCGACATAAGCGATGTCGTCCAGGCAGTCGATCTCTAGCGGAATGGGCTGGGAGGTTTCACCGTCGGAAAGGTAGGTGTCTTTGTCTTCACCCTCAGGACCGAGACCGGGATCGCTGAGCTTGATCGCCTCGTCCCATTGCACTTCGGTTCCGTCGTATTCGCTACCGGCGCCATTCATGTTGAGCGGACCTGAGAGGCCTTCGCTATCGTCTGCATGGTCGTCGTCAGCAAGATAGAGGGCGTTGACGTCCATCGCCCCGGACAGCACCGTTACCTCTGCGAAAAAATTACCCTCATCATCACAATACACGCGGACTTCGTAGGAAAGCCCCTCTGTTTCGTATGTAAACACTTTCAACGCGTCTGACATGGTGAGCTCCTTCCGAGGTGAGAGCCGGGCTAGACCTGTCCGACACGCACCAGACAATCCACATACCGAGCGCGCATGTTCACGCAGCACTCGGCAACCATGTCAAAACTATGTCATTTTTTGCTGTGGTGCGTGGGAAATATTTTCGCGTATTCGGCGAAGATCATCCCAAAAATTCAATTCACCCTCGGCCAATACCTTTTATAGAAAAAATATTCAGGGAATTCAGCAATTAAGCCATCGCACCATAACGCCTTGAAATATACCGCTGACACGGTCGGTCGAACGTGTGTCGGCCAGGAATGGCAAACAATCCGACCTCAAAGAAAAAACCGTTTCCAATAGCAAAACAAAACCGGAAGATCGATTCGGTGGCTGATGGGATAAGAACGGATTTGGCCTGTATGCGTGGCAGGTCCTGACCCCACAATGTGCGAGTCGGCTTCGCTGACGTTCGGCCTGATGGCTTTGGCAAGGTTGGCACGCTTGGCCCCGATGACTGGCACATTCATCGCCTGACACCGGGACCCTGGCGCAAATGCCCTGCCCTTCAGAGGACGTAGCGGAACTGTTTCCAGGGGATGTCGCGCTCTCC
>CAZTEV010000026.1:0-10589 GCA_964612785.1 uncultured Roseivivax sp. | reverse complement strand
GCCCTGCCCTTCAGAGGACGTAGCGGAACTGTTTCCAGGGGATGTCGCGCTCTCCATCGCAAAACCCGAAGGCGCCTCCGCTGGTGATCGAGACCGTGGAGCCGGAAATCACCGATGCGCCATGCATGCCATCCGGCCGCGCCGAGAAGTGGATCTCGCCTCCGGCAGCCAGAGTGGCACCATGCATCTGCAAGTCGGACGCCACATGCACGCCGCCGGTGGTCATGATGACCGTGTCACCGGTCGGCGCGCAATTGTCGATGGCACCGAACCTGACGCCGTTCGGCGCGTGTATCGCTTGTGCCGCGGTGTTTTTTTGCACGAACGCGGAGCCCTCGAATGCCGTGCCTTGGGAGAACCTGATCTTGCAATCGGTCCAGACGACAACGTCTCGATAGGTACCGGTTTCGAATTGCAGGCTGCCCGATCCGGTACAAAGAAAAACATGCACGCCTCCGGGCTCCAGCGTCGCGGGGGACTCGGCCTGCTGCCCGGTGACGAGCGTGACGTTGTCCCATGAATAGGCAACCGATCCCGGAATATACGCGGCATCGCCAAGCTCTATTCCGGTTGCGAAATCGGAAAAAAGTTTCGCGAATTCAACGCGGTCAGGCCTCTCCTTCAAAGCTCCTTCAAGGCCCGGATTGGCCTGGATCGAAGAGGGAAGTGTAAGGTTTGCGATATTGGGCAAAGAGACCGTGGATTTTGCGCCAAAACTGTTCGAGTTCTTGAAGCTGATATCAGCATCCGAGTGGACGCAGTACCCCGGCCCAAAGGTGTTGCCGGAGTTCACAGAGACGAGCTTTTCCGCGACGACCCCGTTCTGAGTGCACGGATCCGATTTTGCGGCCACGATGCTGACAGCTTCGATTTCGAACCCCTCTATGCCAACCAGCCCCGTCAGAATGCCGCGAACGATATTGTTGCTTGCCTTATTCCGTCGGGCGGTCACGCGCACGGCGCTCCGCGAGACCGGGTTTGGCACAAAGGCGCGCGTGTCGCTGTCCCAGGTCCCAAATTCGATGTCCGACGGCTTGACCACTGCTTTGGCTTGTTGGCCCTCGTTCAAGGCCCCGAAAGCCAACGCGGCGAGCATGGCATTGCCGGGAGAGAGTTCCTGGCGGTTCACAAGCGCAGAATGCGCGGTGGTATCCGCGAGGACCTGCAAATCGACCTGAGCGGCGTGACGGCCGCTGAAATCGATTGCGAGACTGCCGAGGATCAAGGAGGCCATGAACAGAAACACAGCGGCGATTGTGATGCCACCGTCCTCGGATGCGGCAAATCGGCGGGGCGTGCGTGGGAGCCGTTTCATCTCATGGCTCCAGAAGATGCGTGTAGCTCACGCGTATATTGGTCTGCCCGAAGGTACTGATCGCACCCATGGCCGCAACGGCGCTTGCCGGGACCGTTACGCTGGTATTCACATCGGCATCGCCCTTGGTCACCGACACGGTTGCGTCAGACACGACCGATTGCAACTCTTCGGTCAACGCCGCCTCCGCCGCCGCCGCCGTGCCGTATACCCCGACCGAAACCGCACGGTTGGTCTTGTGCACAAGCTGCGCGATATTCGCCTTTTCATGGTAGACCATTGAAAAGTCGATAATGACAGCCAGCACAAAAGTAAGAAGCGGGATCCACAAGATCCCTTCAAGGGTGACCGAACCGGCCTCACTCTTTACCAACCGCCTGATTACACGCTTAAGCATTGCAACACCCGTTGATTATTATTTGAGGCAAAAATCGCATCAAAAGCTGACCGAACTAGGTTTTGAATGCGGCATTATTAAAGCATTGTTTCCCAAATCCCTCCAAACGCCCAATATTTGCTGAATTTGAAATCTCATAGGATATGAATTTCACGAGCTTGGAGGACAGACACGTCAACGGCGTGGCGCTTTTCTGTACCGATTTCGAGGTGAAGATATCTCGCGAATCTAGGCCCAGGACCCAAAGCCAAGGTCGAACGGTTGCCGCGGGATTGGCCGCTGAGGGACAGCCCCCTGGGCATCGGCTCCAACAGGTCCTCCGTCAGCACGCGATAGCTCTTGCAGTTACTCACGAGCGCCGCCGCACTGGCGTGAGCGTGCAACCAGATCTCAGAGCAACCGCTCGCCCGACCCTGGATCAAACAGATGCACGTCAGAGGCATCGACCGAGAGTTTGAGACGCTTTCCGCCTGGCTCCATTCCATGCACACCGGGGAGACTTGCCGTGAAAGCTGCGTTGCCTGCCTCGGTCAGGCGACCGTGCAGAAGCGTGTTCGCCCCCAGAGGCTCGGACAGTTGGACCTCCAACGAGAGTGGTCCGTCGGCCAAGGGCTGCAGATGTTCGGGGCGCAGCCCGAGCTTTACCGGGCCATCACGCACAGCTGTATCGCAAATCGCCACGCCGCCCAGCATCACGCGACCGCCCTGTACCTCGGCATCGACCACATTCATCGCGGGGCTGCCGATGAACTGCGCGGCGAACAACGTGCGCGGACGCTCATACACATCAAGCGGCGTGCCGATCTGCTCGGCCACGCCGCCATTCATCACGATCATGCGGTCGGCCATGGTCATCGCCTCGACCTGGTCATGGGTGACGTAAAGCGCGGTGATCCCGAGCTTCGATTGCAGCTCCTTGATCTCCAGCCGCATCTGCACGCGCAATTTCGCATCGAGGTTCGAAAGCGGCTCGTCGAAGAGAAACACCGCCGGTTCGCGCACGATGGCGCGGCCCATCGCAACGCGCTGGCGCTGGCCACCTGACAGCTGCTTGGGCTTGCGGTCGAGCAGCGCCTCGAGTTGCAGAAGCTTCGCGGCCTCTTCGACCTTCTTGCGGATCTCTGCCTTGGGAAGCCCCGCGATCCTGAGCCCGTAGCCCATGTTCTGCTCGACCGACATATGCGGATAAAGCGCGTAATTCTGGAACACCATGGCGATGTCGCGCTCCATCGGTTCCAGATCGTTGGCGCGTTTGCCGCCGATCAGGATATCGCCAGACGTGACGGTCTCGAGCCCCGCGACCATGCGCAGAAGCGTGGACTTGCCGCAGCCCGACGGCCCCACGATGACGATGAATTCGCCGTCGGCGATCTCGACGTCGATGCCGTGGATGACATCGGTGGACCCAAAGCTTTTCTTGACGTTCTGAAGTGTGACTGTCGCCATTCTTATTTCTCGCTGTCTACAAGGCCGCGGACGAAGAGTTTCTGCATCGAGATCACCACGATCACCGGCGGGATCATCGCGAGGATCGAGGTCGCCATGATCGTCGGCCAATGGGCAAAGTCGTCGCCGGACGGGAACATCTGTTTGATGCCCATGACGATGGTGTTCATCTTGGGATCGGTGGTGATGAGCAGCGGCCAGAGATACTGGTTCCAGCCGTAGATAAAGAGGATCACGAACAGCGCCGCCACGTTTGTGCGGCTCATCGGCACGACGATATCCCAGAAGAACCGCATCGGGCTCGCCCCGTCGACGCGCGCGGCCTCCGCGAGCTCATCGGGGATGGTCAGGAAGAACTGCCGGAAGAGGAACGTGGCGGTGGCCGACGCGATGAGCGGGAAGATCAGCCCGGAATAGGAATTGAGCATCCCGAAGCCCGCCACCACCTCGTAGGTCGGAACGATGCGCACCTCGACGGGCAGCATCAGCGTCAGGAAGATGAGCCAGAAGAAGAGGTTGCGCCCCGGAAAGCGGAAATAGACGATGGCGAAGGCCGACAGGAGCGAGATGATGATCTTGCCCACGGCAATCCCGATCGCCATGACGAGGCTGTTCATCAACATCGTCGCAACGGGTACGTTCACACCCGAAAAAAGCGCGTTCTTGTAATTGATGAAGAACTGATCCCCCGGCCAGACCGGCATCGGCGGACGAATGATCGCGTCCTGCGTCACGGTAGAGGCCACGAAGGCGAGCCAGATCGGGAAGAAGATCACCAGGACGCCGAGGATCATGAAAACATGGGTCAGCCAGAGGCCGGAGCCGCGTTTTTCCACCATGCCATGCACTTCGCGGGCCATCAGTAATGCACCTTCTTCTCGACGAATTTGAACTGCAGGATGGTCAGCGCCCCGACAACGATGAGCAGGATCACGGACTGCGCCGAGCTCGATCCGAGGTCTTGCCCGACGAACCCGTCCGAGAACACCTTGTAGACGAGGATCGTCGTGGCCTGCTGCGGCCCGCCTGAGGTGATCGTGTGGATCACACCGAAGGTCTCGAAGAACGAGTAGACCACGTTCACGACCAGCAGGAAGAATGTGGTGGGCGACAGCAGCGGCAGCACGATGGTGAAGAACCGCCGCCAGAAATGCGCGCCGTCTATGGCTGCGGCCTCGATCACCGATTTGGGCACCGCTTGCAGGGCGGCGAAGAAGAACAGGAAGTTGTAACTGATCCGCCCCCAGGCCGAGGCCATGACCACAAGGCCCATCGCCTCTCCATCGTTCAGGACGTGGTTCCAGTCATAGCCCAGTTGGCCGAGATACCATGAGACCACGCCGACGCGCGTGTTGAACATGAAAAGCCACAGCACGCCCGCGACCGCCGGAGCCACGGCGTAGGGCCAGATCAAAAGCGTCCGGTAGGTCCCCGACCCCTTGATGAGCCGGTCGGCCAGCACCGCGAGGAACAGCGCCGGGACCATCGAGCAGAGCGTCACGAGGATCGAGAAGATCGCTGTCGTGATGAAGGATGCGCGGTAGAAGCGATCCGACAGCAGGTATTCGAAATTGCCAAGCCCCACGAATTGCGAGGACAGGCCGAACGGGTCGGGAATGAACAGCGATTGCCAGACCGCCTGGCCCGCCGGGTAGAAGAAAAAGACCGCCGAGATGAAGACCTGCGGAAAGATCAGCAGAAGCGGCAGCATCCAGCCTTTGAAGGTGACACGCTTTTCCATCAGAGAGGTCCTGTGGTATGACTGAGTGGCAATGCGGTGCGAAAGAGGTGGCCCGATGACCGTGAAACTCTCGATTTCCCTGACCGACCAGCAGGCGGCCTATGCCCGCAAACAGGTCGAAGAGGGGCGCTTTCCGTCGACTTCGGCCGTGATCCAGCAGGCGCTGGAGGCCAAGCGGCGGGAGGATGAGGACTACGAGGCGTGGAAGGCCGGGTTCTTCGGGATGCTCTCCGAGCGTGAGAGAGGGCCACATGTCGATTCGGACACGTTCCGCGACATGGTCGATGACATGCTGAAAGAAGAACGCGCGCGCCTTGGCCTGGTCGATTGAAGTCTCCACCACGGCGCGAGATGACTTGCGGACCATCTACCGCTTTCTTGGGAAAACGCATCACGAAAGTCTTGGACATGACCTCGCGTCGGCAGACGCACAGGCCAGCCGCCGCATCGGCGTGATTACGCACAACCTCGAGAGGATCGCGAACGCCCCGCATATGGGCACACGCATCACGGCACCGACCGGGACCTTTCGTTTCGTGTCTTTCGAACGGACCGTTTACTGGTTCCGCCTCAAGGCAGACACGGAAACCATTGTCGTCGAGAGCATTTTCCATGGCGGTCAGGATCATCTGGGTCGGATGATGGCGCGGCTGATGGCCGAGGGCGACGGCTGAGCCGCCGCCCCCGCCAAAGACTTAGCGTGCGGCCTGCTCGAAGCGGCGCAGCAACTGGTCGCCACGCTCTTTCGCGCTGTCGAGCGCTTCCTGCGCGGTCTTGTCGCCCGCCCAGACGCCCTCCAGCTCTTCGTCGATGATCCCGCGGATCTGGTCGAAGGAACCCAGCCGCAGACCTTTGGAATTGGCCGTGGGCTCGTTTGCGGTCATCTGGATCACGGCGACGTCGGTGCCCGGATTTTCCTCGTAGAAGCCCGCCTCGCGGGTGGCCTCACCCGCTGCAGTGGTGATCGGAAGATAACCGGTATCCTGGTGCCACTGCGCCTGCACCGGCGTCGAAGAGAGATAGGCCAGGAACTCGCCTACGCCCTTGTACTCCGCAGGCTCGTGGCCTTCCATCACCCAGAGAGATGCACCGCCGATGATGGTGTTCTGCGGGGCGTTACCCACGCCCTCCCAATAGGGCAGCGGACGGACATCAAAGTCGAACTGAGCTTCAGCCTTGATGCCCGCATAGCCGGCCGAGCTTTCGGTGAAGAGCGCACATTCGCCCGAACGGAAGTTGGCCCCGCCCTCGTTGCGGCGACCGGTATAGATGAATTTTCCTTCCTGGGCCCATTCACCCATCTTCGAGATATGGGCGACCTGCGCCTCGCCGTTCAGCATCAACTCGGTATCGGTGCCGGCAAAACCGTTGTCCTTCGAGGCGAAGGGCACGTCATGATAGGCCGAGAAATTCTCGAGGTGGATCCAGCTTTGCCAAGCCGTCACGAGCGGGCATTCCTCACCGGCTTCGGCCAGCTGGTCGAGCACCTCTTCCACCTTGTTCCACGTCGTAAGGTCCACCTCGGGATCGATACCCGCACCTTCGAGGCGGTCGCGGTTGACCCAGAGAACCGGCGTCGAGGAGTTGAACGGCAGGGACAGCATCTGCCCGTCGGTCGTCGTGTAATAGCCCTTGACCGCGCCGATATAGGCGTCGGGATCGAAGGTCGCGCCGCTTTCGGCCATGACTTCATAGACCGGTCGGATCGCGCCCTGCGCGGCCATCATGGTGGCGGTGCCGACCTCGAAGACCATAAGCAGATGCGGCTGTTCACCGGCACGGAATGCAGCGATGCCCGCGTTCAGCGTCTCGGAGTAATTGCCCTTGTGGGTCGCAACCACCTTGTAGTCGCTCTGGCTCGCGTTGAAGTCCTCGACCTGAGCGGCAACAAGCTCTCCCAGTCGACCGGTGAAGGCATGCCAAAACTGCACCTCGGTCTGGGCGTAGCCCGCGATAGGCGTCAAAGCTGTGGTCCCGGCGGCGATGATGCCGAGCGTAAATTTTCTCATGATTTCCTCCCAATACACCGAAATCGGTGCCTCCGTCTCGTCCAGCGCCGATCATGCAAATACTCTCTTCGCTGGCCGTGCAGATGCTACTGAGGGCCACATTTTTCGCAACCCACTTTCTTTCAAATGCGGAAGCGGCCATGCACCAAAGCACTGGTTGCAAAAGGTTTTGTGGACCACAGAGGTGGCCGCTGCGCGCACCTCACCATGCCCCTCCTGAACTGCGCCAGAAAAGCTTCCGCGCTGGTCGAGGTGCTTGAGAGAGATCAACTGGCGAAGGGAGGGGCTTTAGGACCACAGCCCTGTTCGCTGGGCAGCCTGCCGGATGCAGGCCGATTTCGTCGCTCCTGCGGCCCCAAGATATCTCCTCGCGCAGTGCATCGGTTGAAAATGGTCTCCATCCCCGGATGCCAGCGCGCGTCGGGGCCACATGCTTTCGGCCCGCGTTCACGAACGGAGGACCATTTGCTCACCCCGACCTGCCCTCGCCCGCAGGCTCGACATCGACGAGAAGCTTCTGATTGCCACAGCCATGGCGGACTTCAGGGCTAAGACATGGAACGTGATTTCTGGCGGAGGTCGAAGCGGCTAATGACGCTCTCCATAAAGCCGTCCTGCATCGGTTTCTGCTGCGTGATGAGCCGCCATTCGACCTGGCGCTCCTGCTGGCTGCGCTGGCGCTCTGGGTTTGCCCGGCGCCAGACACCGGCCAGGGTCCCCTCCCCCGTTCAGCGCCATGCCTTCCTGCCACGGCAAGGTGTGCAGACGCCGGAAGACGTGCGGGTCGCTTCCGGCCAACGCACAAGCCCGCCGCTGCGAATGGCTCATTCCCGGCAGCCCTTCAAAGACCAAAGGGAAGTCAGGTCGGCGGTCTCTTTCAACCAAGTTCCAAAGTGGCCACGGCCTTGAGTGTGGCTTGGTCCTCGGGGGCCTCACCGCGATACATTCGGGCGGTTCTGAACACTTCCTCGAACCCGCGGCTTTCCAACGCACCCGCGAA
Organism: uncultured Roseivivax sp.; assembly: GCA_964612785.1. Classification (GTDB taxonomy): domain Bacteria; phylum Pseudomonadota; class Alphaproteobacteria; order Rhodobacterales; family Rhodobacteraceae; genus Roseivivax. The sequence continues at coordinate 2,681 of CAZTEV010000026.1, read as the reverse complement.
AGCCGCGCTTTTCTCCGGCACGTCGATGAACACAGCCTCCGCATCGACAGCCGCCGCGGCCTGCGCCGCAAGGTGGTGCGTGGTGGCATCATCCGGGGCAATGATCGGACCGATCTTGCAACCCTCGCGGCACAACCGGGCCGTCGCGAAACCGATGATGGCATCGCCGTCCCGCAGAACGACCGTCTTGCGCGTGGCCGTGTTCTGCGTCCAGGCCTTCAGGAAGCGGGGCCGCGAAATGCCGGTCGCTTCGCGATCAAGGCGGGCGAGCGTCGCGCCATCCTCGGCCTGCGCCAGAGGCATCGTCAGCGGCTCTGCCGCCAAGCGGCCGCCAAATCGGCGCGTGCGCCCGGTCAGCGTGAAGCCGGAGCGGACGTAGTTCGCTTCCTGATCCGGAACGCCGTCCAACCCCACGACGCGCCCGCCTGCATGCTGCAAGCCATGCTGCCACAGGGCGAAGCCGATGCCCTGCCCGCGGTACTCCGGGCGGCAGAGATAGAGGCCCAGAAAGGCGAAGATGTCCGAATGGTTGACGATCGAGATGGCGGCCACCGGCGAACCGTCGATGTCGGCTACAAAGAAGCCCTCGGGGTCGGCGGCGTGGAAGGCAGGGGCATCGTCGAGGCCCGGATTCCAGCCCTCTTCCGCCGCCCAATCCAGCATCAGCGCCACCTCCTGCGCCGTCGCGGTCCTGAGGCGGATCCCGGTCATTTCTGCAGCGCCTCCCTGAGGGAGGTGGGCGGCGGCGTCACGTTCTGCAGATCGAGCGAGGCCACGAGATCCAGCAAGTGCCCTTTCATCAATTGCTCCGCCGCATCGCCATCGCGGCGCTCGAACGCGTCGAGCAATGCATGATGCGCCTGCGTCTCGCAAAGCGCGGCGCGGCGGCGCCAATAGAGCGCGATGATGAGCGATGAGCGTGAAATGAGCTGTGAGATGAAGATTTCGATGGTCGATTGATCGGCGATGCGGGCGATCTCCACGTGGAATTGGCCCGACAGAAACAGCGCGCGGCCATCATCGCCCGCATCGAGCGCGGCATGCTCTTCGCGGATATTGTCGTGCAGCGTCGCGAGGTCGGCCTCGCGCATGCGCAATGCGGCGGAATGGGCGGTGCGGGGTTCCAGCAGGGCGCGGGCCTCGAAAACCTCGCGCGCCTCGCGAATGGTGGGCTGCGCCACGAAGGCACCGCGGTTGCGCTTCAACTCCACCAGATGCCGATGCGACAGGGCCAGGAGCGCCGAGCGTACGATCGTGCGGCTGATCCCGTAGGCCTCCGCCAGCTCATCCTCGCCGAGCTTCGTGCCCGGCGGCAGGCGATGTTCGTGAATCGCCCGCTCCAGATCGGCAACCAGTGTGTCGCCGGTCGGAGGCTTGGTTTCGATCTTGGTCATATGCAGAGCCCGATTGCCACTGCAGCTCTTTTGCGCCGATTCGCAGGGCCGGGGCCAGCCGGAACCCGCCACGCCAAATCCGCGACAAGATTGTACACAATAATGTATCAATAATTGAGCACATCTCTTGCGGCTTGGCTCAAAAAGCGGGCGATCCCTGTTTTCGGCCTGCCATCACGCGGAAAACGCTCACGCTCGCCGCCGCGCAGTCCCCAAGGTTGCAAAAGACGCAGCCCAGGGGGACAGGATGCGGAGCGGATACGATCTGGAACTGGTGCATCTGACCAAGCGCTACGGCGACACGGTCGCGGTGCGCGACATCAATCACCGGTTCGCACCCGGCAGCTATGTCTGCCTTCTGGGGCCTTCGGGCTGCGGCAAATCCTCGACCCTGCGGATGATCGCGGGCCATGAGGAGGTCAGCGAAGGCGCCATCCTGCTCGACGGTCAGGATGTCTCGCACCTGCCGCCCGCCCAGCGCGGCACGGCGATGATGTTCCAGAACTATGCCCTCTTCCCGCATCTGTCGGTGCGCGACAACGTGGCGTTTTCCCTGCGCATGAAAGGCGTGGACAAGCCCGCGCGACACAAACGGGCCGACGAGCTGCTCGAACTGGTGGACATGAGCCACCTGGCGGACCGCTTGCCCGCGCAACTCTCGGGCGGTCAGCAGCAGCGGGTGGCGCTGGCCCGCGCGCTTGTCACCCAGCCCAAGGTCCTGCTGCTCGATGAGCCGCTCTCGGCGCTCGATCCGTTCCTGCGCATCCGCATGCGGTCGGAGCTGAAGAAGCTGCAGCGCGAGCTGGGCATCACCTTCCTGCATGTGACGCACGGCCAGGACGAGGCATTGGCGCTGGCCGACGAGATCGTGGTGATGAACGACGCGGTCATCGAACAGGCCGGGCCCGCCCGGGATGTCTGGACCAGGCCGCGCACGGAATTCGTCGCGCGCTTCATCGGCGGGCACAACGTCATCTCCCTGCCCGACGGCAAGGTGACGGTGCGCGCCGATGCGGTGGCGCTGGCGTCAGACGGCATGGCCGCCACGGTGAAGGCCGTCGAATATCAGGGGGCTTCGGTCGCCGTGACGACCGAGACGGAAACCGGCGAGGAAGTGCTCGCGCTTCTGCCGGAAGACGCCTTCTACACATCTCCGAAATCGCCTGGCGACGCGGTGCGGCTGCGCTGGGACGAAGGGCGGGTCCACCGTCTTCGGGCCTGACCGGCCCAGCGCACCGAAACCGCCAGAAGATCGCAACAGAGAGGATTCAGATATGGCAAAACCCA
>CAZTEV010000025.1:0-20632 GCA_964612785.1 uncultured Roseivivax sp. | reverse complement strand
ATGGTACCGCCTCCCCGGCTCGAACGGGGGACCTCTTGATCCACAATCAAGCGCTCTAACCTACTGAGCTAAGGCGGCACTGGCGCGGGAAATATCGCCCCCTCCCCAGCATTGCAAGCCCCGATTGGGGGCTTAAAGCGGGCGGTCCCAATGCTGCTCCACAAGCGGCTGACCGAAACTGACCACGTCCCGCGATGACTGCAACGTCCAGCCCGACCGGGCGTAAAGCGCGCAGGCCGCCCGATGGCTTTCATGGGTCCAGAGTGTCATCCGCCGATATCCGCAATCGCGGGCGAAGCCGGTGCAGGCCTCCAGCAGAACGCGCCCCAGCCCCTGCCCCCGCGCCTCGGGCGCCAGCAGGAACAGACGCAGCTTCGCCGTTGTCGCATCCAGCCTGACGCAGAAGATGGACCCGAGCCGCCGCCCTTGGGCATCCACCGCGACAAAGCCGCGTTCGCAGGCGGCATCATGTCCTGCCACGAAGTCGGTCAGGATCTCGCGCACCAACCGGCCGAAACCCTCATCGAAGCCTTCCGCCGCCGCATAATGCGTGCCGTGCAGATCGACGAGCCAGTCGAGGTCGTCTTCGGTAAAGGGGCGCAGCGCAAAGTCCATGCGCGATGATCGACCGACCCCGCCTTGCGTTTCAACCCCGTCCCCCGTAACTCGCAGCAGAACCTGTCCCGGGATGGACCGGGGCGCGAACGAGGACGCCGCCATGGGTATCAACGACGAACGCGACATCGAAGCCAATCTGCAGATCGGACCCACCGATCAGGGCATGGTGCGGCTTTTCGTGACCGCAGACGGCATGGAGATTCCGATGGATTTCTCGCCCGACGAGGCCGAGGACATCGCCGAGGAAATCCGCGCCGCTGCACAGGCCGCGCAGAAGGTCAGCCCCAAGGGCCGCCGCTGAGCCCCGCATCGGGATCGCGCGCCGCCTGCAGGCGCAGCGCGGCATGCCGGGCAAATTTGCGGATCAGCACGTTGCGCCGCGTCCCCGCGAGCTTGTGTTCGGGCGCCATGCGCAGGATCTCCGCGTCATAGGCATCCGCGATGATGAGACCCGTATCCTCGGGCAGAAGCTCGGTCGGGAAATCCTGATCGACGGCCCAGAAATACCGGTCGCACCAGTCCAGATAGCCCTGCCACTTCCCGTCCGAGGTGAAATCCGCGCGGGAGGATTTGCATTCCACCACCCAGATTTCCCCCTTGGCGCCCAAGGCCATAACATCGACGCGGCGCCCGCGCTCGGGCACGAATTCCTCGATGCAGGAGAACCCGTGCGCATGGGTCAGATGACGCGCAACGCCGCGCGCCAGAAGCTGGCCGGGCATCAGGTTCGGAAGATCGACGAGGCTCATATCCACAATATATGAACAATACGTGAACATGCCAAGTCTCACTTTTTCGCCATGTCCTTCCAGCGGGCAGGATCCGTCGTTATTTTCGCTGCATTGCCCCGACATGAAGGACTCCCCCCATGGCCGATGACACGACGCCGGAGCAGGTGCGGCCTGTGACCTCCGATCAGCGCGGGATTGCCCATGCGCGGGAATTGCAGGGCCATGTGAGCTGGCTGGAAAGCTTTTCGGGCAGTGCGCTTGGCGTTCTGGCGGTCGCCTCGGGCATCTATACCTATCTGGGCGTCTCCTCGCTGCTGGACGAGAACGGCGCGATGTCGGTCTTCGCGGCCATCGCCTATTCCGTCGCGGTCTCGGTCGGGATCTTCGTCTTCTGGTCCTACCTTCTGCGGCTCTTTCCGGTCATGCGCTCGGCCCGGTCGCGGGCCGGGCTGCTGGGCGCGATGGGGCTCGGCTCGCTGGCCATCGTGGCGATGTCGTCCTGGCTCAACGCCGCGGCGCTCGCCGGATCGGCGGCGGTCGAACAGCACCTCGCCAAGACCGTGCAGGATTACCAATCGAGCCTGGAACGCGCCCATGAAATCGCGCTGTCGGCGCAATCGCTCGAACGCGATGTCGCCCGCGTGCGGCAGAGCTTCGAGGATCTGTCGGAACAGGAGGCCGAAGGCACTCTGTCGGGCCTTGCGGGCCGCGGGGCGGTATTCCGCGTGCTGCGCCAGAAGGCCGCCGAGTTGCAGGCGCTCGAAACCCAGATCGCCGAACAGACCCCGCGCGTCGAACAGGCCTTCGCGGAAGGCAACGGCATCCTGAGCCGCATGCGCGCCCTTACGGTGGAGCCCGGCCCCGTCGAGGCCCGGTCGGTCGAGTTTTCCGAGGCGGCGGTCAATCTGCAGGGCCTTATCACCCAGCTGCGGCAGCTTTCCGTGGCGACGCTGGTGGAACGCGCGGCGCAGGACCTCGCGGCCTCGGTCGTGCTGCCGGAACTCGATGGCCGCACCGAGGCCAATCGCGGCGATCAGGCCGCGACCATCACCTCGGTTCTGGAAGTGCTGGCCAGCCGCGCCGAGACGCTGGAACGTGCCGCGCAAAGCGTGATCGCGCTGACGCCCGCATCCGAGGTGACCTACACGCCCATCTCCTCCGCCGATGCGGTCATTCTCTATGCGCGCAATTTCGTGCCGTCCTGGGCGGGTGCCATCGCCATCGACCTGCTGCCCGCGGTGCTGGTCCTGATCCTCGCGGTGACGCAGGGCGCCATCCGCGACGGGCGCGAAGGCGCGGATCTGGCCGATACGATGACCCTGGCCGAATTGCGCGCCGCCATGGCCGCCTTCCGCGCGGTCGAGGCGGATGCCGATGCGGCGGTCGCACATGAGGCCGCACCCCCGCCGCAAGAGCCCGAGGACAACCGCCCGGTCTCTCCGATCCGGCGAGGCGCGTCTTGAGCGGCATGTCCATCTCCCGCGCCCTGAAAGGCGTGCTGGCCTTCCAGCTGGTGATCGGCGGCGCGCTTGTGGCGGGCGACATGGCGACGGGCGGCTTTCGCCTGCCGAGCTTCGGCCCCGGCGCGCCTGCGCTGACCGAACCGGTGCGCCCCGGCGATCAGCGCCGGACCTTCGATCCGAACCGCGTCACGCCCGATCTGAACCCGGTGCGGGATCCGGGCGCGCTGCCCGAACGGCTGACCCTGACCGCGATCGAGGGGGCGCGCTGGCGGCTCGAAGGGGGCATCGCCCCCGGCGACGCCGACCGCATCGCGGAACGGCTGGCCGAAGTGCAGCCCGCGCCCGACACGCTGGTCCTGCAATCGCCGGGCGGATCGGTCGCGGACGCCCTGCGCCTCGGGCGGCATCTGCGCGCGCAAGGCATCGCCACGGAGATGCTGTCGGGCGAATATTGCTATTCCGCCTGCCCCTATCTGTTCGCGGGCGGCACCGAGCGGCGGCTTGAAGACGGGGCGTCGCTGGGCGTGCACCAGCACTATTTCGGCAAGTCCACCATCCTGCCCGCCTTCGTCGCGGTCGAGGATATCCAGCGCGGCCAGGGCGAGGTGATGACCTATCTCGACGCGATGGGGATCGACCCGCTGGTCATGCAGCATGCGCTGTCGACCCCGCCCGACGAGATCTACGTCCTGCTGCCCGAAGAGATCGACCGCTACGGCTTCGTGACGGACTAGGATCAGGAAGTCTTGATTGCACCCTGCGACAAAAGCGATTTTCGCAACGGGCCCCTTGTCCCGCCCCCGCATGCAGCTTAGCTCGGGGTCAGGCGGGTTCTGCCTTTCTCGTGAACGGTTGCATTCCGGTGGCCTTAAGCAATTCCGAGGGAGCTGGCTCTGTTCTGGCCCTGGCCTGATTACCTGGCGCCCACCTGTACATACAGGTCCTCGGGAATGAGATAACCACACGGTTATGGTGGTCCCGCCGCCCGACAAAAAGCCCCGGACGCGTCCTGCGTTCGGGGCTTTGTTCATCGTATGATGACAGGGTCACAGGTGACGACGGCGCCCCGCATCAACCGGGACCCGGACGGGAACCCGCATGCCGCCCTGCGGACCGTCATCGTCCTCATCGTCACCGTCGCGGTCCTCATGCAGCAGGAACAGCGCGATCCCGGTCTGCGCACCTCCGAAAATCGTGCCGAGGAAGGCCCACAACAGACCCGCCGCAAGAAGCCCGTCGGCGCTGCCGGTCATCAGGCGGCCAAGCCCCATGACATCCTGCCAGATCAGCCCCGCCACGAAGACAGCCGCGATGGCAAAGCCGATCAGCGTGTGCCGGATGTAGAATTTCACGAGGCTGGGCATGGGTCAGGCTTTCCTGCTGCGTTGAGGGAAAGCTTAGCCTGAAGGCACGCCGGGGCAAAGCCCGCAGGCGAAGCCGCGCCTAGAATGCCTCGGGCTTGGCTTCGCGCGCGATGTGATCGAGCACGGCATTGACGAATTTCGGCTCTTTGCCTTCGGGGTAGAAATCGCGCGCGATCTCCACATATTCGACGATCACGATCTTGGGCGGCACGTCCGAGGCCACAAGCTCGGAGCCCGCCGCGCGGAAGAGCGCGCGCAGCGTCGGGTCGATCCGCGTGATCGGCCATTTCGCCACCAGCGCCCGGTCGGTCATCTGGTCGATCTTCGCCTGCCAGTTGACCGCATCGTCGAGGATCTTGCGGAACAGATCGACATCGCCGTCAATCATTTCCTCGCCCTCTTCGATCTCGGCTCCGAAGCGGAAGTTCAGGAATTCCTGCCGGACGCGGTCGGCGGAATGGGCCGAATGCTCCATCTGGAACAGCGCCTGAACCGCGTAAAGCCGTGCGGCCGAGCGGGCCATCTTGCGGGCCTGACGCGCGTCGCGTTTGGGATCGGAGGAGGTGGGTTCCGGTGCGGTCATGCTTTGGGCGTGCCCCTGGTATCGCCTGCAACTTGGTATTCGTCGCGCTGGGGCACGAAGCCCACGCCCTTGCGCGAAGCGCCCCACTTACGGGCGAGGCTCAGAAGATGCAAGGCCGCCGCAGCCGCGCCGCTGCCCTTGTTCTGACCTGCCACCTCGGCACGGGCCTGCGCCTGGTCCACGTTCTCGACGGTGAGGATGCCGTTGCCGATGCAAAGCCCCTGCAGGCCCAGAAGGGTGATCCCGCGCGAGCTGTCGTTGCACACGGTCTCGTAATGCGTCGTCTCGCCCCGGATCACGCAGCCCAAAGCCACATAGGCGTCGAAATTCGACATGCGTTCGGCCATGCCGATGGCCGTCGGCACCTCGAGCGCGCCCGGCACCTCGATCAGCTCATGCGTGGCGCCCCAGGCCTCGATTTCGGCGCGGGCGCCTTCGATCATCTGGTCGGCGATGTCGCGGTAATAGGGCGCCACCACGATCAGGACCTTGGTGGGTTTGTCCACCGTTCCGCGCGGCAGGGTGTAATGCGTCTCGTTCGATGCCATCAGCCAAGCTCCGAGATTTTGCGGGTGCCGACGATCTCGAGCCCGTAGGCGTCAAGGCCCACCACTTTGGGCGTCGGCGAATTGGTCAGAAGGATCAGCTTCGACAGGCCGAGCGAGGACAGGATCTGTGCGCCCAGCCCGTATTGCCGCAAGGTCGTCGGGCTTACATCCTGGGGCGTGCCCATCTTCATCGACGTATCCCTCAGCAGCACGACGGCGCCGCGCCCTTCCTCGGCGACGATGCGCATGGCGTCGCGGAACTCATCCGCGCGGTTGGCAGGCCCCGCGCCCACCACGTCCAGCATCGGGTCCAGGGCATGCATCCGCACCAGAACCGGTTCATCCGTCGCGATGTCGCCCTTGATCAGCGCGATATGCTCGTCGCCATGGGTCGTGTCGGAGAAGACGCGCATCTGCCATTCGCCGCCGAATTCGGAGGTCACGGTCTCGGTCTTCTCGGTCCGCACCAGATTGTCGTGGCGCCGCCGGTAGGCGATCAGGTCCGAGATCGTGCCGATCTTGATGTTGTGGCGCTGGCCGAAGGCCACGAGTTCCGGCAGCCGCGACATGGTGCCGTCTTCGTTCATGATCTCGCAGATCACGCCCGACGGGTTCAGTCCCGCAAGCCGCGAGATGTCGACCGCGGCCTCCGTATGGCCCGCGCGCACCAGAACGCCGCCATCCTTCGCGCGCAGCGGGAAGACATGGCCGGGCGTCGCGATGTCCTGCGGCCCCTTGGAACTGTCGATCGCCACCGCCACGGTCCGCGCCCGGTCGGCGGCGGAGATGCCCGTCGTGACCCCCTCGCGCGCCTCGATCGAGATGGTGAAGGCCGTCTCGTGGCGCGAGGAATTGTTCGAAGACATCAACTCAAGCCCCAGATCCTCGATCCGCTGGCGGGTCATCGACAGACAGATCAGGCCGCGCCCATGGGTGGCCATGAAGTTGATCGCATCGGGGGTCGCCATCTGCGCGGGGATCACCAGATCGCCCTCGTTTTCGCGATCCTCGTGATCGACGAGGATGAACATGCGCCCGTTGCGCGCCTCCTCGATGATTTCCTCCACCGAGGAAATCGCATCGCGCCAGTTTTCTTCAACCGGCCCCGGGGCTTCGTAATCGGTCATCGGATCTCCTGATCGTGGCGCGCGAACTTGCCCGGCAGATAGAGCAGATGCGCGCGGAAGGCCAGACGTTCCCCACGTCGCGAAGGCCCCGCATCGCGCGCCCGATCGCCGCGCGGGGGGCCCCGAAAGGCGGCGAAACGCGCCCTTATCCACAGCCCGTATCTTGGGCGCCCCTGCAAGCCATCCACAACTTATTGCCGGCTTTTCGAAAATATCGCTTTACACGCGCCTTCCGACACAGGCACCATATCTCGTAGAAGAGGGCGAAACCATTGCCCCTTCTAGAGCAGGCACCAAGCGCTAGGGGCGCTGCCAGCCCCCTCCGCTAGAACATATGAGGTGGCCCATGGCAGTGTCCGAAGAGTTTCTGTCCGAAGATCTTCATCCCATCGACATCGTCGAACATCTGGCCGAGCATCACGACTGGGATTTCGACCGCATCGGCGAGGATCAGATCGCCATGGCCGTGGAGGGCCAGTGGCGGACCTACTCCATCACGCTGGCCTGGTCGGGCTATGACGAGACGCTGCGGCTGATCTGCACCTTCGAGATGGAGCCGCCCGAGGACCGCCTTCCCGCGCTCTATGAGGGTCTCAACCGCGCCAATGACCAATGCTGGGCGGGCAGCTTCTCTTTCTGGGGCGAACAAAAGCTCATGGTCTACAAATACGGTCTCATCCTGTCGGGCGGCCAGATCGCCGTTCCCGAACAGATCGACACGATGATCGGCGCCGCGGTGATGGCGTCCGAACGGCTTTACCCCGCCTTCCAGCTGATGGTCTGGGGCGGACAGACGCCTGCCGAGGCGATGCAGATCGCCATATCGGAGGCATACGGCACGGCCTGACCGGGCGTCTCTCCCCGCCCGGGTCGACCGAAGGCGCGGTCGCGATGCACCTCGCGGCCGCGTTTTTCGCGACGCCGCCTCAGGACCCGCCAGCAAGCTTCGGCCAATTGGCCTCCGCCCGCGTGATATTGCCCGGGATGTCGCGCTCCCAGCGGCGCTGGATTCGGCGCGAATAGTTGAGATAAAGCTTGCCGTCCTCGATCCGCCAGGCCTCCGGCACGGTCGCAGCAGTATAGCCTTCGGCCACCGCCCAGGCGCAGTAGCCGCCGAATTGCGGGGCATAGGCCTCGGGATCGGCGGCAAAGGCGTCGCGGTTCGCCACGCTCGAAAACCGCCAGATAGCACCCCGCCAGTCATGGGTGATGGCCGGATCGCCCGCCACCGGGCGGCCATCGGTGAAATACGCCACGGGATCGGTGCCGTCGATGGCGATGCCCCCTTCGGAATAGATGCCCTCAGCCGCCTGCGCCCGGCCCGATGTGCCGTAAAGCCCCGCAATCGCCGCCAGCGATGCCGCCGCGCCCAGGGTAAGGGCCTCTCTGCGTGTGATGTCCATGTGAAACCTCCTCCGTCGAACACGGGGAAGACATGGCGACAGGCAGGGCTGACTGCCATATCCGTCACCCCCTTGTTATGCGTTGTCACAATTGGCCCCGGCGCAGGCCCGCGATGAACCGCTTGCACCGCCCGGAGCCGCCCGCCATCGTGCCCCAAAGTCCAAACCACAGGAGCCCCGCCATGAAAGACACCGACATCGCGCAACGCGGCCTCGTCCTTCTGGGCTGCGGCAAGATGGGATCGGCGATGCTGGAAGGGTGGCTGAACCGCGGCTTGCCACCCGAAAGCGTCACGGTGCAGGACCCCGCGCCCTCGGCCTGGCTGAAGGGCACGGGCGTGCATCTGAACACCGACCTGCCCGAGGCGCCCGCCATCGTGCTCGTCGCGGTGAAGCCGCAGATGATGAACGAAGCGCTGCCGGGTCTGCGCGCCCTCGGCAACGGCACGACCCTGTTTCTTTCGGTCGCGGCCGGCGTGCCCATCGGCAAATACGAGGCGCTGATGGGCGAACGGACACCGGTCATCCGCGCCATGCCCAACACCCCGGCCGCCGTGGGCCAGGGCATCACGGCGATCGTCGGCAATGGCCAGACGACCGAGGGTCACTACGCCCAGGCGGACCTCCTGCTCTCCGCGGTGGGCGAGGTCGTGACCCTGGAAGACGAGGCCCAGATGGATGCGGTCACGGGCGTGTCGGGCTCCGGCCCCGCCTATGTCTTCCACATGATCGAATGCCTGGCCGCGGCGGGCGAGGCCGAGGGGCTCGCCCCGGATCTGGCCCTGGCCCTCGCGCGGGCCACGGTCGCAGGCGCAGGCGCACTTGCCCAGCAGACCGGCACCGATCCCGGCACGCTGCGCGAAAACGTGACCTCGCCCAATGGCACGACCCAGGCGGGCCTCGACGTTCTGATGAACGCGCAGACGGGCCTTCCGCCGCTCATCCGCGCCACGGTCAAGGCTGCCGCGGCGCGCTCGCGCGAGCTTGGCCAATGACCGATGCCATCGCCTTCGAGGATTTCCTGCGGGTCGATATCCGCGCAGGCACGATCCTGCGCGCCGAGCCGTTTCCGGAGGCCCGCAAACCGGCCCTCAAGCTCTGGATCGATTTCGGCCCCGAGATCGGCGAGAAGAAGACCTCTGCCCAGATCACCGCGCATTACACGCCCGAGGCGCTGATCGGACGGCAGGTGATGGCCGTCGTCAACTTTCCGCCGCGCCAGATCGGGCCCGTCATGTCCGAGGTGCTGACGCTGGGATGCGCGGATGACGCGGGCGCGATTGTCCTGCTCGCGCCCGACCGGACGGTGCCCAACGGCGCCCGGATGCACTGAACGTAGCGTCGGTGTTGCGGGACCGCACGCCCTTGCCTATCCCGACGTCATCCTATCGGAGGCCCCCATGTTTCAACCCGCGATCACCGGCACCGGCGTCTTCACACCCGAGGAGACGATCACCAACGACGAGCTTGTCGCCGCCTTCAACGCCCATGCCGACCGTTTCAACGAGACCCATGCCGAGGCCATCGCCGCAGGCGAGGTGGAGGCCAAGCCGCATTCCTCCTCCGAATTCATCTTCTCGGCCTCGGGGATCGAACAGCGCTACGTCATGGAGAAGGCGGGCGTGCTCGACCCCGACCGGATGTATCCGCGCCTGCGCGAACGCGCGGATGACGAACTCTCGATCATGGCCGAGATCGGCCTTGATGCCGCGCGCACCGCGCTGGCGCAAGGGGGCCGCGCGGGCACCGAGATCGACCTGGTGATCTGCGCCGCCTCGAACCATGAACGGGCCTATCCCGCCATCGCGATCGAGATCCAGAAGGCCCTCGGCGCGGGCGGTTTCGCGTTTGACATGAACGTGGCCTGCTCCTCGGCCACCTTCGGCATCCAGGCCGCCGCCGACATGATCCGCTCGGGCTCGGTGCGCCGCGCGCTCGTCATCTCGCCCGAGATCACCTCGGGCCACCTCGAATGGCGCGACCGCGATTGCCACTTCATCTTCGGCGATGTGGCGACCGCCGTTCTGCTGGAACGCGCCGAGGACGCCAAGGCGGCGCATTTCCTCGTGCACTCCACGCGCTGCGCCACGGAATTCTCCAACAATATCCGCAACAACAACGGGTTCCTGCGCCGCACCCGCGACGCGATGGCGGACCGTCGCGACATGCAGTTCATGCAGAACGGGCGCAAGGTCTTCAAGGAAGTGCTGCCCATGGTCTCCGCCCATATTGCCGGGCATATGGAGGATGCAGGCTGGCAGGCGGCGGATCTCAAGCGCGTCTGGCTGCACCAGGCCAACAAGACGATGAACGATTTCATCGGCAAGAAGGTGATGGGCCGCACGCCCGGGCCGGGCGAACAGCCCAACATCCTGCAGGATTACGCCAATACCTCCTCCGCGGGCTCGATCATCGCCTTCGCCAAGCATTCGGACGATCTCGCACCGGGCGACAAGGGCGTGATCTGCTCCTTCGGGGCAGGCTATTCGGTCGGATCGGTTCTCGTCGAACGGGCCTGAGACCCGCCGCCACCCGCGCGTCCCACGCGGGACAGCCAGGTGCGCCCGCCCTGTCACGTTCGGACCAAAAATACCTCCGGGGAGCGCGAGGGGCAGAGCCCCTCGCCGGATCGGCGGCCAAAGGCCGTCGATCCGACAGGAGACTAAGCGACTAACCCGCGCCCACCGCATCCCGCCAATGCCGCCGACACAGGCTCACATAGGTCTCGTTGCCGCCGATCTGCACCTGCGCGCCCTCGCGCAGCACGCGGCCCTCCGCGTCCTGCCGCACGACCATCGTGGCCTTCCGTCCGCAATGACAGATCGTGCGCACCTCGCGTAGATCGTCCGCAAGCGCCAGAAGCGTGGCGGAGCCTGGGAACAACTGCCCCTGGAAATCCACCCGCAGCCCGTAACACATGACCGGCACGCCCAGATCGTCGGCGGCGCGCGCCAGCTGCCAGACCTGCGCCGCGCTCAGGAACTGCGCCTCATCCACGAAGATGCAGGACAGCGGCCCGGCGTCGATCCGGGCTGCGATGCGCGCGAACAGATCGTCATTGGGCGCGAAGGTTTCCGCGTCGCGGCCCAGCCCGATCCGGCTGCCGATGCGTCCGCCGCCCGCACGCCCGTCGACCGCGGCGGTCATCAGCAGAACCGACATGCCGCGTTCCTCGTAGTTGTGCGCGGCCTGCAGAAGCAGCGTCGACTTGCCCGCGTTCATCGTCGAATACATGAAATAGAGCTTGGCCATGCCGGGTTTCCTCGCCGCACCGGCCCCGTTTTGCAAGGTGCAATGCAATCACCTCCACAAGCATGTGCGCATGTCGCCCTACTTATGCCGAATTCCTGCGTAACCCTGCAATGTGCTGAGACGAGACGCATGAAGAGCAGGGCAAAATGGCCTATTTTCTCGGGATCTACGACTGGTCGCTTTTCACGATGCCGGGCGATCTGACTCAGACCAACATTCAGTTCGATACCATGCCGAACGATCCGACAGCGCCGGACTACAACCCCGGTGCGCCAAGTTGGGTCGGGCAGGATTACACCTATAATGGCGGTGCGCCCACAACCATCACCGTCAATGACGACGACGGCGATTTCGAAGACGGTTATGTGGAAACCGGCGCCGCTGCCACCCTCGACGAGGCGGTGACGATCAATGGCACCACCTATCCCGCAGGCTCGATCGTCGAAAACGAGTTTTCCCTCGTCGATGCGACCGGACAGCAGATCTATGTAGTGCGCATCAACGGAGAGAATGTCGGGTTCACCTATGCGGTGGGGGACGAACCCCAGCCCGGTGAGACATTCACCAGCACGGAAGGCCTTGACGGCGATCCGGCGGATAACGGCTCGCCCACAGGCTCGGCCGATCCCTACGCAACCATCGTCTGTTTCGCCCCCGGAACCATGATCGAGACCCCGACGGGTCCGCGGCGGATCGAAACCCTGCGTCCCGGCGATCCGGTCCTGACCAGGGATAGCGGCGCGCAACCGATCCGCTGGGTGTCACGTCGTCTGATCGAGTTCGGCAACGAGCCGGACGCGGCGCGCCCGATCGAGATCAAGGCCGGAGCGTTCGGCCCCGGCATGCCCGCGGCCGATCTGATCGTCTCACCGCAGCATCGCATTCTGGGCACCGATCTCAGGGGCGCGTTCCCACGCGATGTCCTGGCCCCGGCCAAAGGGTTGGTTCACCTGCCCAAAGTCCGCCAGATGCGCGGCAAGAAATCCATCGAATACATTCACTTTGCCTGCGATCGACACCAGATCGTCTGGGCCAACAACCTGCCGACAGAGACCTGCTACATCGGCCCGGTCAGCCTCTCCTCGGTCCCCGCAAGGGAACGGTCGGGGCTGGAGCGCCTGTTCCCCAAGCTGCGGCAGGACCCGGCGAGAGGTTATGGCCCCTTGGCGCGCCTGCCTCTGCGTGTGCAGCAGGCCCGCACGCTCGCGGCCTGCGGAAAGCTGCACCTCGCCACGGACGGGGCTCTGGCTCAGGTCTTCACTCAGGCTCCGCGCGGCGGCCTCGCGGCCTGATCGCCCCTCAGACCCGCTGTCCCCAGAGGTCGTATTCCCCGGCCTCGTCCACGCGCACCTGGACGATGTCGCCTGGGCGCAGATCCTCGAAGCCCTCGTCGATGAACAGGTTGCCGTCGATCTCGGGCGCGTCGGCCTTCGTGCGGCAGGTAGCGGCGTCGTCCTCGACCAGATCGACGATCACCTCCATCTCGGTCCCAACCTTGGCGGCAAGCTTCGCCTCGGAAATGGCCTGGGCCTTTTCCATGAAGCGCGCCCAGCGCTCTTCCTTGATCTCGGGGGCGACGTGACCCGGCAGCTCGTTCGATCGCGCGCCCGCGACATCCTCGTATTGGAAGCAGCCCACCCGGTCGAGCTGCGCCTCATCCAGCCAGTCAAGCAGGTACTGGAACTCCGCCTCCGTCTCGCCGGGATAGCCCACGATGAAGGTCGAGCGCAGGGTGATGTCCGCACAATCCGCCCGCCAGGCGGCGATCTCGTCCAGCGTCCGGGATGAGGCCGCGGGCCGCGCCATGCGCTTCAGCACATCCGGGTGGGCGTGCTGGAACGGGATGTCGAGATAGGGCAGCACGCCACCCTCGGCCATCAGCGGGATCATCTCGCGCACATGGGGATATGGATAGACGTAATGCAAGCGAACCCAGGCGCCCAGCGATCCAAGGTCGCGCGCCAGATCGAGGATCGGGAACTTCGCCTCCCGCTCGCGCCAATCGGTGCCATAGGCCGAGGTGTCCTGGCTGATGACCAGAAGCTCGCGCACGCCCGCCTCGACAAGCTTTTCGGCCTCGCGCATCACCGCGCGCTGCGGACGAGAGACAAGCCGTCCGCGCATGTCGGGGATGATGCAGAACTTGCACTTGTGGTTACAGCCCTCGGCGATCTTGAGGTAACTGTAATGCCGCGGTGTCAGGCTTACGCCCGAGGCGGGCAGAAGGTCCACGAACGGGTCCGGCGATGGCGGCACGACCCCGTGCACGGCATCGAGCACCTGTTCGTATTGATGCGGGCCCGTAACCGCCCGCACGGTCGGATGCGCGCCGGTGATGACCTCGGGCTCGGCGCCCAGACAGCCCGTCACGATCACCTGGCCGTTCTCGCGCAGGGCCTCGCCGATGGCCTCCAGGCTTTCCATCTTGGCCGAATCGAGGAACCCGCAGGTATTCACGATCACCGCATCGGCGCCCTGGTAATCGGGCGAGATCCCGTAGCCCTCCGCCCTGAGCCGGGTCAGGATGCGTTCGCTGTCCACCAGCGCCTTGGGACAGCCAAGCGAGACCATGCCGATGGTCGGCTGGCCGGGGCGGGAGGTCTCCTGCACGCTGGCGCGGGCCAGGTCGGGACGCAGATCGGGCGGGTTCTGTACCATGGCCGCGCTATAGCCGAGCGGCGCGCGCTGGGAAAGGCGTCACGCTCAGACGACGAGCCTTAGCGCGAAGATCACGATGGCCGCGCCCGCCAGCAATTCGAGCGCGGGCGCGGCGACCTGCGCCATCCGCGTCTCGCCCAGGGACAGCGCCGTGCTTTGCCGCGCGGTGACGCTCAGCACCGCCACGAGGATCGTCAGCGCCGCCGTGCCCGCCGACATCGCCAGCGTGCCAAGGATCCCCGCGCCGAGATTGCCCATATACCAGGTCAGCACCAACAGAAGGATCGCCCCCGAACAGGGCCTGATGCCGATGCTGAGGATCAGCGCCGCGGCCTCGCGCAGGGTGGTGACGCGGCTGACCTCCTCGGTCGTGGGGCCGTGGCTGTGTCCGCAGGCGTGGTCGTGGTCGTGCCCGTGGGCGTGGTCGTGGTCATGCGGATGCCCGCCCCGGCCCTGCCAGCTGCGCCATCCCCGTCTTGCGCCCCGCCAGACGAGCCAGACACCGACAAGCCCGATCGCCGCGCCGCTGACCGGCACCATCATGTCGGTCGCCGTATCGGTCATCTGCGCGCGCCCCCAGCCCAGCAGGAACAGACCGGCCAGAACCATGACGATCGCGCTCAGCGCCTGGGTCAGGGATGACAGAAGGGCGATCAGCGACAGGCGCAGCACCGGCACATCCCGCGCCACGCCGTATCCCCCCACCACGACCTTGCCGTGTCCGGGCCCCAGCGCGTGAAAGAAGCCATACCCGAAACAGAGGCCCAGGAAAGCCGCGAAGGCGCCCGAGGCGCCGCTGCGCTGCGCCCGCAGATTGCCCGCGAGCGCGTTCTGAAAGCCGCGCTGCATCTCGCCGGCCCAACGGGCCAGCGCCGCATCCTGCCCGGTGACCAGCGCCCAGACCAGCAGCGCCGCCAGCAGAAGCGGCAGGATCAGGAGGAGGCGGTGCATGTCAGAACGAAGGTATCTGCGAACATAACGCCGATATCGGGCAGGTCGATTTCCTCGAACGGGTCGTCGCCCGCGTCGATGGCGGCAAGCTTGTCGCCGTATTCCCGCTCTGCCGCGGCGCGGTCGGCCTCGTTGCGCGAAAAGCTGCAGTCGGAGGTGCCCGCCACGCTGGGCGTCTGCGGTACGTCATAGGCCACGAAATAGGTGGGATCGTAGGATTGCGCCGCGATCTGCTGCGCGCGCACATCGACCGGTGTCGCGAAGGGCCGGGTATGCGAGGTGACGATGCGGCCGTTCTCGAACCGCGCGGCGTGATCCACGGGACGGTCGAGCGCGATCTGCGCGCCATTGGCCATCACCACGAAATCGCCCGGAAAACCGGCCTCCCAATCGACATCCTTGCCCGCATAGGCGGCAAGCTGGGCCGCTTCCGGTTCGCCGTCGCTGTCCGCATCGAGCCCGTTCTCCTCGATCAGCAGGAGCGAATAGAATTCGTCATAGGCCCAGTCGATGCGGACGGCTGTAGCCCGTCCCTCGGCGTCGAGGATCAGCTCGAACGCGGTGTCGATGAAGATATGCGGATGCGCCGACAGCTGCAGGGGTGCTGCGGCAAGGCAGGCTGTAGCAAACGCGGGCAAGAAAGGACGCATGGGCATGGTCTCTATATGGCATGGCGCGGGCGTCTTCGGAAGAACCCCGCGCGTCAGGCGCTTTCCCAAAACACCAACCGATTGCCAGACGGGTCGGTCAGGATCATTTCGCGGTCCCCCCAATCCTGGGTGTCGATCCCGGGCCGCTGCCGGGGATGTCCGCGCGCGGTGATCTCGGCATGGAATTTCGCAAGAGGCGCCACTCCGATCCGCACCGCCGAGACGGGTGTCGCGTCGCCATGATGTTCGGAGAGGTGCAACCGGACGGGTCCGCGCCGCACTTCCATGTAAAGCGGCATGTCGGGGGCGAAACGATGCTCGAACCCGATCTCGAAGCCAAGAAAGCGCAGGTAGAAGTCGCGCGTCTCACGCTCCGAGAAAGAGCGCAGGATCGGGACCGGAGCCCCGAACGCAAGATCGGCGGCGCCGGTCACGGCCTGTGCTCAGCGGCGCCGGTCGCGGCGCGAGGACATGGGCTGGAACGCCACGCCCACATGGGCCTCGCAATAGGGTTTGCCCTGTTGCACGGGCAGGCCGCAGAACCAGAAATCCTCGGTCGCGGGATCGCCCACGGGCCATTTGCAGGTTCGCTCGGTCAGCTCCATCAGCGTGATCTTGCGGGCCTTCTTCTCGACCGCGTTCACCTTGGCGAGCGCCTCGGGGCTGATTTCGTTGGCCGAGGGCTGCGGGGGCAGCGGCTGCCCCGCGGGGATGATCTTGGGCCGCGGCGGGGTCGCTGCGGGCGTGGCCGATTTGGTCTCGAGCACCGGCTCTTCGGGCGCGGGCTTGGGCTCCGGCGCAGGGGCGGGCTTGGCCGCTTTCGGTTCGGCCTTGGGCTTGGCCGCCTCGGCCTTGGGCTGGCTGGCCTCGGCAGGTTCCGCGCCTGCGCGGTTGGACAGGCCAAGCCGGTGCACCTTACCGATCACCGCGTTGCGGGTCACCCCGCCCAGTTCCTTGGCGATCTGGCTGGCGGACTGACCGTCGGCCCACATTTTCTTCAGAGTTTCGACGCGTTCGTCGGTCCAGGACATGGCCACCTCAATGAATAAAGCGGCTCCTGGGCAGAGCCGCCTGACATCTCGTCTTCGGCTCCTATTCTAAGTATCAACGCCCGACATAACAACCCGGAGAGCTTATGGCCGACACGATATCGCCCGCACATGGAACCCGCCGCTTCGGCCGCGTGAACTGGATGGGTCTTTACACCCTGGCCGAGCGCGAAGTGCTGCGCTTTCTCAATGTCTGGACCCAGACCCTGCTGGCGCCGCTGGTGACGGCGGGGCTGTTCATGCTGATCTTCTCGATCGCGATCGGTCCGCGACGCGGCGACGTGATGGGCGTGCCCTTCACGACCTTCATCGCGCCGGGCATCCTGATGATGACGGTGATCCAGAACGCCTTCGCCAATACCTCGTCCTCGATCGTGGTGGCCAAGGTGCAGGGCAACATCGTCGATACGCTGATGCCGCCGCTCTCGGGCGCGGAGATGGTGCTGGGCTATCTCGCGGGCGGGATCGCGCGCGGTCTGATCGTGGCGGTGGTGATCGCGCTGGCTCTGGGGCTGATCCTCGGGATCTGGCCCGCCCATCCGCTGACCGCGCTTGTCTTCATCGTGATCGGCGCGGCCTTTCTGGCGGGGATCGGGATCGTCGCGGCGATCTTCGCGGACAAGTTCGACCAGATGGCTGCGGTCACGAATTTCGTGGTCACCCCGCTGGCCTTCCTGTCGGGCACCTTCTACTCGGTCGAGGCCCTGCCCCCGGTCCTGCGCGAGATCACCCATTTCAACCCGATCTTCTACCTGATCGACGGGGCGCGCTACGGCATGATCGGCGTGTCGGACGCAAACCCTGCGCTGGGGCTGGTGATCGGCCTCGTGGCGACGGTCGCGATCAATGTGGTCGCGTGGCGAATGTTCCGGGTGGGGTATCGTCTGAAGGCGTGAGGGGTGGCTCATCCGACCGGGGCGCCTGCGCGGAATAGCGGCCGAAGGCCGCCCGCGCATCGCCGGGCCGCCCCCCGGCACGGCGATTTGGTGACGCTCGGCGCGTCGTTCGGATGGTGCGCGGTGCTGGACGATAAAGCGCGCAGATCCACGGTCTGAATCGCCGTACCGCGGCCCGACGCTGCGCAGGCTCAGGCCAGGTTGGGTGAATGAAACCCCACCAACCGCTCACCCTTTCGCGGGCACCACCTGCTGCGCGATTCCGGCCCCCAACAAGTAGACCGAGCTTGCCACAAGGCCCCAGATCGCCCAGCTTTCGGGGTGGAAATCGACCCAGGCCGCCCAGCCCGCGCAGATCACCCAGACCAGCGCCACGGGCAGGGTCACGCGCCGCCAGCGCGCCGTGCGCACCGGATGCACGAATTTCAGCGGCAGGAACATGGCCACCGCCAGCACCGCGATCAGCGCCACCATCACCGGCCAGGCGGGCTCGGTCGCGAACAGAACGATCACCAGCATGTTCCAGCAGCCCGGGAAGCCCTGGAAGGAATAATCCTCGGTCTTCATGCGCGTATCGGCGAAATACATCGCCGAGGCATAGGTGATCACGATGATCGAGAACCATCCGGTCCAGCCCGGCAGCAGCCCCGACTGGAACAGCGCGAAGGCCGGAATGAAGACGTAGGTCAGATAATCGATGATGAGATCGAGCAGCACGCCGTCGAAGCGCGCCGCATTGACCGACACCTGATAGCGCCGCGCAAGCGGGCCATCCACCCCGTCCACCGCGAAGGCCACGACGAGCCAGAGGAACATGATCGACCATTGCTCCTGCGCGGCGGCCAGCAGGGCCAGCATGGCGAAGACGGCCCCTGTGGCCGTCAGCAGGTGCACGAACAGGGCTTGGGTGGATAGTTTCATCCCCCCGTGATGCCGGATGCGGCCCGGGGCTGCAATGGCTCAGGCGATGAGCTGGTGCCCGTCATGGCCGTGGATCGCGGCTGTGACTATTTCGCCCTCATTGCGGGGCGCGGTGAAGCGGACCTCGGTGAATTGCTCGGTCCGGCCCATGTCGGGCGCTTCCATCAGCACCCGATGCGTGCGCCCGGTCTGGGCCGACAGATGACGCTCTACCGCGCGGGTGCCTGCCGCGCGCAGACGGCGGGCCCGGTCCTTGATCGCGCGGCCATCGACCTGCGGCATCCGCGCGGCGGGCGTGCCGGGGCGTGGCGAATAGGGGAAGACGTGCAGCCAGGTCAGGCCGCATTCCTCAACCAGGCGCAGGGAATTGTCGAAATGCGCCTCGGTCTCGGTCGGGAAACCCGCGATGATATCCGCGCCGAAGGTCATCTCGGGGCGCAGCTTCCGGGCCTCTTCCGAGAACCGGATCGCGTCGTCGCGCAGATGCCGCCGCTTCATGCGCTTCAGGATCAGATCGTCGCCATGCTGCAGCGACAGGTGCAGATGCGGCATGAGGCGCGCCTCGGTCGCGATGGCCTGCATCAGGTTTTCGTCCACCTCGATCGAATCAATGCTGCTGATCCGCAGGCGCGGCAGATCCGGCACCAGCTTCAGGATCCGCATGACCAGATCGCCGAGCTTCGGCGCGGCCGGCAGATCGGCCCCCCAGGAGGTCAGATCGACGCCCGTCAGCACGACCTCGTTGAACCCCTCCTGGACCAGCCGCTTGATCTGGTCCACGACCACGCCCGCGGGCACGGAGCGGGAATTGCCCCGCCCGAACGGGATGATGCAGAAGGTGCAGCGGTGATCGCAGCCGTTCTGGACCTGCACATAGGCGCGCGAGCGCGTGCCGAACCCGTCGATCAAATGCGTCGCCGTCTCGGTCACGGACATGATGTCGTTGACGCGCACGCGCTCGGTCTCGCCCACGAAATCGGCGGCCATTTCCTGCCAGACGGCAGGGGTCATCTTCTCGGAATTGCCGATGACCTGGTCGACTTCCTCCATGGCGGCGAAGGTCTCGGGCTCGGTCTGGGCGGCGCAGCCCGTGACGATGATCCGGGCATCGGGGTTCTCGCGGCGCAGACGACGGATTTCCTGCCGCGCCTTGCGCACCGCCTCGGACGTCACCGCGCAGGTATTGACCACATGCGCGCCCGAAAGTCCCGCCTCTTCGGCCATGCGCTTCATGGCCTCGGTTTCGTAGGCGTTGAGCCTGCAGCCCATCGTGGTGAATTTCGGCGGTGCGGCGCTCATGCGTTCAGTCCCAGCCAGGCGGGTGTCAGCACACCGTCGAAGACATGCGCGGTGCCGCCGGTCATCCAGACGCCGTCCTCGCGCCAGTTGATCTGAAGCGTGCCTCCGTCCAGGTCGATGCGCACGGTCCGTCCCGTCAGCCCGCGCCGCGCGGCAGCCACCGCCGTCGCGCAGGAGGACGAGCCCGAGGCGAGCGTGACGCCCACGCCCCGCTCCCAGACGCGCATTCGGATGTGATCGGGCCCCACGATCTGCGCCACCTGCACATTGGTGCGTTCGGGATAAAGCGGGTGATGCTCGTAGCGCGGTCCGAAGGTCTCGAGCGGCACCGCCTCGGCATCCTCCACGAAGAAGGTGCAATGGGGATTGCCCATGCCTGTCGCGGTGGGTGCGCCCTCGATGGGCAGTTCCAGCGTGTCCATCGCCTCGGCCAGCGGCACCTCGGCCCAATCGAGCTGCGGCGGCCCCATATTGACCGACACCGCGCCGCCCTCTTCCCGCCGCGCAGGCAGGCTGCCGCGATCGGTCGTCAGCGTGAGCGCGAGGGCCCCCGTCTCCCGCATCAGGAAATCCGCGATGCAGCGCGTGGCATTGCCGCAGGCCGCCGAGGTCGAGCCGTCTGAATTGTAGAACGTCAGATGCGCGTCGCCCGCGCCCCGCGCCTCGATCAGCGCAAGCTGGTCGAAGCCCACACCGCGATGCCGGTCGCCCAGGGCGCGCGCGAGTGCGGGCGTCACTTTGATGTCGCGCGCACGCGCATCCAGCACGACAAAGTCGTTGCCGAGCCCGTGCATCTTCATGAAGGTCAATCCGTCGCGCGCCTGTTCCATGGCCGCGCATATACGCCCCTGCCCCTTCGCTTTCCAGAGGGCGCGGCTTTACCGTTCGGATTTCTGGATTTTTTGGGTTGACCCTGTCAGGCGCTGTTTCTAAGTACGCCGCCAGTGGGCCGTTAGCTCAGTTGGTAGAGCAACTGACTTTTAATCAGTGGGTCGCAGGTTCGAATCCTGCACGGCTCACCACTGAACCTCCAGAACATTGCGATGTTTAATCTCCGTCCACCGCCCCGCGCGGTGCGCTTTTGACGTGGATCAACGCCGCACGCTCCGACAGGGCCTA
>CAZTEV010000024.1:0-21214 GCA_964612785.1 uncultured Roseivivax sp. | reverse complement strand
GCTTCTTCGGCGGCATGGGCGGCTGCGCGATGATCGGCCAGTCGATGATCAACGTGAAGTCCGGCGGCCGCACCCGGCTTGCGGGCGTCGCCGCGGCCCTGTTCCTGCTGGTCTTCATCCTCTTTGCCTCGCCGCTCATCGAACTCATCCCTCTGGCGGCGCTGGTGGGCGTGATGTTCATGGTGGTGATCGGCACCTTCGCGTGGAATTCGCTGAAGATCCTGACCCGCGTGCCCAAGATGGACGCCTTCGTGATCCTTCTGGTCACGGTCGTGACCGTGCTCGAGGATCTGGCCGTCGCGGTCGTGGTGGGCGTCATCGCCTCGGCGCTCGAATATGCCTGGACCAATGCGCGCCGCATCTCGGCCAAGACCTACACCACGCCTGAAGGCGCCAAGGTCTACGAGATCCGCGGCCCGCTCTTCTTCGGCTCCTCGGACGGGTTCATCGAGCTCTTCAAGCCCGAGAGCGACCCGGGCCTCGTCATCGTCGATTTCGAGGAAAGCCGCGTGGCGGATCAATCCGCCCTGCAGGCGATCGAGGCGGTGGCCGAGAAATACGAGGCGCAGGGCAAGCGGATCGAGTTGCGCCACCTCTCGCGCGATTGCCACTGGCTGCTGAAGAAATCGGGACACCTGGTGGTGGAGGCCGATGACGATCCCGATTACGGCGTGGCCGCGCATTACGGCGTGCGCACAGGCATCATCGGCGGCCACTGACCTCAGGCACTCCGCCCGCGCCGGGCCCCGCTTGGCGTCCTTCGTCTCACAGCGGACCCCGCGCAGGCGGACAGCGCAGGCCCGGATCGGTCTGCGCTGCCCCTTATGCTTCACCTTTCCAGGATGTCGCCCGGGGTGAATTGGCGGGCATGGCCCGCCAAGAGGGGCAGCGCCCCTGCAAAAAAATGAAAGGACGCGCGCTTACTCGCCCGGGCGCTTCAGCTCGAACTTTTCGCGCACGACGGTGTAATCGCGGTAGCCCATGCGCGACAGCGGGTTGTAGCGCAGCACATCGAAGACCCCGTCTACGATGCAATCGTCGCGCAGATGCACGCCCACCACCTCGCCGAAGACGGCGAAATTGCTGGTCCCTTCGAGCTGCACGATCTGCGTCATCCGGCATTCGAGATTCGCAGGCGCGCGGGCCACGCGCGAACAGGCGATGGTGTCGCAGTCCGCGCGCTCGATCTCCGCAAGCGTGAATTCGTCGGTCTCCTTGTCCCAGGGACCCGAGGTCGTGTTCATCACGTCGCGCATCTCGTATTCCACGATATTCACGCAGAAGACGCCCGTCTCGCGGATATTGGCGACGCTGTCCTTGGTGTCGCCGCGATCCTCCTTGGCGGAGGTCGAGGCGAACATGACCTGCGGCGGCACATAGGCCACGGCATTGAAGAAGGAATAGGGCGCGAGGTTCTCCGACCCGTCCGAGCCGCGGGTGGAGATCCAGCCGATGGGGCGCGGGGTCACCACGGCGTTGAAGGGATTGTGGGGCAGGCCGTGGCCGTCTTCGGGGCGGTAGAACATGCTGTCTCCTCGGATGCGGGTTTGGCCACAGATAGACCGCAGCCGCGCGCGGGCGACAAGACCCGCGGGGCCATTTGCCGAAGCGCCACGCGCATGTTACCCGGCGAGGCGGCCCGCAAGGGCCAAGGAGCAGGGCCGCGAGGGGGCGGGCAGGGATTTGTATATCCTCGATCAGGAACGCGCGGCGGATTGGTGGGAGGTCGAGGCGCTCTTCGATCTGTCCTTCGCGCCCGGCCGCACGGCGTTGTCCTCCTATCGCCTGCGCGAAGACGTGGCGCCCATCGCAGCCCTGTGCCGCGTGGCCCGCGCCGAGGAGGGCGGCCAGATCGGCGGGGCGATCCGCTACTGGCCCGTGCGCGTGGGCGCCTCGGACGCGCTGCTTCTGGGGCCCATCGCGGTGCACCCGACCGCGCAGGGCGAGGGGCTGGGCGGCGCGCTTATCCGCGACAGCCTCGAGCGCGCCCGCCCGATCTGTCCGCGTATCCTGCTGGTGGGCGATGCCCCTTATTACGGGCGGTTCGGCTTCACCCGCGCGGAGGATGTCGAGATGCCGCCGCCCACCAATCCCGACCGCGTGTTGCAGCTGGCCCTGACGGACGGCGCCTGGGACGGGGTTGCGGGCACGGTCACGCGCGCCGCTTGAAACCGCCCGTCCGAGCGCCGATCTTTTCCCCATGACCGGCACCGATCTGATCCCCGCCTCGACCGAGACCGAAATCGCGGCCCTTGCGCGCCGCCACAAACGCGCGGGCGGCGTGGGGCTGCAGCTGCTGAACGTCCTGGGCAGCCAGGCCGAGAACCTGCTCGAACGGCTGCCCGACCGGGTGAAGGACCGGCTCGAGGCGGCGACCGAGCGCGCGCTCGAGACGGCGATGCGCGCGGCCGCGTCCTCGCGCAGTGTGGTGCCCGACCAGCAGGGCTGGCTCAACACGGCGCTCACGACTGCCATGGGTGCTGCGGGCGGGGCGGGCGGTCTGCCCACCGCCATGGCCGAGCTGCCGGTGACGACCACCGTCCTTCTGCGCGCGATCCAGGGCATCGCCGCCGAATACGGCTTCGATCCCGCCGATCCCGAGATCGCCAAGGAATGTCTTGCGGTCTTCGGCTCCGCGGGCCCGCTCGAGGCCGATGACGGGGCCGACATGGCCTTCCTGTCCGCGCGTGTCACCCTTACGGGCGCGACGGTGCACGGCGTCATCGCCCGCGTGGCCCCGCGGCTTGCCACGGTGCTGGGCCAGAAGCTGGCGGCGCAGACCATCCCCATCCTGGGGGCCGCCGCAGGCGCCGCCACGAATTACGCCTATACGAGCTATTATCAGGAAATGGCCCATGTGCATTTCGGCCTGAAACGGCTGGCCGAGCAATCGGGCACCCCGCGCGAGGTGCTTGTCGCGCAGCTGCGCGACGCGGTCGAGGCAAAGCCCCGCCGCCGCTAGCACCGCTGGGGCCTGCACGTTGCGCCCGCGCGTTGCGTCTCCCACGGCCCGGCCATTGCCAAGCCCCGCCCAAGCTGTTCTCTTCGGCGCGAAGACTGGGCCAAGGCGGGGCAGGGACATGCAATCGGTGCTGGGCGTGATCGGCGGATCGGGTGTCTATGCCCTGGACGGCCTCGAAGATGCGGCCTGGCGTGCGGTCAAGACGCCCTGGGGCGCGCCCTCGGACGATATCCTGACCGGCACGCTGTCGGGCCAGCCCATGGCCTTCCTGCCCCGGCACGGGCGCGGCCATGTCCATGCGCCCTCGGACGTGCCCTACCGCGCCAATATCGCCGCGCTGAAGGCGCTGGGCGTCACCGATATCGTCGCCGTCTCGGCCTGCGGATCCTTCCGCGAGGCGATGGCGCCCGGCGATTTCGTCATGGTCGACCAGTTCATCGACCGCACCGTGGCGCGGGCCGCATCCTTCTTCGGGGCGGGCTGCGTGGCGCATGTGTCGATGGGCCATCCTGTCTGCGCGCGGCTGTCTGCGCTCGCGGGCGAAGCGGCAGAGGCCACTGGCGTGCGGGTGCATCGCGGGGGGACGTATCTGGCCATGGAGGGCCCGCAATTTTCCACCCGCGCGGAAAGCCTGATGTATCGCGACGCCTGGGGCGCGGACGTGATCGGCATGACCAATATGCCCGAGGCCAAGCTCGCCCGCGAGGCCGAGATCTGCTACGCGCCCGTCGCCATGGTCACCGATTACGATTGCTGGCATCCGGACCATGACGCCGTGGAAGTCTCGGACGTGATCCGCGTGCTGGGCGCCAATGCCGAGCATGCGCGCGGCCTCGTCAAAGGTCTGCCCGCACGAATGCGCGCGCGCGAGACCCCGTGCCCCTGCGGCTGCGACCGCGCGCTGGAACATGCGCTCATCACCGCGCCCGAGGCGCGCGATCCGGCCGTGACGGACCGGCTCATGGCCATTGCCGGGCGCGTCCTGGCCCCATCCACCTGATCCAACTGCAGTGACGAAAGGGACCGCCCCGCCATGAAAAAGGTCGAGGATTACATCCGCACCATCGCCGATTTCCCCCATGAGGGGATCATGTTCCGCGATGTGACCACGCTTTTCGCCGATCCGCGCGGCTTTCGCATGGCGATCGATCAGCTGCTGCACCCTTACGCGGGCGTGCGGTTCGACAAGGTGGTGGGCCTCGAGGCGCGCGGCTTCATCCTGGGCGGCGCCGTCGCGCACCAGCTGTCGGCGGGTTTCGTGCCCATCCGCAAGAAGGGCAAGCTGCCCGGCAAGGTGATCTCGGAAAGCTACACGCTCGAATATGGCGAGGCGGTGGTGGAGGTGCATGACGACGCGCTGAGCGCGGGCGAGAAGGTGCTCGTCGTCGACGATCTTCTGGCCACGGGCGGCACGGCGGAGGCGGGCATCAAGCTCTGTGAACGGCTGGGCGCCGAGGTCATCGGCTGCGCGTTCATCGTCGATCTGCCCGATCTCGGCGGGCGCGCGAAGCTGGAAGGCATGGGCATGGAGGTGCACGCGCTCTGTGCCTATGAGGGCCTGTGAGCGTTATCATCCGGAGATGACATTGCCGTGAGGCGGGAGCCTCGCTATATGGCCCGTCGACGAATGCATACAATTTCAGGGAGGATCTGATGGCAGACCGGACCGAGCGGCACGGATTGCAGGTCGACACGCTGCTGTGCGACTTCATCGAAGGCGAAGCGCTGGCGGGCACGGGCATCGAGGCGGATGCCTTCTGGGCCGGACTTGCGGCCCTGATCGAGGAGATGACGCCGGAGAACCGCGCACTTCTCGAGACCCGCGACAAGCTGCAATCGCAGATCGACGCCTGGCACCGCGAGCGCGCCAACGCGCCGCGCGACCACGAAGCCTACAAGGCCTTCCTGCAGGAAATCGGATACCTGCTGCCCGAAGGCCCCGATTTCGAGATCGGGACCGAAAACACCGACCCCGAGATCGCCACCGTGCCAGGTCCGCAGCTTGTCGTGCCGATTACCAATGCGCGCTATGCGCTGAACGCCGCCAATGCGCGCTGGGGCAGCCTGTATGACGGCTTCTACGGCACCGACGCCATGGGTTCCGCCCCGCCTGCGGGCGGCTATGACCGGGGCCGCGGCGCACGGGTCGTGGCGCGCGCGCGCGTCTTCCTCGACCAGGCCTTCCCGGTCGCAGGCACCAGCCACGCGGATGCCCGGCGCTACCACATCTCCAAGGGGCAGCTTCTGATCGACGACAAGCCGCTGGAATCTCCTGAAAAATTCGTGGGCTATCGCGGTCATCCCAAGGCGCCCGACGCGGTGCTTCTGCGCAATAACGGCCTGCATGTGGAGTTGATCTTCGACCGCACGCACCGGATCGGTGCGCGCGATCAGGCGGGTCTGGCGGATGTGCGGCTGGAATCGGCCGTCTCGGCGATCATGGATTGCGAGGATTCGGTGGCCTGCGTCGATGGCGAGGACAAGACGCTCGCCTACCGCAACTGGCTGGGCCTGATGAAGGGCGACCTGAAGGACACGTTCGAGAAGGGCGGCGAAACCGTCACCCGCGCGCTGAACCCCGATCCGGTCTATACCGGGCCCGACGGCAAGGAGTTCTCGATCAAGGGCCGCGCGCTGATGCTGGTGCGGAACGTGGGCCACCTGATGACCAACCCCGCGATCCTCGACACCGACGGGAACGAGGTCTTCGAGGGCCTGATGGATGCCATGGTCACGGTGCTGATCGCCAAGCACGATCTGGCCAAGACGGACGGCCTGCGCAACTCGGTCAAGGGGTCGGTCTATGTGGTGAAGCCCAAGATGCACGGGCCCGCCGAAGTGGCCTTCACCGACCGCATCTTCACGGCGGTCGAAAAGGCGCTGGGCCTGCCGCAATACACCGTCAAGATCGGCATCATGGACGAGGAGCGGCGCACCTCCGTCAACCTCAAGGAATGTATCCGGGCGGCGCAGAACCGGGTGGCCTTCATCAACACGGGCTTCCTCGACCGGACGGGCGACGAGATCCACACCTCGATGGAAGCAGGCCCCTTCAGCCGCAAGGATTACATCAAGCGCAAGGGCTGGATCGACGGCTACGAGACGCGCAATGTCGATATCGGTCTGAAATGCGGGCTTTCGGGCAAGGCGCAGATCGGCAAGGGCATGTGGGCCATGCCGGACAAGATGGCAGCCATGCTGGAGGCCAAGATCGGCCATCCGAAAGCGGGGGCCAACTGTGCCTGGGTGCCGTCGCCCACGGCGGCCACGCTTCACGCGCTGCATTACCACCAGGTCGACGTGATGGCGCTGCAGGCGAAGATGAAGGCTGCGGACAATTACGCGCAGGTCGATGCGATCCTCGACATCCCGCTCGCCTCGTTCCGCAAGTGGAACGAGGATCAGATCCGGCGCGAGGTGGAGAACAACGCGCAGGGTATCCTGGGCTACGTGGTGCGCTGGGTCGATCAGGGCGTGGGCTGTTCCAAGGTGCCCGACATCAACAATGTGGGCCTGATGGAAGACCGCGCGACCTGCCGGATCTCGGCGCAGCACATCGCCAACTGGCTGCACCACGACGTGGTGAGCCGCGAGGAGGTGATGGAGATCATGCGCCGCATGGCGAAGGTCGTCGATGAGCAGAACGCGGGCGATCCGGCCTACCGGCCCATGGCGCCCGGCTATGACGGGATCGCCTTCCAGGCGGCCTGCGATCTGGTCTTCAAGGGGCGCGAACAGCCCTCGGGCTATACCGAGCCGGTGCTGCACCAGCGGCGTCTCGAGTTGAAAGCGGCGGGGTAAGATCGGATCCGGCCTTGCGGCCGGACCCGAGTGGGGGGCGCTGCCCCCCACACCCCCCGGAGGTATTTTTGGTCCGAACGTGACAGGGGCAAGGTCCCGGCGGATCGGCGAACGGGGAGGACGACATGGCAGAGATTTCGCTGCGCCGCGCGCGCACCATCATCCGCAAGACGTTGGAGCATGGCAAGGAGGCGGGCATGAAGCCGCTTTCGGCCATCGTGCTCGATGCGGGCGGCAACATCCAGGCTTTCGAGCGTAGCGACGGGGCGAGCCCGGGCCGCTTCCAGATCGCCCATGGCAAGGCTTACGGCGCGATCATGCTGGGCATGGCAGGCACCGCGCAGATGCAGCGCGCCGAGGCGCAGGCCTATTTCATCGCCTGCGCGAACGGCGCGTTCGGCGGCCAGCTTGTGCCGGTGCCGGGCGGCGTTCTGGTGCACGACGCCAAGGGCAAGCTGCTGGGGGCGGTCGGCGTGACCGGCGATACCTCGGATAACGACGCGGCTGCTGCGAAAGCAGGCATCGAGGCGGTGGGCCTCGTCGCGGAGATCTGAGCGGCCTTCACCTTCGGATAGGATTGCCCTAGATATGGGCCATCCTGTTCAAGGCTCGTGAGGCATCCATGGCGCGGCCGGTCGTCGGCATCATCACCAATCATCACCTGATCAACGATCAGTATGCCGCCCATGCGGGCGGCTCGATGAATTCCGAAGCGGTGAGTCAGGTCTCGGGCTGCCTGCCCCTCCTGATCCCCGCCGATCCCGCGGTCGTATCGCTGGAGGAGCTTCTGGAGGTCTGCGACGGCTTCCTGCTGACCGGCGGGCGTCCGAACGTGCATCCCGAGGAATATGGCGAGCCCGCGACCGAAGCCCATGGCGATTTCGACCGCGACCGCGACGCGATCACCCTGCCATTGGTGCGGGCCTGCGTCGAACGCGGCCAGCCCGTCTTCGGTGTCTGCCGGGGCATCCAGGAGATGAACGTGGCCATGGGCGGCACGCTCTACCCCGAAATCCGCGACCTGCCGGGGCGCATGAACCACCGGATGCCGCCCGACGGCACGCTGGAGGAAAAGTTCGCGCTGCGTCACAAGGTCAGCTTCACCGAGGGCGGTGTCTTCCACCGGCTGATGGGCGCGCGGGAGGTCATGACCAACACCCTGCACGGCCAGGGCATCAAGAGCGCGGGGCATCGCGTCATCATCGACGGCTACGCGCCCGATGGCACGCCCGAGGCCACTTATATCGAGGGCGCGCCGGGCTTCTGCCTGGGGGTGCAATGGCATCCCGAATGGCAGGCGGGGAACGACCCGGTCTCGCGGCCCCTGTTCGAGGCATTCGGCGACGCGGCGCGGGATTGGGCTGCGGGCAAGCGGCCGGGCGCGCGGTTGTCTGCGTGAGCTGTGCTTTGCTCGGGTGCGGGGTATCCGGACTTTGGAATGTGAGCCCGGGCTTTTGCGGCGTGGGGTGGGTGAGACCGCACCACGGGTGAGGCTGCTGGAACGGTGAGGCCCCGGAGCAGGTCCGGGGCAGTGGGGCGCGGGGGTCGCCTTGCACGTCTCAGCCCGTGGCCTCCGCGGTTTGTGGGAGAGCCCACTAAGGGTGAGGCTGCTGGAACGGTGAGGTCCCGGAGCAGGTCCGGGGCAGGGGGGCGCGGTAGTCTCCTGGCACGTCTCAGTCCGCGACCTGCGCGGTTTGGGGGCGAGCCCACTAAGGGTTAAGCTGGTGGAACGGCGAGGCCCCGGATCGGGTCCGGGGCAGGGTACGCATCACACTTCGCCGCCCGCGACCTGGATCGCCTGGCCGTTCACGCTGCCCGAATTCGGACCGCAGAGGAACATCGCGGCCTCGGCCACTTCCTCGGGGCGGATCAGGCGGCCATGGGGGTTCACGCCGACCATGGCCTCGGTCGCCTGGGCCTCGGACATGCCCGTCCGCTCCATGATCTTTTCGACATTGGAGGACACGATCTCGGTATCCACATAGGCCGGGCATAGCGCGTTGAACGTGTAGGGCTTGCCCGCGTAATCCGCGGCCAGCGCGCGGATCAGCCCGATCATGCCGTGTTTCGAGGCGGTGTAGGTGGGCGCGCCTTTCAGTCCGCGGATGCCTGCGATGGAAGAGACGGCGATCACGCGGCCCCAATCGGTCTGGCGCATGGACCCCAGCGCCTCGCGGATCGTCAGGAAACAGCCGTCGAGATTGATCGCCATCATCTGCCGCCAGAAGGCGAGGTCGGTCTTGTGCAGCGCGCGGCCCTCGGCGATGCCCGCATTGGCCACGCAGATCTGCACGGGCCCGCGCGCGGCCACTGCCGCCGCGACGCCCTCCGTGACCGAGGTCTCATCGGCCACGTCCATGGCAAGGCCGGTGATCCGCGTGCCTTCCGCAGCCTCCAGCACCGAGGCGCGGCGTCCGGTGATCGTGACCTCCGCGCCCGCCTCCGCCAATGCCTGCGCGATGGCGAGGCCGATCCCCGTCCCGCCGCCCGTGACCAGCGCGTGTTTTCCTGCCAGATGCATGTTCGTCCTCCCGTTTTGGCGAGAGCCTAGGCAGGGAGAGGCGGGGTCACAAGCCGCTTGCCGATGGGGCGCGGCTCGGGCAGGGTCCGGCGCGCAGCCACATGCGGAGCGCACAGGATGAAATGGATCGACATGCCGCCTGTCTGGCTTCTGGGGGCGCTGGTGCTGGCCTGGCGTGGCGCAGGGATCGGGCCGCTGCCGCGGCTCGCATTGTCCGGCGCGATCTTCGTGGCGATGGGCGTCGTGCTGATCCTGGCGGCTGCCTGGGCGTTCCGGCAAGCCCGCACAACCATCATTCCGCACGAAAATCCATCAGCGCTCATTTGCACAGGCATCTTTGCGAAGACGCGCAATCCGATCTATCTGGGTGATGCGCTGATCCTTCTGGGGGCGTCGCTCTGGTGGGGGTCCCTGGTCGGGCTGGTCCTGGTGCCTATCTTCATGTGGTTGATAACAAAGCGCTTTATAGAGCCGGAGGAGATGCGCCTTCGCAGCACGTTTCTTGCGGAATTCGACACGTACGCGCAACAAGTGCGAAGGTGGCTTTAACTTTCCCGTGACCTATGCTCTAGGCGGACACGGTTGAGGATGATCGGGCGGCAGGATATGCCTGCTGCCCGAGTTCCGTATGCAA
The DNA here is from genome assembly GCA_964612785.1 of uncultured Roseivivax sp. Classification (GTDB taxonomy): domain Bacteria; phylum Pseudomonadota; class Alphaproteobacteria; order Rhodobacterales; family Rhodobacteraceae; genus Roseivivax. The sequence continues at coordinate 11,296 of CAZTEV010000024.1, read as the reverse complement.
AAACAACGCATGATGTATCGAAAGGGGATCTGACCTGTGAAGATTGGTACACCAAAAGAGCTGATGGAGGGCGAGGCGCGGGTCGCAATGACACCCGACAGCGCCAAGATGCTGCAAAAACTCGGCTACGATTGCGCCATCGAGACAGGCGCGGGCGATAAGGCCGGGTTCCCGGATGCTGTCTATGAGGAGGCGGGTGTCGAAATCGTCAAGAGCGCCGATGCGCTCTGGTCGGGGTCCGACATCATCGCCAAGGTGCAGCCGCCGACCGATGCAGAGGTCGGGCAGCTGTCCGAGAACAAGACGCTGATCTCGTTCTTCTGGCCCGGCCAGAACGAGGATCTGATGAAGGCCGCCGCCGACAAGGGCGCATCGGTCATCGCGATGGACATGGTGCCGCGGATTTCCCGCGCGCAGAAGATGGACGCGCTGTCCTCGATGGCCAATATCGCGGGCTATCGCGCCGTGATCGAGGCGGGCAACAATTTCGGCCGTTTCTTCACCGGCCAGGTGACCGCCGCAGGCAAGGTGCCGCCCGCCAAGGTGCTGGTCGTGGGCGCCGGTGTGGCCGGTCTCGCGGCGATCGGCACGTCGACGTCGCTGGGCGCGATCACGCTCGCCTTCGACGTGCGCCCCGAAGTGGCCGAGCAGGTCGAGTCGATGGGCGCCGAGTTCGTCTATCTCGACTTCGAGGAAGAGCAGACGGATGGTGCGGAATCGGGTGGCTACGCCAAGCCGTCCAGCCCTGAGTTCCGCGAGGCGCAGCTGGCCAAGTTCCGCGAGCTGGCGCCGGATGTGGACATCGTCATCACCACGGCGCTGATCCCCAACCGCGAAGCGCCCGAGCTCTGGACCAAGGACATGGTCGAGGCGATGAAGCCCGGCTCGGTCATCGTGGACCTTGCCGCCGAGAAGGGCGGCAACTGCAAGCTGACGCAGAAGGACAAGAAGATCGTCACCGACAACGACGTGACGATCATCGGCTATACCGACTTCCCGAGCCGGATGGCCAAGCAGTCCTCCATGCTCTACTCGACGAATATCCGTCACCTCATGACCGACCTAACGCCCGAGAAGGACGGCAAGGTCAATCACAACATGGAGGATGACGTGATCCGCGGCGCGACCATCGCGCACGAGAAAGAGGTCACCTTCCCGCCACCGCCGCCCAAGACCAAGGCGATTGCGGCGCAAAAGCCCAAGCCCAAGGAAAAGGAGCTGACGCCGGAAGAGAAGCAGGCGCAGGAAGCGGCGGCCTTCAAGAAGCAGACCACCCAGCAGGTGGCGCTTCTGGGCATCGGCGCGGCGCTGATCCTCGGTGTCGGTCTGATCGCACCGGCGAGCTTCATGCAGCACTTCATCGTCTTCGTGCTGTCGGTGTTCGTCGGCTTCCAGGTGATCTGGGGCGTCAGCCACTCGCTGCACACGCCGCTGATGGCGGTCACGAACGCGATCTCGTCGATCATCATTCTGGGGGCGCTGATGCAGATCGGCTCGTCCTCGTTCCTGGTGATCTTGCTCGCCGCGTTGTCGGTCTTCATGGCCGGTATCAACATCTTCGGCGGCTTCCTCGTCACCCGGCGCATGCTCGCCATGTTCCAGAAATCGTAAGCGGGAGGCAGGACAATGGATTTCGGATTTACGACAGCGGCCTACGTGGTCGCAGCGGTTCTCTTCATCCTGTCGCTCGGCGGTCTGAGCGGGCAGGAAAGCGCAAAGCGCGCGATCTGGTACGGCATCGTCGGCATGGCTCTGGCCGTGGTGGCGACGCTCGTTGGCCCCGGCTCGGGCCTTTGGGTGGTGTCGCTGATCCTCGTCGCCATGGGCGGCGTGATCGGCTGGCAGCTGGCCACGCGCGTGCAGATGACCCAGATGCCCGAGCTTGTGGCGGCGATGCACAGCCTCGTCGGTCTGGCGGCGGTCTTCGTGGGCTTCAACGCGGATTTCACCATCAACATGGTCGAAGCCGCCAAGGCTGCCGGTGACGCGGTCGAGGGCAACTTCGCCGAGCTCGTCGCCAAGAAAACGCCCGTGGAAATCGGCATCCTGATGGTCGAGCTGTCGCTTGGCATCTGGATCGGTGCGGTGACCTTCACCGGCTCCATCATCGCCTATGGCAAGCTCGCGGGTAAGGTCGACACCTCGGCCAAGCAGCTGCCCGGCGGGCACATGCTGAACCTTGCCGCGGTGATTGGCTCGGTGCTGATGCTGGTGCTCTACATGTCCGGATCGGGCTCGTGGACGCTGTTCATCATGGCGGCACTCGCGCTCTTCATCGGCTACCACCTGATCATGGGCATCGGCGGCGCCGACATGCCCGTGGTGGTCTCGATGCTGAACTCCTATTCGGGCTGGGCCGCGGCGGCGATCGGCTTCTCGCTCGGCAACGATCTGCTGATCGTGGTCGGCGCGCTGGTGGGCTCCTCGGGTGCGATCCTGTCCTACATCATGTGCAAGGGCATGAACCGGTCCTTCGTCTCGGTGATCCTGGGCGGCTGGGGCGGCTCTGCCGCCGGTGCACAGGCCGAAGTCGAGGGCGAGCAGGTCGCCATCGACGCCGATGGCGTGGCCTCCGCACTGGACGAGGCCGACAGCGTCGTGATCGTGCCGGGCTACGGCATGGCCGTGGCGCAGGCGCAGAACGCCGTGTCGGACCTCACGAAGAAGCTGCGCGGGCAGGGCAAGGAAGTGCGTTTCGCCATCCACCCCGTCGCGGGCCGTCTTCCGGGCCACATGAACGTGCTGCTGGCCGAGGCCAAGGTGCCTTACGACATCGTGCTCGAGATGGAAGAGATCAACGACGACTTCCCGGATACGGATGTGGTCATCGTGATCGGCTCGAACGACATCGTGAACCCGGCGGCACAGGACGACCCGAACTCGCCCATCGCGGGCATGCCGGTTCTGGAAGTGTGGAAGGCGAAGAACGTCTTCGTCTGCAAGCGCGGCCAGGGCACGGGCTATTCGGGCATCGAGAACCCGCTGTTCTTCAAGGACAACACGCGGATGTTCTACGGTGACGCGAAGGCTACGATCAGCGACCTGCTGACGAAGCTGGGCTGACCCTTCGGCTTTGAGAGATGCGAAACGCCCCGGCTGAAAGGCCGGGGCGTTTTGCGTTGTTGGGGGCGGGGAGACGACCTGAGTCACAGGCGCAACGCTCGTACGCCTGCCCGCGGGGTGGCGCAACAACGGGTGAGCGCAGGCGCTTTATGCCAGCCACATACCTCCGCAGAACGAACGTATGCGATCACTTTGACAAAGCGCCAGCCCGGCGGGGCGGGCAGGCGCTGGGCGCGGCGGCAGCAAGCTGCCTTGTTCCGCGCCTTGGGGCGCCGCTTCTTCGTTGGCCCCGGCGCTTAGACGCGGGCGCAGAGAGAGCGCGGCTCGCAAGACGGCACCCGCCCGCGCGCTCCTGCCCCGGCCTCCGCGCCGGGGCCTCGCCGACGGGACAAAGCCGCCGTGACAGCCAGATCGCATCCCCGAAACAGCGCGGTATACCGCGGCATCCGCCCAACTCATTGATATGGATAAAAAATCCCTTTGCGAGCGGCCCGCCACGGTCTACACCCGAGGGAACACCGCAATAAAGGCCCGCCCATGTCGCCCATTCAGGACCATCCGCTGCGCTACAAGCTGGCCAACGAGTTGCATGCCCGGCCCTTTCCGGCGCTGAAGCCGCCCTGCCGCGCGGTCTATCTTGCGATCAAGAAGGCCAAGGGTGCGGCCGGGCGGGATCGTTCGCTCGATCTCAAGCATCTGACGGATCTGCTGGACCGCTACGGCACGGCGCATCCGCAGCCGGGCGCCACGCATTATCAGACGAAGATCGGCCAGCACATGCTCAAATGGGAGCAGCATACCGAGTTCGTCACCTACACCGTCTTCATGAACGGGCTGACCGACCGGCCCTTCGATCCCACCGATTTCGAGGTCTTCCCGAGCGAATGGCTCGATGAGGCGCCGGGCGTGCGCATCACCTCCTGTCTGATCCGCTGCTGCCAGCGGCCCGCGAGCGACGAACAGATCGAACCGATGCTGGACGATTGGTTCGTGCCCGAAAGCCTCGCCGTGTCCTCGGTGATCGACGACGAGGCGGTGATCGCGGGGGATTTCCGCATCGATCCGGCGGGGCATATGCGCTTCGGGGTCTTCACCAAGCCGCATGTGGGCGAACGCCGCGTGGGCCGCATCGTGCAGCGCCTCTGCGAGATCGAGACCTACAAATCCATGTCCATGCTGGGCTTCACGCGCATCAAGTCGCTGAGCCCGAAGATGGGCGATCTCGATACCGAACTCAGCCATCTGATGGAGGCCATGACCCACGGGCAAGGCGCTGCGGAGGATACGCTGAAGGCGCTGCTGTCGGTTTCGGCGCAACTCGAAAGCCTGTCTGCGCAGACCGCCTTCCGGCTGGGGGCCACGGGGGCCTACGAGGCCATCGTGGCGCAGCGCATCGAGGTCCTGCGCGAGATGCGCTGGCGCGGCCGCCAGACCTTCGAGGAATTCATGACCCGCCGCTACGATCCTGCCATGCGCACGGTGAAGGCCACGGAACGGCGGCTGGGCACCATGGCCGAACGGGCGATGCGGGCGGGGGATCTGTTGCGCACGCGGGTCGAGGTGGAACGCTCGGCCCAGAACCAGCAGCTTCTGGAAAGCATGAACCAGCGCGCGGACATGCAGCTGCGCCTGCAGCGTACGGTCGAAGGGCTGTCGGTCGTGGCGATCAGCTATTACGCGGTCTCGCTCGTCTCCTACCTCGTCTATCCGCTGGCCGAGATCCTGGGCATCTCGCGCGGGGTGCTGATCGCGGGGATCACGGTGCCGGTGGTGCTGGGCGTGTGGTACATGATCCGGCGCATCCGGGTGCAGATGGAAAAGCAGGGGCCGGATCTTTAGGCGGGCCATGAAAAAAGGCGGACCCGAGGGCCCGCCTGTCGCATCCGCGTCAGAGCCTCCTCACTCCGCGGGATGCATGATGCCTGCACGCGGCGCGCGGACCAGGATCGCCTGCATGACGAACGCGCCTGCCGCGATGGCGCCGAGCGCCAGAAGTGCCGCGACGGACAGGGTCGGAACGCCCGCCAGACCCGCCCCCACGGTGCAGCCGCCCGCCAGGACACCGCCCACGCCCATCAGGGCCGCACCCGCGCCGTAGCGGCCGGTCTGGGCGGGGCTTTCGAAGCTCTGCCACTGGAAACGGCCCGCGATCAGGGCCGAGACGAGCGCACCACCCAGCACACCGCCCACGAGGCCCACGCCGAAGCCCGCAGGGATCGAGGTGGAGGCGATGGTGAAGAACAGCGTGTCGGCCCAGGGCGCGGTGAAGGACAGGCTTTCCATCGCGATGGGGTCGAAATCGTCAAACAGCACGAAGCCGGTGCCGACCCAGCCCGCAGGGACCAGGAGACCCAGAAGGGCCGCAAGGCCCAGCACCCCGGGGCGCGTGCCGGAGCGCACGGCAAAGGACAGCGCGGCCACGGCCAGAAGCGCTGTCCAGAGCGCGGCACCGCCGGGCAGAGTGGCCAGCGACACGGTCTCGCCCAGCGGGACGGTCACGGCGCCCAGCGAGGTGCGCAGCGGCGCCAGAACACCCTTCAGCGTGGCATGGGCGACAATGGCGAAGAGGACGAGCACGAAGAGCCCGCGCAGGTTGCCGCTGGCAGTCAGCACCGTGAGGCGCGAGACGCATCCGCGCGTCAGCACCATGCCCGCGCCGAAAAGGAGCCCGCCGATGGCGATGGCGAGGACCGGCAGATCCGCGGCCATGAAGCGATGCGCGTCGAAGCTGACAAGGCCTGTCAGAACGGCCGCCTGCGTGCCCAGAAGGGCTGTGGCGAAGGCGGTCAGCCAGACACCCGCGGCCGAGCGGCGATCCTCGCCCACCAGCGCACGGCGGAAGCAGAAGCGGGTGATCTCGGCCAGGATGCCGAAGGCGGCCCCGAGCGCCAGGCCCAGGAAGATGGCGGCCTGCGGGGCGGTCAGGGTCTCGAAGCCGAATTCTGCGAACATGGGTGTCACCTCGGTGGAACAATCGCCTTCAGATGACGCGGATGCGGCGGGATTTCAATGAACCGGAATGGCGTATAATGTCGCTTTGTCGGAACGATGTTCCGCTATGGGGCGACGTCGCAGGATCGCGGTCCCGGACGGGGTCAGCGTGTGAAACAGGGGTCGGGCGCGGCGCGGCCTCTCGGCACGGATGTCCTTATTTCGCGCCGCTTAGCGCCCCCGCAACCGGGGATCGAGCGCGTCGCGCAGCCCGTCGCCCAGATAGTTCACCGACAGCACGGTCAGCGAAATGGCGATGCCGGGCAGCATCACCCGTTCGGGGAACTCGGACATGCGCGGGACCGCATCGGCCAGCATCTTGCCCCAAGTCGGAAAGTCCGAGGGGAAGCCCACGCCCAGGAAGGACAGGGCGCTTTCGGTGATGATCGCGGTGGCCAGGCCCAGCGTCGCGGAGACCATGATGGGCGAGAGCACGTTGGGCAGAAGGTGACGGCGGATGATCTTGCCCGATGTCGTGCCGATGGATTGCGCGGCGAGGATGAATTCGCGCTGCTTCAGCGCCAGCACATCGCCCCGCACGATCCGTGCCGTGGGCATCCACGAGGTGATGCCGATGATCGTCACGATCAGGATGAACATGCCGCCCTCGGGGCCAAACGAGGCGCGGAGCGGCTGACGGAAGAGCGTCACCGCGACCAGCAGAAGCGGCAGGATGGGCAGGGACAGGAACAGGTCCGTCAGGCGCATCAGCGGTCCGTCGAGCCTGCGGAAATACCCCGCCACAACCCCGATCGTGGCGCCGATCACGAGGCTCAGAACCATCGCGGCCCAGCCCACGGCCAGCGAGGCGCGCCCGCCCGCGATCATCTGCGCAAGCTGGTCACGGCCCAGATTGTCGGTCCCGAAGGGATGCCCCCATGCGGTCTTGGCGGTGCCGTCCCACAGAAGCGTGTAGATCGGCCGCAGATCCTTGTTGCGGATGTCGAGCCGCTGGGGATCGAGCGTCCAGATATAGGGGCCGAAGATCACCGCGAGGGTGATGAAGACCAGAAAGCCGCCGCCCACCATGGCGCCCTTGTGCTTCTTGAACTGCGCCCAGATATCGGCGCTCTGGCTTGTGGGCGGGGCGAGGGGGCCTTCGTCGCGCAGCGCCTCGATGGCCTTGGGGCTTGCGGGAACGGGCTCAGTCATAGCGGATCCTCGGGTCGAGCACGCCGTAAAGGACATCGGCGATCAGGTTGAACAGCACGATGAGCACGGCAAAGATGAAGGTCAGCGTCATGACCATGGGCAGGTCGTTGGCAAAGAGCGCGGTGATCAGAAGCTGGCCGATGCCGTTCACCTTGAAGACGTTCTCGGTGATGATCGCGCCGCCGAAGATCGCCGGAACACCCAGCGCGATGACGGTGACGACGGGGATCATCGAGTTGCGCAGAACGTGGATATTGACCACGACCGCCTCGGACAGGCCCTTGGCCCGCGCGGTGCGGACGTAATCGGCGCCGAGATTGTCGAGCATCGAGGCCCGCATGTAGCGCGAAATTTGCGCCGTGGTCTGCAGCGCCAGCACCATGACCGGCATGATCATCTGCTGGATCTGCACCACGAAGCTGTCCCAGTCGGTGACCTCGTGCGTCGTGTCGTAGATCGACGGGAACCAGCCCAGACCGACAGAGAATATCACGATCAGAAGCGGGCCGGTGAAGAAGGGCGGGATGGAAAAGCCGATCATGGTCACGAAGGTGCCCGCCTGGTCGAAGACGGAATATTGCCGGTAGGCGGAATAGACCCCGATGGGCAGGGAAATCAGCACGCCCACCACATAGGCCAGCCCCACCACCCAGAGCGTCTGCGGCATGCGCTGGATGACGATGTCCATCACCGGCGACCGGGTCTGCCATGAGATGACGCGCAGCTCGCCCTGATAAAGCGCCGTGTCGGGCAGCCAGGAGAACAGGGTTGAGGACGTGGTCAGGTAGTCGATCAGAACCTTGGGCTCGATCCAGAAGACCTGCACCAGCCATTTCCAGTATTGCACCAAGGGCGGCTCACCGAGGCCCAGGGCCTCGCGCATCTTTTCCTTCACCGCGTCGGGTACGGTCAGGGGCACCTGCGCCATCGGATCGCCGGGCGCGAGCTGCAGCAGCATGAAGACCGCGAAAGAGATGAACAAAAGCGTCGGGATCGAGAGAAGCAATCGTCTCGCGATGAATGTCAGCATCAGGCGCCTCGGGTCAGATCTTTCGGAAGTGCGGCAAGGCGCGCAGGCCGGTGCGGGACCGGCCTGCGCGATGGGATCGGATCAGTCCATGCGGTACCAGTCCGCGACGTTCCACAGCTCGCTGTCCCACACGTTCAGGACAACGCCGCCGAGCGTCGTGGAGGCCGCCGAGATGCGCCCGCGATGCACGAGCGGGATCATCATGCCGTTCTCGAAGGCCATCGTGTTCAGCTCCTGGGAGATGCGCACGCGCTCGTCGGGATCGTCGGTTTCGGTCAGCTTGGCGTGGAGGGCGTCATATTCCTCCATGCAGAAGCGCGACACGTTCTCGCCCTGCCACTGGGTCGCGGGCGAGGGGATCTTGTCGCAGAGGCCATTGCCGAAATAGCTCTGCGGATCGGTGCCGTCGAAGGTGTTCTGGTACATCTCCACATCGGCATAGAACTTCTGGAACGTGTCCGGGCTGCCCGGATCGCCGCCGAAGAACACCGAAGCGTCGATGTTGCGCAGCTCGGTCTCGATGCCGATCTCGGACCACCACTGCTTGATCAGCGCCTGGAAGTCCTGACGGACGGCGTTGGTGGAGGTCTGGAACACGAGGGACATGGGCACGCCGTTGGCTTCGCGGATGCCGTCGCCGTCGCTGTCGACGAAGCCCGCCTCATCGAGCAGCGCATTGGCGCCCGCGATGTCCTGCGTCAGGCAGCCTTCGGGGGAGATGCCGTAGATCTCGGGGCCTGCGACCCAGGAACAGGTGGGCTTGCCCGCCTCGCCATAGCCCACTTCCGACAGGAGCGGACGGTCGATGGCCATGGACATCGCCTTGAAGACCGCGGGCTCCTGCAAATAGGGGTGGGGGCCGATCACCGCGCGCTCATCGGGGCCAAGCGCCGGGTCGGGGTTCGTCCAGTTGAGCATGATCCGCTCGACCCCGGTGCCGAAGCCTGCCACTGGCACGCCCTGGCCGCCTTCCTGCATCGACGCGATCACGTCGGGCGCAAGCTGAAGGTTCCAGGCATAGTCGAATTCGCCCGTCTCCATCACCGCGCGGCCTGCGGCCGTCGCATCGCCGCCGCCCTTGAAGTTGACGGTCGCGAAGGCGGGCTTGGCGGGGTCGCGGTAATTGTCGTTCGCCTCGAAGGTGATGACGTCATTCGGTTTGAACTCGGCCACGGTGAAGGGGCCGGTGCCGATCGGGTTGAAGTTCTGCTCGGTGCAGGAGGGGGCGTTGGCGCCCGTGCAATCGGCGAATTGCGCCTGCTGCAGGATCGGGCTCTGACCGCCCACGAAGGGCTGGTAGGGGTTCGACGTGGGACCGTCGAACGTGACCACGACCGTCAAGTCGTCGGGCGTCTCGACGCTGGCCACGTTCTCGAACTTGGCAAGCTGCGCGCAGCCGCCTTCGGGATCGGTGCAGTAATCATAGGTGAATTTTACATCCGCCGAGGTGAAGGGCGTGCCGTCGGACCAGACGATGCCCTCCTGGATCTTCCAGGTGATCTGGGTCTTGTCCTCGGAGAAGCCGCCATTGGCGAGCGTGGGCACTTCTGCGGCGAGCCACGGCACCAGCGCGCCGGTCTCGTCATAGCGTGCGAGCGGTTCCAGGACGAGCGAGGCCGCTTCGATGTCCTTGGTGCCGCCCGACAGGAAGGGGTTCAGAATGGAGGGGGCCTGCCAATAGATGATATTGACCTGGCCGTCCGATGCGCGCTCCGCGAAAGCGGCGGGCGCGATGGCGGCCGTGGCCACTGCTCCCAAGAGCAGGGTGCTGAATTTCATGGAAATTATCTCCCGAGTTGGTCTTCGTTCTGGCCGTTATAATTGTACGGTACTGCCGATCGGACTGGCCCGGTCCGCCGGTGGGCCGGACCCCTGGAGCAGGCGATTTCCGCCGACCGTGGGGGCCCGAATGTCCGACGAAACCACAGATCGGCGAAAAAGCAACCCTCGCCGTGGCAGCCGTGGCGGAACCCGGGCGATGCGGCGACGCGCCTGCCTAGCGCGCAGGCATCGGTCCCGCGACGGGCAGGGATCGCGCGGCAGGGTTTGACACTGTCCTGCGGCTGTTCCTACGCTGGTCGCCTGACATCCCCGAAGGATTGCCCATGCTCGACGACACCCAAGAGGGCCCCATCGCCCGGATCGAAAACCTGCGCGTGGAATTCCAGACCCGCGCGGGCACCGTGGCGGGGGTGAAGGATCTGTCCTTCTCGATCAATCCCGGCGAGACCGTCTGCGTCGTGGGCGAAAGCGGATCGGGCAAGTCGGTCTCCTCGCTGTCGCTGATGCGGCTGATCGAGTTCTCGGGCGGGGCGATCGCGGGCGGCAAGCTGGTCTTCGACCGCAAGGAAGGCGGCACGCTGGAGCTGTCGGGCGCCGAGCAGGACCTCATGCGCACGATCCGGGGCAACGAGATCGGCATGATCTTCCAGGAGCCGATGACCGCGCTGAACCCGGTCTTCACCATCGAACGGCAGCTGACCGAGGGGCTGCGCGTGCATCGGGGCATGGACCAGAAGGCCGCCCGCGCCCGCGCGCTGGAGCTTCTGCGCGAGGTGCGCATTCCCGAACCCGAACGCCGCCTGAGGCAATATCCGCACGAACTCTCGGGCGGGATGCGCCAGCGGGTGGTGATTGCGATGGCACTGGCCTGCAAGCCGCGGCTGCTGATCGCGGATGAGCCCACGACCGCGCTCGACGTGACGATCCAGGCGGAGATCCTGGCGCTGATCGACCGGTTGAAGCGCGAGACCGGGACGGCGGTGATGTTCATCACCCATGACATGGCGGTGGTGGCACAGATGGCCGACCGCGTCGTGGTGATGTTCCGGGGCGAGAAGGTGGAGGAGGGGTCTGTCGCACAGATCTTCGCCGCGCCCACGCATCCCTACACGCAGGCCCTTCTGGCGGCGGTGCCGAAGCTCGGAGAGATGGCGGGCACGGATGCGCCGTCGCCCATGAAGCTGGTGGGGCGCGACGATCAGCGGCTCGACCCGATCCCGGGCACCGAAGAGCCGCTTCTGCGGGTCGAGGGGCTGACCACGCGCTTTCCGGTGCAGG
>CAZTEV010000023.1:15299-21560 GCA_964612785.1 uncultured Roseivivax sp. | reverse complement strand
AAAACCGTTGACCCTTCACGGGGTCCCAGGGTTCGAATCCCTGTCTCTCCGCCATCAACTTCCCGGATAACGTTCTATTGCCGTGGGGCCACGGCCTACCGGAGGCGCAGGGCCCTCGCCCCCTCGGCGCCCGTCTTTCCCAAGCGAATTCAGGAACCGAACCGCCTCTCCGAACGCTGAGCCTCTGCACGACGCAGGAGCCCAAGCACATGCCCAACGCCTTTCTCGAAACCTGGCATTCCGCCGCGACCACCACGCTCGGCCTCTTCTGGACCGCGTTCTGGGCCTTCGGGCTGGGCTATCTCATCTCCTCGATGATTCAGGTCTTCGTGACCCGGGCCGCGATGCAGCAGCGCATGGGCGAGGCGGATGCGAAATCCGTGGCGATGGGCACGCTTTTCGGCTTCGCGAGTTCCTCTTGCAGCTTCTCGGCGCTGTCGGGCACGCGGGCGCTTTTCGCCAAGGGGGCGGGGCTCGTGCCGTCGCTGGCCTTCCTGCTGGCCTCCACCAACCTCGTGATCGAGCTCGGGATCATCATCGCGATCTTCCTGGGATGGCAATTCGTGGTCGGCGAATATGTGGGCGGCGTCCTGCTGATCCTTCTGATGTGGATTGTGGTGCGGCTGACCAAGGGCCGCGCCCCGGTCGAGGAGGCGCGCCGCAAGGCCCGCGAAAGCCAGGGCGATGACGGGGACGAGGACGAACAGACGTCCTGGCGCGACAAGATCGCCTCGCCCGCGGCCTGGGGCATGGTTGCCCAGCGCTATGTCATGGAATGGATGATGGTCTGGAAGGACGTCACCGTGGGCTTCACCGTCGCGGGGCTGATCGCGGCCTTCGTGCCGCGCCAATTCTTCGAGACCCTTTTCATCGGGGGCGAGGATCCGGGCTTCCTGGAGCTTGTCGCGCAGGCCCTGATCGGCCCCGTCGCGGCCTTCTTCACCTTCATCGGCTCCATGGGGAACATCCCGCTGGCTGCCGTGCTCTACGGCAATGGTGTGGCCTTCGCGGGCGTCATGGCCTTCATCTTCTCCGATCTGGTGGTGCTGCCCGTCCTGCGGGTGAATGCGCGCTATTACGGATGGAAGATGGCGCTTTACATCCTGGGCGTCTTTCTCGTCGTCCTCGTCCTCACCGCGCTGATCCTGCATTACGGCTTCGCGGCCTTGGGGCTTCTGCCCAGCGCAGATCAGATCCGAGCGGTCACGGATCGGGAATTCTTCGCCATCGACTACACGTTCTGGCTGAACGTCCTGTTCGCCGCGGTCAGCCTGGGCTTCCTGATCTGGAAGATCGCCCGCAGCGGCTGGAGCTTCGCGATCGGTGCGGGCGTGGTCGAGAAGGTGCTCTTGGTGCTCGCGATGCTGTCCTATCTCTGGCTCGTGATCGGCCTCTTCGTGGGCGGATGAGCCCGCCCGTCCGGTCAGCTCCGCGCGAAGGCGTCCCGCAACGCAAGATAGGACGCCTTCGGCACCCGCTCCCGCGTGGCGTAATCGACGTAGACGATGCCGAAGCGCTTGTCGTAGCCGAAGGACCATTCGTAATTGTCCATGAGCGACCAGGCGTAATAGCCCCGCACCGGCGCGCCTTCGCCGATGGCGGCATGCACGGCCCCCAGATGATCGTCGAAATACTGCACGCGGACCGGGTCATCGACCTGCCCGCCCTCCAGGTGGTCGTCGCCCGCCATGCCGTTTTCGGTGACGTAAAGCGGCACCTGGCCCGTATAGTCCTGCGCCAGCCGCGTCAGCAGCGCCCGAAGCCCGTCGGGATAGATTTCCCAGCCCATATCGGTCTTGGGCAGCGGGCCGGGCACGTCCTCGAAATGGGGCCAGAGGCTCCCTTCCACATGGCGCAGCGTCGTGCGGGTGTAGTAGTTCACGCCCAGCCAGTCGATCGGCGCCGAGATCGCGCCCATGTCGTCCTGCCAGCCCTCGGGCATGTAGGGGTCCAGATGCGAGACGATGTCTTCGGGATAGCGCCCCTTGCTCAGCGCCTCGACGAACCAGCGGTTGTGGATGCCGTCGAAGCGGGTGGCGGCGTCCTTGTCGGCCTGCGCGTCGCTGGCTGCATGGGGATGGGCGAAATTCAGAACGATGCCTGCGGGCAGATCCGGTGTCAGCTCGCGGATGACCTCGAGCCCGCGTGCATGCGCCAGAAGGACGTGATGCATTGCCCGCGAGGCCGCGCGGATGTCGCGCAGGCCCGGCGCCTGAAGGCCCAGGAAATGCGACAGCCACGCCACGCACCAAGGCTCGTTGATGGTGGCGACACTGCCCATGCGGTCGCCGATCCGCTCCATCACGACGCGGGTGTAATCGGCAAAGCGCGCGGCCACGTCGCGATTGGCCCAGCCGCCCTGATCGGCCAGCGCCGCGGGCAGATCCCAGTGATAAAGCGTCAGCGACGCCTTGAGCCCCCGCGCCGCGATGGCATCCGCCAGCCGGTCGTAGAAATCGAGCCCCTGCGGATTGACGGTCCGCCCGTCCGGCATGACCCGCGCGAAGGAGGTGGAGAAGCGATAGGTGTCGAAATTGCCGTCCCGAACCAGGTCCAGATCGCCCTCGTAGCGGTGGTAATGGTCGCAGGCCACGCGCCCGTCCTCGCCGCGCACCACGTTGCCGGGCGTTGCGGCATAGCTGTCCCAATGGGTGGGGCCGGTGCCGCCTGCTTCCGTGCCCTCGATCTGGTAGGCGGCGGTGGACGCGCCCAGTTCGAAACCTTCGGGAAAATCCGCGCGGGTGAGCGACAGACGCATAAGGTCCTCCATCCGGTATCCGGTGATGCGTGGCAATGCTGTTTGGACGCTAACAGGCGCGGCACGGGCCGTAAAATCGAAAAGCCGGGGATCGGGTGTCCCGCGGATTTTCCGGTGCGCTGGCGGGCCTGGACCACTAGCATGGGGCCGACATGACAGGTTTCGATTCCTACCTCATTGCCGGGCTGGCCGCGCTTGTGCCGCTGCTTGTCTTCTACACGGTCTGGCGCGCCATCGTATCGGCCCGGACGCCGCAGGGCGCTGCGGCCTGGGTGGTGTTCCTGCTCGCCGCGCCCTGGTTCGCCCTGCCCTCCTATCTGGTCTTCGGGCGGCACAAGCTGAAACATTACGAACGCGCGCGGCGGGTCTCGCACGGGCTTGCGCGCGATCTCGATGCGCGCACGGACACGCATCTGCCGCGCGAGGATCGCCGCGCCCTCTACGCCCCGTTCGAGACGCTCGCGGGGATGCGGGTGGTGCGCGGCAACGAGGTCGCGCTGCTGGTCGACGGGGCCGAGACGTTCGACGCGATCTTCGAGGCCATCGACGGGGCGCGGTCCTATATCTGCGTGCAATTCTACACGATTGCCGACGACACGCTGGGCGGGCGTCTGGCCGAGTACCTGATCGCGGCGGCGGGCCGCGGCGTGGCGGTGCGGGTGATGTATGACGGTGTCGGCAGCTACGGGCTGTCCGCGGCCTATACCGAACGGCTCGGCAAGGCCGGGGTGACGATCCTCGATCCACGCAAGGCGCGCGGGCCGACCCGCCGCTTCGAGGTGAATTTCCGCAACCACCGCAAGACCGTCATCGTGGACGGACAGGTGGGATTCATCGGCGGGCACAACGTCTCGGACCTCTATATGGGCAAGGATGCGCCGGGCGGGCGCTGGCGGGATACGCATGTGGCCCTGTCGGGCCCGGCCGTCGCGCAGCTGCAGACGGCCTTCTTCGAGGACTGGCACTGGGCCACGCAGGAGCGGCTCGATACCGCGCTCGACTGGTCGCCCGATCTGCGTGACGCCGATCTGCCCGCGCTCATCCTGCCTGCCGGTCCCACGGACGAGATGGACACCGCGGCGATGTTCTTCTTCACGGCCCTGTCGCGCGCCAATCAGCGGGTCTGGATCGCCTCGCCCTATTTCGTGCCCGACGAGGCGATCCTGTCGGCGCTGAAAGCCGCAGCCCTGCGGGGCTGCGACGTGCAGCTTCTGCTGCCCGCCCATGCCGATCACTACCTGACCTGGCTTGCGGCCCATGCCTATTTCGACGAGGTGCGCGCGGCGGGCGTGAAGATCCACCTCTACGACAAGGGTTTCACCCATCAGAAAGTGGTGGTGATGGATGACGACATGGCCGCGATCGGATCGGCCAATCTCGACAACCGCTCCTTCCGCCTGAATTTCGAGACGATGGCTCTGGTCTTCGACGCGGACTTCACCGCCCGCGTCGCCCGGATGCTGGAGGATGATTTCGCCGACAGCCGCCTGCTCGACACGCCGCTGTCCGAACAATCGCTGTTCGTGCGGCTGGGCGCGCCTGCCGCCCGCCTGATCGCGCCCGTGCTATAAGCGACATGCCATGACCGACCTGACGCTCGCCAGCTACAATATCCGCAAGGCGGTCGGCCTCGACTGGAAGCGCGATCCTGCGCGCATCCTCGCGGTCCTGACCGAGATCGACGCCGATATCGTGGTGCTGCAGGAGGCCGACAAGCGCCTCGGTGCGCGCCCCTCCGCCCTGCCCCATTTCCTGATCGAGCAGGAAACCGATTACGTCCCGGCGGATCTGGCGCGCAACAAGGTCAGCCTCGGCTGGCACGGCAATGCGATCCTGGTGCGGCGCGGGCTGAAGATCGAGGATACGCGCCATTTCGACCTGCCGGGGCTGGAGCCACGCGGCGCGGTCATGGCCCGGATCGAGGGGCTGACGGTCGTCGGCACCCATCTGGGCCTTCTGCGCAGCTGGCGGCGGCGGCAGATGCAGCAGATCGTGCAGCATCTGGGCAAAGCCGCGCCCGGTGCGCTGATCGCAGGCGATTTCAACGAATGGTCGGACCGCTCGGGCTACGAGCCCTGGGCGCGGGATTTCACCCTGATCACGCCCGGACCCAGCTTTCATGCCGCGCGGCCTGTCGCCGCGCTCGATGGCATTGCCCATGGCCCGCGCATCCGCGTGGCCGAGGCGGGCGTGCATCACGGCACGCATACGCGCGTGGCCTCGGACCATCTGCCGATCTGGGCCCGCCTGACGCTCGAGGCGCCGCCCGCGCCTCAGCTATAGCGTTCAGGCCCTTCCCACTGGACATAGCTGTAGCGGTCGCCATGCGCCCAGCCCACCGGCAGGATTTCGTCGATCCGCGCCAGATCCTCGGGGCTCAGCGTGATCTCCGTGCCGCGGACCAGCTCTTTCAGGTGGTCGGGATCCTTGGTGCCGGGGATCGGCAGGATGTGGTCCCCGCGCGAGATGACCCAGGCGATGGCCAGCGCCGATGCGGGCTCACCCATCTCCGCGGCAAGGGCGCGGAAACGGTCGGTGATCGCGATATTCGCGCTGTAATTGGGCTCCTGGAAGCGCGGATTGGCTTTTGTGAAGCCGTAGCTCTGCACCTGTTCGGGTGTGAAGGGCCTGCCGGTCAGGAAGGACCGGCCCACGGGCGAGAAGGCCACCAGCGTCACGCCCTCCTGTGCGCAGGTCTGCACGAGCCCCAGTTCGGGGGCTCGGGTCGACAGCGAATATTCCGATTGGACGGCGGCGATGGGACATTCCGTCATCGCGCGGCGCAGCGTGCTGGGCGCCACTTCCGACAGGCCCACCGCGCGGGTTTTTCCCGCCTCCATCAACCGCTTCAGCGTGCCCGCCACCTCCTCGATCGGGTGCGTCGGGTCGTAGCGGTGGATGTAGAACAGATCGACATGATCGACGCCCAGCCGGGCCAGGCTCGCGTCGAGGCAGGCCTCGAGGTAGTCGGGATCGTTGTTGAACCGCCGCTCGGGCTCTCCGGTATTGCCCGCCTTGGTGGCCAGCACCATGTCCGCGCGCGCGCCGGGCCGCGCGGCGAACCACTGGCCTATGATCTCTTCGCTGCGGCCCTTGCCGTAAAGGTTCGCCGTGTCGATATGCGTGACGCCCGAGGCCCGGCACAGATCCAGCACCGCATGCGAGGCCTCGACCGGCGCATCGCCGTAAGCGCCCGAAAAGGACATCGCCCCGATGCCGAATTGCGAAACCTCGGGGCCATTCTTGCCAAGCCGCGTCATCTTCATGGAACGCCTGTCCTCACTGTGAATATTAGATGCCTAAGGGTGTAGGGCGTCGGTCATCCGAGAAAAGCCGACACTCATGCGGTGCCGCCGCGCATGCCCTGCGCCACCGTATCGAGCGCGGCGACGAGCGCCGCGGCATCCTCGGACGGGGCGGCGCCCGACCGTTCGCTGATGCCGACCGGCCCCGCGATCAGCGGATTGGCCAGATCGAGCGCCCGCAGATCGCCGCGCGCCAGC
>CAZTEV010000023.1:0-15199 GCA_964612785.1 uncultured Roseivivax sp. | reverse complement strand
CGGGCCGCCCCGCGCACCACGTCCTGCGCCTGACCGAGCGTTGCCATGGCCGAGCCCGCGATGCGCTGAAATTCCGTCCCGGCCGCGTTCAGAACAACCCGCCGCCCGGTCCGGTCGAACAAGGCCGCGCCCAGGATCTCCTCCAGCTCACGCAGGGTCTTGGAGACGGCAGGCTGCGTCACCCGCAGCTCTTCCGCCGCCTGCCCGACGGAACCCGAGCGCGCGATGGCAAGAAAGGCCGATAGGTGCCGCAGACGCAGACGGGGATCGAGAATCATAACCTGTCAGTAATATATTGCGGCGCACTTATCAATTTCACTCAAGGATCAACGCGGTATATGTCTCCTCAGCAAACCGGAGGACAGCAATGAGCGACCGCTTTGACACTGGCATGCAGGTGCGTAGGCGCGTGCTGGGCGATGCCCATGTGGACCGCGCCGAGGCGAAGAAGACCGATTTCGACACGCCGTTCCAGACCATGATCACCGAAGGCGCCTGGGGCACGGTCTGGGCCTCGGACGGGCTGAGCCTGCGCGAACGCTCCATGCTGACGCTGGCGCTTCTGGCCGCGACCGGCAATTTCGAAGAGATCGCGATGCATGTGCGCGCTACCGCCAATACCGGCGCCACGCCGCAGGATGTGGCCGAGGCCTTCCAGCATGTGGCAATCTATGCAGGCGTGCCCCGCGCGAACCATGCGCTGAAGATCGCCAAGGAGACCTACCGAGAGATGGGAGTGGATCTGTGAGAGACGAATATTTCCAGCGCGACAGGCGGATGCATCCCCCCGCCTTCACGCCCGATTACAAGACGAGCGTGACGCGCAGCCCGAACCTGCCGCTTCTGTCGATTGAGAACTCGCTTTCGGAGGTGACGGGCCCGACCTTCAGCCACGCTGCCCTGGGCGCGCTTGATCACGACCTGATCCGCAACGCGATGGTCGAGGGCGAACCCATCGGCGAACGCATCATCGTGCATGGCCGCGTGACCGATCAGGCGGGGCGTCCCGTTCCGAATGCGCTGCTGGAGGTCTGGCAGGCCAATGCAGGCGGGCGGTATCGCCATGTGAAGGACGGCTATCTGGCCCCGCTCGACCCGAATTTCGGCGGATGCGGGCGCTGCCTGACCGATGCGGACGGCTATTACCATTTCCGCACGATCAAGCCGGGCGCCTATCCGTTCCGCAACTATTCCAATTCCTGGCGGATGGCGCATATCCACTTCTCGATCTTCGGGGCGGGCCTTACGCAGCGGCTCATCACGCAGATGTATTTCGAAGGCGATCCGCTGCGCGATCAGGATCCCATCGCGCAGACGATCCCCGATGCCGCGGCCCTCGACCGGCTGATGGCGCCGCTGGATCTGAATGCCGCCGTGCCGCTCGACTGCCTCGCCTATCGCTTCGATATCGTGCTGCGCGGCCGTCGCCAGACCCTGTTCGAGAACAAGCTGGAGGGTTCCTGATGCCCCTGCCCTATCCCATCGAAACCCCGTCCCAGACCGCGGGCCCGTTCCTGCATATCGGACTGATGCCGGACGTTGCGGGCCATACGAGCCATCCCGCGCCCCTGGGCCGCGCGCTGATCGGTCCCGAGACCCCGGGCGAGCGGATCGAGATCACGGGCCGCGTTCTCGACGGCACCGGCACGCCCGTGCGCGACATGCTGATCGAGGTCTGGCAGGCCGACGGAAACGGCATCTACATGCATCCCGAGGATCCCCGCGTGGCCCAGGTGGCGCCGGGGTTCACCGGCTTCGGACGCATCGCCACCGCCTTCGAGGATGGCAGCTTCCGGATCGAGACGATCATGCCCGGTGCAGTGCCCGGACGGCAGGGCGCGGTGCAGGCGCCGCATCTGTCGCTGTGGCTTGCGGCTCGCGGCGTCAATATCGGTCTGTCCACGCGCCTTTATTTCGGAGACAATGAGACGGCCAATGCCGCCGATCCGGTCCTGTCGATGATCGAACAGGCCGACCGGCGCCAGACCCTGATCGCCATGCCCGAAGGCGATGGCCGCTACAGCTTCGACATTCACCTGCAAGGCAACAAAGAAACGGTATTCCTCGATGTCTGACCCCTGCATCATCTGCGTCGCGATCACCGGATCGGTCCCGACCCAAGCCGACAACCCCGCCGTGCCCGTCACCGTGGAAGAACAGGTGGCCTCCACCCGCGAGGCCTTCGAGGCGGGCGCGACCATCGCCCATTGCCATGTCCGCGACGATGAGGGCAAACCCACCTCGGACCCTGCACGCTTTGCCGACCTGAAGGCCGGAATCGAAGAGGCCTGCCCGGGCATGATCATCCAGCTGTCGACCGGCGGGCGCTCGGGCGCGGGTCAGGCGCGCGGCGGCATGCTGCCGCTCGCGCCCGACATGGCGTCGCTGTCGGTGGGGTCGAACAACTTCCCCACGCGGGTCTACGAGAACCCGCCCGATCTGGTGCAATGGCTTGCCTCGGAGATGCGCACCTATGGCGTGAAGCCCGAGATCGAGGCCTTCGATCTGAGCCACATCTATCAGGCCAAGCTGATGGCCGATCGCGGAGAGCTCGAGGGCACGCCCTATGTCCAGTTCGTGATGGGCGTGAAGAACGCGATGCCCGCGGAAAAGCGGGTCTTCGACTTCTACGTCGAGACGGTGCACACCCTCTTCGGCAAAGACGCGCCCTGGTGCGCCGCGGGGATCGGTCGGCATCAGGCCGAGGTCAATCAATGGGCCGCGGCGGCAGGCGGGCATCTGCGCACCGGGCTCGAGGATAACATCCGCATCGACAAGACCACGCTCGCGCCGTCGAACGCGGCGCTGGTGACGCGGGCTGCGGACATCGCCAAGGCCGAAGGCCGCACCATCGCGACGGTGGCCGAGGCGCGCGCGCTTCTGGGCCTGAAAGCCGCCTGATCCCGTCGGCCCGCCGCGCTGGCGGATCGTGCAAACGCTGGTGCGGCAGCCCGCTCTGGGCTGCCGCAGCCGCTTGAACCCCCGATTACGCTCCCCACCAAGCGGACCATTCTGGCCCGCGATGGCGCGAAAATCACCCACACCTGCCCTGTCCGGCACAGGCGCACTATCCCAAAGTCTAACTCCTGCACCATCCGGCGCCGAGATGCGCCGACAGGACCCTGTTCTATCCGCTCCCTTGATGGCGCGAATGCAGGGAAATCGGCAATGTCGATGTCAGACGCTCACAGACGAAGCGTTCCAGTGACATAACGAGCAGCCGAGTAGAAACATGCAGTTCAACACCGATCTCCACGTCGCCGCCAAGATCGAGACCGCGAACACCCAGTGGCTCGACACGCTTGCGCAAAGCGGCATTGCCGGGCGGCTCGTCGATCTGGAAACCAGCTGCTCGGTGGCGAACGATGCCTTCTGGGCGCTGCTGGGCCTCTGCCCCGGCGCCGAGGACACGCAGGCAGCCCTGACGGCGCATCTGCACCCCGCCGATCTGTGCAAGACGCTGGATCTGCGCGCCCAGGCGGCGGCGCGGAGCCAGGTGTCGAAGGCCGTCGATCTGCGGGTTCGTCACGCCGAGGGCGGCTGGCGCTCGGTGCGCGAAACCCGCGTGGTCCATGCCCGCGACGCCAAGGGCCGTCCGACCCGTATCCTGATGACCTATGCCGACATCACCGCGCAGAAGGCCGCGGAGGCGGCGCTGGAGCAGAAGAAATCCCAGTTCGTCTCGGATGTCAGCCACGAGCTGCGCACCCCCGTCACCGCGCTGCGCAGCGTTCTGTTCCTGCTCGGCAAGACCCTGGATGCCGATTGCACGGCCAAGCAAGCCAAGCTTCTGGGCATGGCGTCGGAGAATTGCGAACAGCTGGCAGGCATCGTCACCGACATCCTGCGCTGTGCCGATCCGGTCGCTGCCTGCCCCTCCGAGGAGGAAGCGCTTTACAGCGCCCAGGACCTGCTGCAGGCCGCCATCACCGCCAAGCTGCCCCAGGCACAGGCAAAAGGCCTGTCGATCGAGACCGATCTGGCCTGCGACGGCGCCGCGATCTTCGCGGATGCGGCCCGCTTCGCGACAGCCCTGGACGCAGTTCTGTGCAATGCCGTGAAATTCTCGCCCGCAGGCGGCAGCGTGCAGATCCGCACGCGCTGCATCGAAGGCACCCTGCGCATCGAGATCGCCGATCAGGGCGCGGGCATCGCCGCCGACATGCATGACGCGATCTTCGAGCGCTTCACCCAGATCTGGCAGTCCACGCTCGACAAACCCGACGGGACCGGCGCCGGACTTTTCATCGCGCGCGCACTCGTCACGGCAATGAACGGCCAGATCGGTGTCGAAAGCACGCCGGGACAGGGCGCGACCTTCTGGATGGAATTCGCAGCCGAGATGCCCGCAGCGGCCCTGCCGCAAGCCGCCTGAGGGACGGAGAAAAGACGCGCGCCCGCCGCGTCAGCGGATATAGGACAGGGCCTGATCGGCCAGTTCCATCGGCACGAACGGCTTCTCGATGACGCCTGCCGCCCCAAGCTCCATGTATTCGGCAATTTCGCTTTTCTGGACGCGGGCGGTCACGAAGACGAGGTTGACATCGGCCAGTTCTGGCCGTTCCTTCATCATCTTGAAGGCCGTGATCCCGTCGATCCCGGGCATCATCACGTCCATCAGCACCAGATCCGGGCGCCAGTCCATCGCCACATCTATGGATTCCCCGCCCGAGGAGCAGGTCCGCACCTCAAGCTCGTCCGAGATTTCGAGGCACATCTCCACCACATCGCGGATGGCATCGTTGTCGTCGACGTAAAGGACTTTGTATGACACGCGGTTTCCCCGATTAAGCGGCTACGAAGCTGCACGTTTTCGACTGTCCTATCAAGAACAAAGACCGTTTCCAGATTGTGTCCGAACCTTGGACCGACGCATTGCCCTGCGCGTCACCAAGGGCCAGGACGCCCCGTTCATTCCTCTGCACGCGCGACGGGCATCTCCACCCAGAAGGTCGCGCCCTGCCCCGGCGTGCTGTCCACGCCGATGCGGCCATGCATCGCCTGCACGATCATCCGCGAGATATAGAGACCGAGCCCCGATCCGTTTTGCTTGTTCATCTCGGTCTGGCGCAGCTGCTTGAAGCGTTCGAAGATCTGCTCCTGCATCTGCGGCAAGATACCGGGGCCCTCATCCGTCACCTCGATGCGCACATGGTCGTCCACGCGGCGGCAGCTGACGCGCACGCGGCTTTTCTCGGGCGAGAACTTGATGGCGTTGGACAAGAGGTTGCTGACCACCTGGCGGAACCGCGCGGCGTCGATTTCGATCTGCGTTCCGGTGCACTGCACCTGGAGCTCGGTTTCGATCTCGCGTTCGGTCGCATAGGTCTGGTTGGCCTCCACGCTGTCGCGCAGAAGCGTGTCGATATCGTGCAGCTCGAAGGTGAAATCCATCTTCCCCGACGCCAGCTTGTCGGTGTCGAGGATGTCGTTCACCAGATGGATGAGCTGTTCGCAATTGCCCGAGGCCACATCCAGCAGACGCACCGCCTTTTCCTCGCGACCCGCGGTGATTTCGCGGTTGATCAGCCACAGCGCGCCCCGGATCGCGGTCAGCGGCGTGCGCAATTCGTGGCTCACGGTCGAGACGAATTCCGTCTTCAACTGATCGACCTTCCGGGCCGCGTCGATATCCTCGTAGGTTTCCACGAACAGCGTCCGCTCGCCCTGTTCCACGCGCACCACCGCAATGG
The DNA here is from genome assembly GCA_964612785.1 of uncultured Roseivivax sp. Lineage (GTDB taxonomy): Bacteria > Pseudomonadota > Alphaproteobacteria > Rhodobacterales > Rhodobacteraceae > Roseivivax. Next base: position 9,506 of record CAZTEV010000023.1, on the reverse strand, counting down.
AGCTGCGCACCCACACCGCCTCTCCGTTCGGACGGAAGAGCCGCCATTCCCGGCTGACGCTGTCGCCGGGTGCCGCCAGCGCCTCGTCCATCGCGGCGATGACCTGCGCGCGGTCCTCGTCATCGGCCAGATCGCCTCGCGCGGACGAGACAAGCTCTGCCTCGGTGCGTTCGGCCAAGGTACACAGCGCAGCATTGACCCGCGTCATGTGTCCGGTGCCGTCGATCAGCGCGATACCCACGGGCGCGCCCTCATGGGCGATGCGGAAGGTCTCCAGGCTTTCCTGCAACTCGGCCTCGGCCTTTTTCAGTTCGGTCACGTCGAATTGCGTGCCGATCATCCGCTTGGGCTTTCCGGACTCGTCCCGGGCATAGACATTCGCGTGCGAGCGCATCCAGCGCCATTGACCGCTGTCGTGACGGAACCGGATGTCGGTGATCGAGGTGCGGATTTCGCCGTTCAGGCAGCGGCGATCGTTCTCCAGAAGGCGGTCCGCATCCTCGGGATGCAGGCGGTCCATGAAGAATTTCTGCGGATCCGTGTCCTTCTGCGGAGCGACGCCGAAGATTTCCCACCAGGTGTCGTTGACGATCGAGCTTTGCTGTTCAAGGTCCACGTCGAAGACGCCGATACCACTGCCCGCAAGCGCCGTCAGCCAGCGGTGATTGTTGGTCTCGAGCGCACGCTCATGGGTCTTCTGAAGCGTGACGTCGTCGCCCAGAACCGTGAAGCGCGGGCGGCCCCGATGATCCTGCCAGGGCGTGATGTGGAAATTGAAGATCCGCGGCCCGGACTTGGTCGGGATCTCGATCGTGAGGTTCGACAGGCGCCGCCCGCTTTTGGCCAGATCTTCCAGATCGAGGTCCCGGAACGCGGGCAGAATATCGCCCAGGCGCATGCCCGGCAGCATGTTCGCCGCACCGTCATCAATGAAAGCGCCGGCATAATTGTTGCCGAGCCGGACAATGCCGTTTCCGTCGACCATGAGGATCGCGCAATGGGCGGTGTCGAGCAGCGATTGAGACATCCGCTCGCGCGCGGCGATCACCTCGGTCTGGTTGCGGACCTTTTCGCGGATGGTCTCTTCGCGTCGGGCAAAGGACATGATGAGCCCGCCCGAAAGCCCTGAGACGACCATGCCAAGCGCCAGCAGGATCTCGGGCAGGACCGAAGTATGGATGCGGTCGAAGGCAGGCAGGCTTTCCCAGACGATGGTCCAAGGGACCCCCAGAATGTCGAGCGTCACCTGACGTGAATAATCCGGCTGGACCGGCCTGCCCTCCGCATGATCCGAGAAGATCAGCCGGTCAGGATCGATCTCAGGGCCGTCATAGATCCGGAGCGCGAAGTCCTGGCCCTGTCTGGGCGACATGTCGGAGAGGAACAGATGCGAGACGAGGGGCGCATAGACCCAGCCCCGAAGCGCCGCGCGGCGTGTCTCGGGCGTCGACAGATCGCCCGTGCGCTCATAGACCGGCTTGAGGATCAAAAACCCCACGCTGCGGGTCTCGTCCTGCACCAGAACGATGCGGTTGGTGATCCGCGCCTGTCCGGTCTCGGCGGATTGCACGGCGGCGGCGTAGCGGCTTTCCTCGAAGGCGATGTTCAGCCCGACGGCTTCCTTGTTGGGAGCGGTCGGCGTGATGTATTTGATGACAAAGGTCTCGGGCCCCTCGCCCTTGATCTGCAGGTTATCGACCCCATCCAGACGGGCCTGTTCCAGAAAGCTTGCGCGCGTGCCGTCGCGGACGTGCTCGATATAGCCCATGCCGTTGATACCGGCCAAATTCTCCATCAGATCCGCAGTCTCGAAATAACGCTCCCATTCGGGCAGCGTGATCCGCTGCGAGGCGTCGAACATCGCAACGCCCGCATCCAGCGCCTGTTCGTACTTGTCGAACCGGAAGGACAGCGAGAACCGGTTGTCCTCGGTCACCTTGTTGAAATCCGCGATCGCGCGCTGGTGGTTCAGATGCGACACCAGAACGTAGCTGTAGAAGCTGATGCCGAGCGGCAGAAGCACACTCAGGATCGACAGGGTGGAAAATCCCCGCAGGAGGCTTTGCCGCAGGCGAACCGGTGCGTGAACGCCGGGCGCCAGAAGCACCAGCGGCAGGAAGACGAGAACGCCCAGCGTATCGCCGAGCCACCAGGTCAGCCAGGTCGCGGGCAACGCGGCCTGCGGCACGATCCCCGCAGCAGACAGCACGAAACTGCCCACACTTGCGGCAATAGTGCACGAAACGGGCCCCGCGACGACAAGCCCCACAAGCAGCGCGCGCCAGCTGTCGAAGGTCAGAACCTTGCCGAACAACCGATGCAGCGCCGCCCAGGCCGCGTAGGCCTGCAGGCTGGATCCCAAAGCAATCGCGGCCGCGACCGTGCCCCCCTGCAACCCACCGCCGCCAATATAGAGGTTCACCAGGAAAGACGCCGTGAAGACCCCCGGCAGAAGCCCGGGTCCGAACAGGATAAGCGCGGCCAGCGCGATTCCCGAAGGCGGCCAGATCACCGTGGCATAGCCGGGCGGGGCCGCAAGCTGTAATCCCAGCAGACCCGCAAGTACGTTGGCGACCAAGAGAGCCACATTGAGCATCAGAAGATGCAGAACATTGGCGCCTTTACGGCCAGAAGCGGGGACGTCCCGCATCATTCCGGCATTACCATCAAGATATTGCCTCAATTGCAAAAAAAACCACGGAAACGCTCGTATCAGCCTTGTGTAGCACACCCCTATCAGGAAACAGTTGTGCACGGATTGCGTGTATCGGTCCAGTGTGACAATGCGCGCAATTTGATCGAGGCGCGACTACGCTGATTGTATCAATTAACGTTACCCGGAGGTGACGCTCTTTTGCCACTCCGTTCTGACCAGTCCTACGTCGCTCCTTTTCGGCAAGATTTGAACGGCTTCCCGGGTCTGCTGCCCATGGATCGGTACAGCCGTGAACGGTGCTATCGTTGAATACCTGGTTCCGATCCCTGCGCGTCGTGTCGATCATGATCCTGATCGTGCTGACCATGTCGACGCCGCCGATGCGCACGGCCTTGGACGTGATGAACGGCTACGCGGCGCAATGGCTGATGCGGATCGACGCGCAATACGGTGAAAACACCGCCGTGATCACGCCCGAGATCGGTGCCGAGATCGCACCTGACGATCTGGCCCTGTTGCTGCAGCGGCTCGAAGCAGCGCGCCCGGCCCGCATCGTGGTCGTCCCAAGCGGCGACCGGCTCATGCAGCCCGGGGTTCTGGCCGGGACAGCGGACCTGTCGGTGCCGTTTCTGCAGATCGTCCCCGACACGCATCCGCTGGCGCTCGATCCACCCCGCGATGCGCCCGCGCTTGCCACACGGCCCGCCGAAGCGCAGCCTTTCGGCTACTATCGCGCCGACGGCCCCGGACAGCGCCCGGAGCGGGCGTTGCCCCCGTTCGAGACCGTCTTGTTCGGCCCGCTGCCGGATGCGTTCTGGATCGGATATCTGCCGGATACGGAAGCACCCGCCGTCTTCGACTGGGACATTGTCGTCTCGGGCCAGGTGCCGACGCGCTTTTTCACCGACAAGATCGTCGTGATCGCGACAGACAATGCCGATTACGCCGAGCCCGATTACCTGCGAACCGCGCTTCTGCCGCAGCCGGTTCCGGGCGCGACCTTCGTGGCGCAATCCCTGCAGGCGATACAGGACGGCCGCGTGCTGGTGGCGCCGCTCTGGCGGTCGTCCATGCTGATCCTCGCCATCGCCTCCTTCGTCGCGGGCCTGACGCTGGTTCTGTTGCGCGACCGGGCCCATCCCCTGCATTACGCCGCCGCAACGGGAAGCATCCTTGCCGTGACCGTCCTTCTGGCCACGCAATTCGGGATCATGTTTCCGCTGGCCGAGGCGATTGTCGCCTTCACCCTGGCCTGGTGGGTGCATCGCTTCATCCTCGATTCCAACCGGCGGCGCAGGCTGCGGCGGCAATTGATCCGGGTGGAGCTTCTGACCGCATCGACCGCCGATACAGAGCGGCAGACCGATACCCGCTGGCAAGCCTCGGTCTCGGAGACCGCAGAGGTGCTGGGCCTGCGCCGACATGCCTTTGTCCAGCGCAAGGGCTTGGGCACCTTGATCGAACTGACGGGCCAGGGCGATCTGCTGCCGCGCCTGACCCGTCCGCAGCGCCGCACGATCCAGCAGGCGCTGCGCAGCCGCGCCGATGCCGGAACGATCCTGCTGCCCCTGCCCGCCGCCGACCAGGCGGCCGCGTCAGACAGCGAGGAAGAGGCCTGGCTCGTCACCGCCATGGGCCCCACCGGGACACGGATGGGATGGATCGTGTTCTGCGGGCGCGACGTGATTTCGGCCTCCGCGCCGCGGCGCGCGATGATCGTGGCCGCGACCGAACGGCTGGCGGGGCTCTATCCCGCGCCGCCGCAGCTCGATGTCTCCCAGACGCTCGACGAACGCATCGCGGACCGGGTGCGGCGTCTGTCCAAGGAGGCCGCCACCCTCGATGCGCTGTCGCACAGCACCGCCTCGGCCTTCGCGGTGTTCGACCTGATCGGGGTCTTCCTGCGCCAGAACGACCGTATGCGGGATATCGCGGTCGAAGGCGGGCTCGATATCTCCACGCTCTCGCTTCTGGACTTCGTGGAACGCACGACCGGCCTCTCCGAGACCCAGATCACCGAGCTGTTGTTCCAGATGCTCGACGATGGCGAACCCCGCCGCCTGCCCGCCGCGACGCTGTCCGCGCGGCTCAGCTTCGTGCTGCGCCTGTCCATCGACCCGGGCCGCAGCGGCGGCAGCGATGGCGAGGCGATGGGCCCCGTCGTCCTGGCCGAACTGATCGACGTGACCGAAAACCTCCGGCTCGAGGAGGCGCGACGCAGCGTCGCGCAATTCTTCGACCAGCAATTGCGCAACGATTTCGAGGCGATCGACCTCGTCTCCGAGATGCTCGACGATCCCGAACTGGACGACGGGATGCGGCTTGGCTTGCTCAAGCGTCTGAAAGATGTCACCCGACGCACGACGGAGCGGATGGCGACCTTCGACGTGGCTTTGGGCGAGATGACGGGCAAGCTTGCCACGCAGACCGTGCCGCAGGAATTGCGTCGCGCGCTCGATGAGCTCAACGACGTGATGATCGCCGAGGGACGCAGGAAGGGGCTGACCATCGATTACGACCGCCCCGTCCTTCTGTCGCTGGTGCTGGCGGGGGCGGCCGGCCTGCCGGACGCGCTGCGCGGGCTGGGGCGGCTGTGTCTGGCCGATGCCCCCGCCGACAGCATCGTGCGGCTGAGCGTCGAGGAACAGACGGGCGCCATCGTCACGACGATCCGCTCGGAAGGGCACGGCCTGCCCGAAGAGGTGGTCCGACAGATCCTTGACGGCAGCGGCAGCCGGTTGCCGACCCAGCTGCGCGAAGTGGCGGACACGGTCAGAACCGTGCAATCCTGGGGCGGTCGGATCGGCATTGAGACGGCATTGGATCAGGGGCTGACCTGCACCCTGACATTGGAAAGGGTGGTGTGAGTTTGGCTTCTATCCTGATCATCGACGACGACGAAATGGTCCGCGAGCTTCTGGCGATGCGGCTCGAGACGCGGGGGCATACCTGCAAGCAGGCGGGCGACGGCGCGGCGGGGCTGGAGCAGCTGAAAGACGGGCCGCTCGACCTGATCGTGCTGGACATGCTGATGCCCACGATGCACGGGCTGTCCTTCCTGGAGGCCGCCGCCGAGACCGGCGAGGCTGTGCCTCCGGTGCTCGTCCTGTCGGCCACCAAAGTCGATCCCGCGGACTTCCCGAAAAGCCTGGGGACGATCGAAGTCCTGCGCAAACCGGCCAGCGCCGCAAAGATCCTCGAAAGCATCGAAGCCATCCTCGAGGCCCGCTGACGGATGGGCTCGTGGTTCCCACTGGCCATATTTCCTGAAGGCGCCCTGGCAAGCTCGGTCGTCACGACGGTTCTGGTGGGCGTCTGGGTCGTCGTTTTCTTCAACCTGCGCTTCGGCTGGGTCCTGTCGGGCCTCGTCGTGCCGGGATACCTCGCGCCGCTGATCATGCTGGAGCCGGTCTCTGCGGCGGTGATCGCGCTCGAAGCGGTGGTGACCTACGGCATCGTCCGGCTTTTGTCGATCTACCTGGCCGACGCCATCGGCTGGACCACCTTCTTCGGCCGGGACCGGTTCTTCGCGCTGATCCTCGTCTCGGTCGTGGTACGCTTGCTCTTCGACGAGGTTCTGCTGCCGCCCGTGGCAGTCTGGCTGAACGCGAATTACGATCTGGGCTTCGACTGGACGCGCGACCTTGAAGGTTTCGGCCTGATCGTCATCGCGCTGTTTGCCAACCAGTTCTGGAAGACCGGCCTCGTGCGCGGCCTGATGACGAGCCTGACCTGCATCGGCATCACGCTGGTCATCGTCCGCTTCGGGCTGATGGAATTCACGAATTTCCGCCTCAGCGATATCGGCTATCTCTACGAGCTTCTGGCGGCGTCGCTGGTGGCCAGCTCCAAGGCCTATATCATCCTGATCCTGACGGCTTTCCTGGCCTCGCGGCTGAACCTGCGCGCGGGGCTCGATTTCAACGGGCTTCTCATTCCCGCGCTGGTGGCGCTGCAATGGTACGAGCCGATGAAGATCCTGACCTCGATCCTCGAGGCGCTGGTGATCCTGCTCATCGGTTCGCTGCTGCTGCGGCTGCCGTATTTCGCCGACAAGACCATCGAGGGCGGGCGCAAGATCCTGTTGTTCTTCAACGTCAGCTTCGCCTGGAAGATGCTGGTGGGCTATGTCGTGCTCTGGGCCGATCTCGATATCATCACCAGCGATGCCTATGGCTTCGGCTATCTCCTGTCCTCGCTTCTGGCGGTGAAACTGCACGACAAGGGCGAAGGCACGCGGATGCTGACGGCGCTGGTGACGGTGTCGGCGCAGGGCGCGGCCATCGGCACCATCGTGGGGTTCGTCTTCAGCGAAGGCTCGCGCGCCATGGCGCCCGTGGTCGAGGCCCCGGCGGAGGCGGCACCCGAACGCGACGCGCTGTCGCGGGAATTGCTGGCCTCTGCCGTGCAGCGTTCGACCTATGCCGAGACGGCAGGCGCCGCCCCCCGGCCCGATGTGGTGGCGCTGCAGGGATTCCGCGAAGGGCTGGCCACGATCCTGTCGGATCTCGCCCCGGACGGCGGCAACCTGACCGAGCTGGTGGAGGCACGGCGCAAGATCGCGGTGGCGGGCTACAGCACGCGCATGACCGACGCGGGCAATGTGGTGATCGAACCGGTGGTCAATTTCACCGGCCGCGCGGTTTTCGTGATCGACCCGCGCTCGGACAGCGCGCTGACCATATCGCTTGCCGATGCCACCGCCGCGCGGGGATTGAGCTCGGCCGCCTCGGCCCTGTTCGAGGCGACGGATGCGCGCGCGATGATCCTGCGGGGCGCGGCGGGCGGCACCGCCGAGGGCGAAGTGGCCAGCTATTTTCATGCCGCTCATGACGTGCTGGGCGGCGCCATCCTGCAACTGACCGCGAGCGGCGAGGTCACGCAACCGACGCTCGAGGTTGTGGGCCGCTATCCCCGAAGCGTCGACCTGCCCCGGCTCGAGGCGCTGATCGGGGATGTCGCGCTGGTCACCGGCACCGCGGCGCGCTCCAGCCAGCAACGCTATACCGCGCGCGCGGGCTTCGGCCTTCTGGACCTGACGCCCGATGCGATCCACGCGATTGTCGCACGTATCGAGGGCGGCGACATTTTCCTCGATCCCGGGCCGGGCGGAACCCCCGGCACGATCCGCGACCGCGTCATCGGGAATGCCGCAGCCCCCGAGGCGGCGCCCCCGGACATCGCCGATCTGCTCTATCTCGAATCCGAATTGCTGGCGCCGCTTTTCGATGAGGCGCTGCCGCGGATGCGCGCCGAGCCGATGCTCGACCGGCAAACCACGGATCTGCTCGTGTCGCTCGACGTGGCGGCGCGCTCGCTCGACTACAGGCTGGGCGTTATGCGCGATCCGACGGGCGCGGCGCGCAACGTGATCCTCTATAGCGATCGCGTGTCCTGGGGCACCTTCGTTCTGCGCGTGGACGAGACCGATCCGGTATTCGTGCATGTCCCGACCGGCCTGCGCGACCGGCGGATCCTCAATCTGGGGCTGTCGATCTACGGCGCACTCGACGCCTCGGCGATGATGATCGCGGGGCGGGTCGACCGCGACGGGCTGCCCGCCCCCGATCTGGCGGTGTTGAACCCCGATCATGTGCCCGGGCTTTACGATCTGATCTCGAAGCTCTCGATCCAGCGCGACGCCGCGGAATCCGTGACGCTGGTCCTGCGCTCTGTCTCGGACGAGACGCTGGCGGTGGCGCCGGATGTGGATGTGATCGTGTCGCCCGACTCGATCCTGGGCGATCAATCGACCAGCGGCCTGACCGCGCAGACGATTTCGGATCTGCGGGATTTCGGCTTCTCGGTGGCCCAGCGCCGCGGGACGGAAGTGTTCGCTGGCTTCGAGCCGGGCGTGATCCCCCAGGCAGGCTTCCTGTCCGCGCGACCCTTGGCCGAGTTCGTGTCGCTCTGGCTTTCGCCCGATCTTCTGAACCAGTTTGCCGATCATTCCGGGCGCTCGGCGCAGATGGCGCTGTTCCGCAGGCTGGGCGCCACCATGGCCACGGGTCCGCTGGCGGCAGAGGCGCAGCGCTGCATCGCGCCGGGTCGCCTGTCCGGGACCGTCACCTCCGATCTGCGCGCCTATCTCGACAGCGGCAACCCGGTCGCGTTGCAAAGCTTGTTGCGGCGCGAGGGCGGGCTCAGCGCCACGCACCTGTCCGATCCGGCAACGCAACAGGCCTTCGCGCTGCTCGAGGATGCGGCAACCGGCTGCCTGCGCGCGGTGGTCAACCTCAACCCGCTGGGCGGGGCGCTTCTGGCGCCGGGCACGCTTGCCGTCAGCGAGGTGAGCCGGACGACGCTTGCCGACTTTGCGATCTCGCGCAGGGCGCTTCTGACCTTCCGGGAGGATGCCCGCCCATGATGCAGAAGCTGCGCACCACCCTTTTGATCCTGCTGCTGCTGATCGGTGCTGCCGCGGTCTTCACGATCCTGCGCCCCGAAACGGTGGCGATGCTGCTCGACCGCAGCGGATTGCAGACCGAGGAAAGCGACCTGACCGATGCCAGCACGCGCGACGAGACCGGACGCGGCACGATTTCCTACCTGCTCGATGACGAGCGCTGGACGACCTTCGCGCTGCCGGGTCGGCTCAGCGGTCTGCGCCTGCTCAGCCATCCCGATGTGGCGGCCAGCCATGTGCCCGTGGCGGGCGAGACCTTCCGGTACGGTTTCGAGGTCGAAATCCTGGACGAGGACGGCACCGTGCTGCGCCGCCAGCAGCCCTTCTTCCGCACGGAACTTGTGACCTATCGCGACTCGGTCGACGGCGCGGAGGTGACGGCGCGGCGCTACAGCGACGACCCGGCGGTGCCGCTCGCCGTGGATCGCCTGATCCTCGATCTGG
>CAZTEV010000022.1:0-21700 GCA_964612785.1 uncultured Roseivivax sp. | reverse complement strand
ATTTCACCTACGAGCTGTTCCTCGATGCGAGCGGTGAGAAGATCTCGAAGTCGAAAGGCAACGGGCTTTCGATCGACGAATGGCTGACCTATGCCTCGACCGAAAGCCTGTCCTATTACATGTTCCTCAAGCCCAAGACCGCCAAGCGGCTGAGCTGGGACGTGATCCCGAAAGCGGTGGACGAATACCACCAGCAGCTGCGCGCCTATCCGGACCAGGATGCAAAGGCACAGGCCACGAACCCGGTCTGGCACATTCATGGCGGGCAGCCGCCCGCCTCGACCATGGTGGTGCCGTTCTCGATGCTCCTGAACCTCGTCTCGGTGTCGGGCGCCGAGGACAAGGAGACGCTTTGGGGCTTCATCGTGCGCTACGCCCCCGATGCCTCGCCCGAGGCCAATCCGGACCTCGATCAGGCCGCCGGTTTCGCGATCCGCTATTACGAGGATTTCGTGAAGCCCGGGAAGGTCTTCCGCGCGCCCGACGAGAAGGAAGAGGCCGCGCTGCGCGATCTGGCGGCCCGGCTGCAGGCCCATGACGGCCCGAGCGACGACGAGACGCTGCAGAGCCTCGTCTTCGCGGTCGGCAAGGAGCATGGCTTCGATCCGCTGCGCGACTGGTTCAAGGCGCTCTACGAGGTGCTTCTGGGCGCCAGCCAAGGCCCGCGCTTCGGCGGGTTCATCGCGCTTTACGGCGTCGAGGAGACCGTGCAGCTGATCGAACGGGGCTTGCGCGGCGAGCTGGGCTGACACCTCGTGCGGGGCGGTGAAACTTCCCGCCCTGCGACAGCGTGACTTTGGCAAGGTCGGGGCGCAGCCCTACCTTGTCCCATGCGTCACGAGGAGGTCCGCCCATGAAACGCCTGTTTGCCGCACTCGCCCTGCTGATCTGGTCCCTGCCTGCCCACGCCCAGGAGGTCGTCGCCCCGCTGCCCGAGATCGAGAACACCATCTCGCAGCAGATGGATGCCTTCCTGGATCGCGATGTCGATACGGCCTTCGAATTCGCGAGCCCGATGATCAAAGGCCTTTTTCGCAACGCGCAGAATTTCGGCGCCATGGTGCAGCAGGGATATCCCATGGTCTGGACCCCGTCCAACGTGGAATTCGGCGATCTGCGCGCCGATGCGGAGGCACATTATCAACGCGTGATCGTCACCGATGATGCGGGGCGTCTGCATGTTCTCGAATACAAGATGATCGAGACCGGCAATGGCTGGCGCATCGACGGTGTGCGGATGCTGGAGGCCGATACCTTCGCGGCCTGAGGGCCGGGGTGGTCGCGGGTTGGGTCTGGGGTGGTGGGTTTTCATCCACCCTACGGTCGGCCCCACAACGCCGACCGCGAAGGCGAGGCTTCGCCAACACGTAGGGTGGGTGAAAACCCACCGCCCAATCCCTCAAGACCCCCTGCGCATCACGCAACGCCCGCCCCGCTCAGGCCGCGTTAGGCGCCTCTTTCCTATCCCTGACCGCGACACTCGGCCCGCATGGCGTGGGCCCTTGCGCGCGGAAAGGGACAGCGATGAACAAGGCGATAACGGATGGTGTGGTGCTGATGCCGACGCCCTTCTCGGACGGGCTCAATGTCTGGTCGAGCGGGGATGGCACGCCGGGCTCGGACACCTATGCCAGCGCGCCCACCGCAGCCTTCGTCGCGGCGGACCAGGATTTCGGCGGCTGCCTCGAGCTGCTGAAGACCGATGCCACCCAGAAGATCCGTTACATGGGCGAGGTCCCGATCGAGCCCGGCTGCTACCTGCGGGTGACCGCGCGGGTGAAATGCGTCGCGGGCTCGCTGCCCTCGGTGCGGATCGCGGCCTGGGCGGGCAATGCGTCGGGCAATGCGGTGACCGGCATTCCGCTGGCGGGCGACGCGGTGGCGATCCCGACCTACGGGCAGGTGGTCGAGGTCAGCGCGATCATCGGCTCGGGTCATCGCGGCGGCGTCGATCTGGTCTGGGGGCGCGCGCCGACATACGGGCATTTCGGCCTCGATTTCACGGGCGCGTCGGGCGGACTTCTGCGGGTCGACGACATCGTGATCGAGGATGTCACCGGCGTCTTCCTGCGCGAGATGCTGGGCTATGTGGACGTGCGCGATTACGGCGCGCGCGGGGACGGCGTGACCGATGACAGCGCCGCCTTCGAGGCGGCCGATCAGGTGACGGATGGCCGCACTCTCTTCGTGAGCCAGGGCCGCTACTTCCTGGGCGAGGACGTGACCATCAACTCGGAGGTGATCTTCGAGGGCACGGTGACGATGCCCACGAACCGCCGCCTGTCACTGACGAAGAATTTCAGCCTGCCCTCCTATATCGACGCTTTTGGCGATGAGGAGGAGGCGCTGAAGAAGGCGCTGCAATCGCTGATGAACGACGCCGATCACGAAAGCCTCGATATGGGCGGGCGGCGCGTGACGCTGTCGGGCCCGCTCGACGTGCAGGCGGCGGTGGCGAACCGCACCACGTATGCGCAGCGGCGCGTCTTGCGAAACGGCCAATTGCAGGCGACCGATGCGGGCGACTGGACCGAGGAGGTGGTGACGAGCCAGGCCAGCTATTCGCCGACGAACCAGACCCGCCTGACGAATGTGGCCAATATCGCCAATATCCAGGTGGGCAGCCTTGTCGAAGGGGCGGGCGTCGGACGCGAGATCTACGTCAAATCCGTCAATGTCGGTGCGGGCGACCTGACCCTGTCGCAGCCCCTGTCCGATGCGACGGGCACGCAGAATTATACCTTCACGCGCTACAAATACATGCTCGACTTCGCGGGGTTCGAGCGGCTCGATGTGTTCCAGCTGGAGGATATCGAGTTTCAATGCGCGATCGAGGCGAACGGCATCCTGCTGGCGCCCGAAGGCACGGTGATGGTCGTGCGCGAATGCACCTTCAACCGGCCCAAATTCCGGGGCATCACCTCGCCCGGCGAGGGCTGTCAGGGCATGCTGATCGAGCATTGCCAGTTCATCAGCCATGAAGGCGGAGAGCTGACGCAGAACCGCCGGTCTGTCGCGATCAACACCAACGCCAACGACGTGAAGGTGCGCGATTGCCGGGCCTCGCAATTCCGGCATTTCCTGGTGGCCTCGGGCGCGCAGAACCTCATCACCGGGAACCATTTCTTCCAAGGTGATACCGCCACGAACGGGATCCGCAGCGCGGGCATCGTCCTCGCGCTTCGGGCCTGCAACACGCAGATTTCCAACAATTACATCGACAATTGCTTCGTCGAATGGACCAACGAACGCGAGCCCGAGCCGGATTTCACCGGCGGCTTCGGCTTTGCGGGCCTGTCGATCACCGACAATGTCTTTTTGTGCTCGAATGTCGCGACGACGTTCTCCTACATCGTGGTGAAGCCCTACGGGACGGGGCATTTCCTCAACGGCTTCAACGTCTCGGGCAACACCTTCCGTGTCTCGTCAGGCAAGATCGACCGGGTGGAGCGGGTCGATACCTCGTTCGCGGATCTGGAATATGGCAGCATGAAGCGGGTGAGTTTCACCAACAACACCTTCGCCAATGTCGAAAAGGCCACGCGCAATCCGCTGGTGGTACGGCACGACCAGAACACCCATGCCGATACCTGGGTGGTGGAGACCGACAACGAACTTCCCTTCGATGGCTGGGCCACGGAGGTGGACGCCGTCACCCATCTCTCGCGTCTGCGGAACACGGCCAATGTCAGCGAATGGAGCATGCCCTATTGCTCGGTCCGGGAGGGCGGGCAGAACAACCGCGTGCATTTGATCTACAACACGCCGGTTCTGGGGGATGCCAACGTGACGATCCGCATGGACTGAGCGTCGCCCGCGTGGATGGGCAGGGCCGTCCCGTCGGGGGCGGTCTTTCTGCGTCAGCCCTGCAGGTCTTCGGGGCTCAGTCGGTAGGCCTTGCCGAAGCCGCCGTTCAGAAAGGCCGTGCGGACAGTGAACCGCAGGATCGCGAAATCGGCAAACCCGATATAAAGCTGCGCCTTGGGGTAGGCGGCGAGGTATTGCGCCGCGAGCACCGCGTGCTCCGGCGTACCGTGGCGGATGAACGCCGCGTCGGCCTGCAATGTCAGACGCGGATGGGTGAGCGGGTCGCCCTTGGGACCGGGCTCGCCCAGCAGAAGCGAGCAGACCGGATTGGCCTGCAACGCCTGAGCGTGGGTCGACAGGTCCGAGACGAGGCCCAGCGGCAGGCCATCCTCGCCCGGGGCCACGCCCATGCGCGTCACCATGGGCGCGCCGGTCTCGGGTTCGATCGTGCCAAGCGCCGCAAAGCGCGCAGCCCGGATCAGATCGCGCGCCAGCGCGCGGGCCGCATCATCGGTGGGACGGATCGGATCGACAGGTTGCTTGGCCATGGGCCAAGCCTAGGCGGCGTTCAGAAACTGGTCCAGAGGCCCAGTTTCAGGCCCATGCTGTCATCGCCCATCGCGCCGTAGCTCACCCCGATTTCGAGCGAGACATCGCGCCAGAGCGGCTGCACCACCGAAGGCACCACCCGCAGGAACGCATCGTCGCCTTCCTGCTGGCCCGCCTGAAGCTGCAGCATCACCTTGCGGCGCCCCAATGCGCGCCCATAGGTCAGGTCCAGCTTCACATCGGTCTCGCCCCTGTCGCTGAAATGCTCGGCCAGAAGATCGGCGTTCACCCATCCGCCGTCCCATCCCATGCCAAGGCTGAGGCCCGGACGCAGGACATTGTCGCCGTCGATCTGGCCCGCGCCCAGCTCGGCCGCGATCTGCAGCCATGCCTCCGGCCGCGCCAGCGGGCGGCGGGCGAAGGCCACGACCTTCTCCGCACCCGAGACCGAGCGCCCGAGATCGAGGCCTATGGTCCACCGGGCGGTCAGCCCGTATTCGAGGTAAAGCGTGTCATAGCGCGACGTGGGCGCGTAGGAGATCCAGGTGGTGGTATCCTGCGGCCAGGACAGGTAGCTGACCGCCGACAGGAAAACGCTGCCTTTCTCGCGCGGCCAGGCGCCCGCAAGGGCCGCGGCAGGCAAAAATCCCAAGGTGCAGGTCAGAAGAAGGACAACGCGCAACATGGCCCGATCCTCGCCTGTCGATGGTTAATTGCGCGTTAAGCACGCTTGACGACGCAGGCGGGCGCATGCGGTGGCAATCCCATTCTGCAGGTGCAAAATGGGGGAAATTTCGTCTGGGGGGACGATTCGCATGACTGGTTCGATCATCACCGTGGCCCAGCAGAAGGGTGGCTCGGGAAAGACCACGCTGACGGCAAACCTCGCCGTCGGGTTCCTGCGGCAGGGCAAGTCCGTGGCGCTTGTGGACACCGATCCGCAGGGCAGCCTCGGGCGTTGGTTCATGACCCGCGTGGAGGAATATCCCGATGCCACGGTCGGGCTCGACTTCGCGACCTCCTCGGCCTGGGGGATCACCTACGAGACCCGCAAGCTTGCCGATGCCTGCGATGTGGTCATCGTCGACACGCCGCCCAAGGCCGACAGCGACCTGCGCCCCGCCTTGCGCGTGGCGGATCTGGTCATCGTGCCCGTTGCCATGAGCCATGTGGACCTCTGGGCCACCGAAGGGGTGCTCGACCTCGCCCGCCGCGAGGATAAGGATGCGCTGGTCGTCATGAACCGCACCCGCGCACGCACCCGCCTTGCAGGCGAGGTGGCCGAGGCCGCCATCGCGCTCGAGGCGGCGATGGCCGAGACGCAGCTTGCCAACCGCACGATCTATGCCGAGGCGATGGGCCGGGGACTGTCGGGCGCGGAGGGCCGCAAGACGCCCGCGCGCGACGAGGTCGACGCGCTGGCCGCAGAGGTGGCGCAACGGCTGGCAACGGGCTAAGGGTGGCGCGATCCACCTCCTGACGCCATCGGAGTGACCATGACAGACCTTGCCGCGCTGGCCGACCTGATCCGTGCCGATACCGCGACCCGTGGGCGAGCCATCTCGAAGCTGGGCTATTTCTGCGCGCCGTTCCAGCCGCCTTCGGGGCCGTTTTCGGACAAGGTCATCAAGGTCTATCGCGGCGCAGCCGAGCCTGCCGCGTTGGAGCGGCTCGCGCGGAACCACGACGATTACGTGCGCGTCCTGACAGACTGCGGCGTGATCCTGCCCGAGACCGCGTTTCATCTGCTCGACCTCGATGGCACCGGCGCGCGCACCCCGGTCATCGTCCAGGAGGCGCTGCCCCTCGACAGCCTGATGCGCCCCCGCATGCGCGAGCGAAGCCGCGAGGAGACGCTCGAGATGATGCAGGCCGCGGGCGAGGTGATCGCGCGGTTCTGGAAGGCGGCCGAGGGCGTCGAGGCGCGCGTGGGCTTCCATCCCTCGATCCGCAACTTCGCGATCCGCGACGGTCGTGCGATCTTCTTCGATACCTTCCCGCCGCTCATCCATTACAGCCGCGACGAGATGGGCAAGCTGCTGCTGCAATTCTCCGAGAAGCGGTTGATGCGACTTGTGGGCCCGTTCATGCAGACCCGGGTCACGGGCATTCAGGACGAATGGTATTCCCCGCCCGAGACGCTGGTGGGCCTTGTCGGATCGGCCTGCCGCCTGCGTCCGGAATTTGCCGACGATTACCTCGATTGGGGGCGGGCCTTCGCGCAAAGCGACATGGCCCCGTGGGCCGAAGAGGCCATCGCGGGCCTTGACGGGCCGCCGCAATTGCCGGGCTACTGGACGGGGTTCCGCAAGCTTCTGGGCCTGCAGGGCGAACCCAATGTCTGACGCCCTGACCGCGCTTTACGAGGCGCGTCTGGCCGAGGGCGCCCTGCACGAAGATGCCGCGCAACGCGAGGTGCTGCCCGAATTCGCGCGGATCGCCGAAGCGGTGAACGATCCCCCGAAGAAGGGCCTCTTTCGCAAGGCGCCGCCGCCGCCCAAGGGCCTCTATCTCTGGGGCGGGGTCGGGCGTGGCAAGTCCATGCTGATGGATCTCTTCGTCGAAAGCCTCGACGTGCCCGCACGCCGCGTGCATTTCCACGCCTTCATGCAGGAGGTGCAGGCGGGCGTGCACGCCGAACGGAAGGCGGGCCGGGAAGATCCCATCGCGCCCGTGGCCAAGGCGGTGGCGGACAGCGCGCGCGTCTTCGCCTTCGACGAGATGCAGATCACCGATATCGCCGATGCCATGATCGTGGGCCGCCTGTTCGAGAAGCTTTTCGCGGCGGGCTGCGTGGTGGTCACGACCTCGAACCGGGTGCCGGACGATCTTTACAAGGATGGCCTGAACCGCGAATTGTTCCTGCCCTTCATCGCGCTTTTGAAAGAGCGGATGGTGGTGCGCGAACTGGCCGCCCATCGCGACTACAGGCAGGACCGCCTGCAGGGCACCGACACCTATTTCAGCCCCAACGATGCCGAGGCCCGCGCGGCCATCAACGCGCTTTGGCAGCGGCTGTCGGGCGGCACGGAAGAAGAGCTGGTCCTGCATGTCCAGGGCCGCGAGCTGAGCCTGCCGCAGTTTTCCAACGGGGTCGCGCGAGTGCGATTCTTCGATCTCTGCGGCAAGGCGCTGGGCCCTGCGGATTACCTCAAACTGGCCGAAACCGTGCGCGTGCTGATCCTCGAGAACGTGCCGCAGCTCGGCCGGTCCAACTTCAACGAGGCGAAGCGCTTCGTGACGCTGATCGACGCGCTGTATGAAGCGAAGACGAAGCTTGTCGTCTCCGCGGCCGCCGAGCCGGAATATCTCTATGTCGAAGGGCCGGGCGCGTTTGAGTTCGAGCGCACCGCAAGCCGCCTGCGCGAGATGCAATCCGAGGATTGGGGCCGCGCGTCGCTGGACTGAGCCGCCGCTACGAAAAAGGGGTCCCGAAGGACCCCAAGGTTCGCTGCTGCTCGATCCGGCTTGACCGCCTGTTCTTCCCGTATGACATCGCGCACTGCGCCCGGTCGGTCGCGCGATAACGCGCAGCCGCAAGGGGGTTGTGTCAGCGATCTCGTAAGTCTTTGGGCTGGAGCGATCTGCGCTCCGATCCCGTTGTAATGAATCATAGCGTGATTATTTCGCTGCAGTCAACATATAGTGATGTCGTCAAGTCGTAGTTTTTTTATGCGGAGCAATATCAACAGGTTGTGGCGTCAGGGCCTCAGCGCGCGGGCAGGCGCAGCACCTGCCCCGGGCGCAGATCACGCGGATCGCTCAGCGCTATCGCATTTGCGGCGTAAAGCGGGCCGGTCATCGTAGCATCGCCATAGATGTCCTCCGCGATACTGGCGAGGCTGTCACCGGGCGCCACGATGTAGCTGTCGCCGCGCGGCGTGGCAGCTCGGGCACCCGGGGCCTCCCTTGCCAGCGACTTCTGCACCACTGCGTGCAGCAGGCTGCCCGGCTGGCCCGGCGCCACCTTCCGCCCGGTGACCGCGTTGATCTGTGCGATGGCGGCCCAGGTGATGCGGTGCAAGTCCGGATCGTCCGCGCGCGCGGCCTGCGGCAAGGTCATGGCCGGGAAGGCCGCCGTGTTGCGGCTGTCAAGATCGGGGGCGGGGGGCGCCTTGGGCAGGGCCGGGGCAGGCGCCGTCCGGGCCTGCGTGACGATAGCGGGCGCGTCCGGGGCCGTCGCGGGGTTGGGCGGTGCCTCCACACTCGCGGAAGGCGGGCCTGATGCATCCGGTCCTTGCACACCGGGCTGAAGCGCGATCAGCAGGCCCGTGATCGTCAGAAACCCGAGAGAGTACAGCACGACGCGGACCATCTCAGCCCCCCGGCCCGGTGGTCAGGCCGAGCGCGGTCCAGACATCCAGCCCGCCGCGATAATAATGCAGGTTCTCCGGGGGAAATCCGGCCTCGAACAGGGCGCGGATCGCGGTGACCGGTGCGGGGTCGAGGGGGCTTTGCCCGAACAGAACGATCCGGTGCTCTGCCCGCGTGCCCTCCCGCAGACCGAGCGCCGCAAGCAGCTCCGCGCGGTAGGGATTGTCGGGGCGCAGCGTCTCGCCGGGCAGGTTGATCGCACCGGGCAGGGTGCCTTGCGCATGCGCCTCGGGCGGGCGCACATCGGCCAGGATGCCGGTCATTTCGGCGGCGGGGCCGTCGAGAAAGGCCAGAAGCTCGGCCTCGCCCATCGGGGTGACGCCGGGCGCGGCCTCGATCGGCTGCAGGCAGGCGGGCGGGCAGGCCGGGCCGCTGCGCGCCACACTCACGGAGAGGCCCGCGATTTCGGTCTCGAGCCGCGACAGGGTCGGGGTCAGCCCCGCCTCCTGCGCCATCACCGGGGCGGACAGGCCGAACACGCCGAGAACAGCAGGAAGGCACCACGAACCGCGCATTGCAAACACCATGAGGGGGCGGCCCCACAAGCCGCAGACACCCTGCATTTAGTCCCGATTGTGGCGATCCGTCAACAATTGGTGATTCGCGCGAGGGATTGGGGTCAGCCGTTTTCGCGCAGGATCCGGCCCGCCAGGTAAAGCGAGCCGCAGATCAGGATGCGGGCTTCGGGTGTCGCGGCGACGATGTCGCGGATCGCCGTCTCCACATCTTGCGCGAGTTCGGCCTGCAGGCCCGCGCGCTTTGCGGCGGCGGCGGTGTCTTCCGCGCTGAGCGTGTTCGCCTCTCCGGGGATCGCCACGGCGTGCAGGCTGCGGACCTGCCCCTCGAAGGCGCGCATATAGCCCGTGGCATCTTTGGTGTTCAGCATGCCGCAGATCAGAAAGGTCGGGCGCGCGGGCAGGGTCGACAGATGCTCGGCCAATGCCGCACCTGCCGCCGGGTTGTGCCCGCCATCGAGCCACAGCTCGGCCGTCGGGCCCGCGGCCGCGACCAGCGGCCCTTCGCGCAGGCGTTGCATCCGGGCGGGCCATTCAGCGCGCGTGACAGCCGCCTCGAACGCCGCCTCTCCGCAGCCCAGATGCCGCAGGGCGGCCAGGGCCGCGCCCGCATTGTCGAACTGGTGGCGCCCGGGCAGGTTCGGGCGCGGCAGATCCAGAAGGCCGCTGTCGTCCTGAAAGACGAGGCGGCCATGTTCCTCGGTCACATGCCATTGCTGCCCATGGGCCAAGAGTGGCGCGCCAAGCTGCGCCGCGCGATCCTCGATCACTTCCAGTCCTTCGGGGGCCTGCGGGCCCACGACGCAAGGCACGCCGCGCTTCAGGATGCCCGCCTTCTCGCCCGCGATCTTGGCCAGCGTGTCGCCAAGGTAGGCTTCGTGATCCATCGAAACGGGCGTGATGATCGTCAGCGCCGGGCGCGCGACCACGTTTGTCGCATCAAGCCGCCCGCCAAGGCCCGTCTCGAGCAGGACGTAATCCGCAGGCATCCGCGAGAAGGCCAGCAGCGCGGCGCAGGTCGTGATCTCGAAATAGGTGATGGGGGTGCCGTCATTGATCGCATAGACCTCGTCCAGAAGCGTGGCGAGCTCCGGTTCGGGGATCACTGTGCCCGCAAGGCGGATGCGTTCGTGAAAGCGGGCCAGATGCGGCGAAGTATAGGCATGGACGCGATGGCCTTCGGCCTCCAGCCCCGCGCGGATCATCGCTTGGGTCGAGCCCTTTCCGTTGGTGCCCGCGAGGTGAATGACCGGTGGCAGCGCGCGTTCGGGATGCCCCAGCTTTTCCAGCAGAGCCCAGACACGGTCCAGCACAAGATCCATGTATTTCGGATGCAGCGCGAGCATACGCTCGAGGATCGCGTCGGATGAGGTGTTGTTCATGCGAAGGGCGGTCGCGCCGTCATGCCTTGGCGTCGTCCGTGGCAGGCGCGTCTTGCGCCGCCTCGTTGTCGGTGACGGGCTCCGCAGGCGGGGGCAGTTCGCCCCAGACCGGCGGCGGCATCTGCATCAGCATCCGCAGGATGACCACCAGTTCCTCGCGCAGCTGGCGCCGGTCGGTGACACGGTCGAGCATCCCGTGTTCGAGCAGGTATTCCGCGCGCTGGAAGCCCTCGGGCAGCTTTTCGCGAATGGTCTGCTCGATCACACGCGGGCCTGCGAAGCAGATCAGCGCGTTGGGCTCCGCGATCTGGATATCGCCCAGCATCGCGTAGGACGCGGTCACACCGCCGGTCGTGGGATGGGTCAGCACGACGATATAGGGCAGGCCCGCCTCGCGCAGCATCTGGATGGCCACGGTCGTGCGCGGCATCTGCATCAGCGACAGGATGCCCTCCTGCATGCGCGCCCCGCCCGCGGCGGAGAACAGCACGAGCGGGCGCCGCAGGCGCAGCGCCTCTTCGGCGGCGGCGATGATGGCGTTGCCGACATACATGCCCATCGAGCCGCCCATGAAGGAAAAGTCCTGCGCGGCGGCAACGACGGGCGTGCGCCCGACCTCGCCCGTGGCGACCAGCATCGCCTCTTTCTCGCCCGTGGCTTTCTGCGCGCTGCGCATCCGGTCGGGATATTTCTTCTGGTCTCGGAAATGCAGCGGATCGGCCACCGGCTCGGGCACCTTCACCTCGGAGAAGACGCCGTTGTCGAACAGCGCCTTGAACCGGGCGCGCGGGGTGATCTGCATGTGGTGGCCGCAGGTGGCACAGACATGCAGATTGTCCGTCAGTTCCCGGTGGAACAGCATGGTGCCGCATTCATCGCATTTGGTCCAAAGGTTCTCGGGCACTTCGCGGCGCGAGAAGATGGAGTTGATGCGCGGGCGGACGTAGTTGGTGATCCAGTTCATACAAAGGCTCTGACGTCATTCCGGACGTCACCGACTTATGCGGCGGGGCCGGGAAATGCAATCGCGCGTGCGTGCCGCGCCTCAGACGCGAAGCGCCACCCGCGCGGCGAGCCAGGCCACCACGAGCCCCGCGAAATCGACCGGAAGGGCCGCCGCGATCACGTCCTCGTCGCCCGGCGAGAAGGGCAGCGTGAAAAGCGACAGGCCCGACAGAACCCCGTCGAGCGAGACAACGAGGACCGCCAGCACGTTATTGGCGAAATGCAGCGCAATTGCCGGGCCAAGCGTGCCCGACCGCGCCGTCAGATCGCCTGCCAGCACGCCGAACAGCCCCGCCCAGAGCGCAATTCCGAGCGCGTTCGACCCGAACGTGCCCGCCGCGTAATGCCCCAGCGCGAACAGCGCGGCCTGCGGCCCGATCCACAGGATCGGAGAGCGGAACCGCGCGGCCATCTGGCTTTGCAGGTAGCCGCGAAACAGCACCTCCTCGGCGCCGGTCTGCACCAGTACGCCAGCCAGGGCGAGCGGCAGCAGCGTGATCCAGAGGCCCGGGGCCAGGTTCAGGCGCAGATCGCCGGTCACGCCCCACAGCAGCAGGACCAGCATCACCACCTGGACCATCCCGACCGCCACCAGCACGCGCAGCCCCTGCCGGATCGTCTGATCCCGGGGGCCGATCACGCTTTCGGGGCCGCGCCCGTGCATGATCTGCGCCGCGATGAGCGCGCCAAGCGCCATGGTGCCCATGGCAAACAGCAGCACCAGAAGCCCGCCCGGCGCGGTGCCGCCCAGGATCGTTTCGGCAAAGCCGTCGCCTGCGATGCTCAGCGCGCTCATCAGCAGCATCTGCGAGGTCAGCATGGTGACGATCGCGGCCAGAAGCAGGCCCACCGCGATCCGCCAGAGTTGCGGTTTCGCGCGGGCCTCCTCGATCCGAGGGGCGTAGGCGGCGTAGCGCATCAGCGGCTCAGCGATGCGGCTTGCGCCAAGACGGCGCGGTAATTCGGGGCGGTCTGCATCTGGGCACCATGGCCTTTCTCGATCATCATTCCGTGCAGTTTCGGCAGGTTATGCGCGGGGATGTGCATAACCAGGTGATGTTCGAGATGGTAGTTCACCCAATAGGGCGCGACCAGCAACCGCTCCAGCGGATTGGCCAGCGTGGTGCGCGTGTTGCGCAAGGGATCGTCCGAAAACTCGACCGCGCCGTGTTCGGCGATGTTGCGGATGCGCAGGACCAGCTGGAACCAGGTCAGAAGGGGCAGCAGCCAGAAGGCCGCCCAGGCCCACCAGAGGCCCGTGAGGGCCCAGAACAGCGCGAAGATCACCGCGTTGGCAAGGATCGCCCGGCCGATCACCGGGCCGGAAAAGGCCTGGGCGAGGTCCTGGGACGAGGGCGTGCCCTCCACCTCTCCGGCCATCTTCAGCGCGAACATGATCTGCTGCGCGCGCTGCTTGAGGCCGGTCTGCCCGGTGATGTCCCGGATGAATTTCCGCCGCAGCGAGGCGCGGGTTGTGGGAAAGGGTTTGGACAGGCGCAGATCCGGGTCGCGCTCGGTCTGGGTGTAGCGGTGATGGGTCAGGTGGTAATGCCGGTATTCCGGCAGATCCGCGATGATCGGCCGCCCGCAGAGCCATTCCCCCGCCCATTCGTTCAACGCGCGGGTCTTGAAGAGCGCGTTATGCGCGGCCTCGTGCATCAGGATGGCGAGGCCCAGCTGACGCGAGCCGATGACGATCACGGCCAGCACGAAGCTCAGGGGATTGGGCCAGAGCGCGAAGAGAAGAAGCGCGCCCAGGATCAGTCCCCAGGCATGCAGGACAAGCCATGCGCCCCAAAGATCGGACCGCGCCGACAGGCTGCGGATCTCGTCGGATGTCAGAAAGGCCTTGCCGGGTGTCATGTCCGCCTCCGTCCTCAAGGCTGCGCCTGCGAACGCGCCGCGTCAAGAAAGACGCCGCGTTCTCGCGGGACGGCCCAGTTCCGGAAACCCGTTGCGCGCGTGCATCCGTGCCGCGTAGGATCGTCGGGCCGGAGACGACAGGAGGGTGCAGTTCGTGGGTTTCAGACGTGACTGGCCGCCGCATTCCCCCGGCGGATGGCCCTCCGCATGACCGACCGGCGCGACACACCCTTTCTTCTGAACTCGGCCTGCCCCTTCGCGGAGGACGAGGGCGGCAATGTCTGGGTCGACGGCCTCTGGGCGCAGGATCTGGAGCGGCATTTCCCGTATCTCAAGCATCTCCGCATTCTCGCGCCGCGCACCCATCGCGCCGCGCTGACCGATCCGGTCCGGGTGCAACCGCCGCCTGATGTCACGCTCAGCTTTGCCGATCTCGATGTGGGGAAGGGCAAGGCGCAGATGCTCGCCCGTCTGCCTGCCGTGATCGCGACGGCCTTTCGCGAGGTGCGCCGCGCGCGGGTTGTGCAGACCTCGCCCGCGGGATGGCCCTATGCGCCCGCCTTCTTCCTGCTGCCTGCGGCGGCCCTGTTCCGGGTGCCGGTCGTGACCGTCCTCGAAAGCACCTTCTGGCGCCTGGGCGATGCCACGGAGGCGGGCCGCCTCGTGCGGCTGCGCGCGCGCCTCACGGAATGGCTGGCGCGGCGTTGCTTTTCCATGGCGCGGCTGAGCGTCCTGACCTCTGAAGCCTATCGCCGCGACTTCGCCCCCTGGATCCGGGGGACCGCCATCGTCACGCCTGCAAGCTGGATCGACGAAAGCCGCGTTCTGGGGCCCGAGGCCGCGCGCGACAGCTGGAGGGACGGGCGCGCGCCCAGGGTGCTGTTCGCCGGGCGGCTCGTGCGTGAGAAGGGCGTGGGCGTTCTTCTCGATGCGCTGGCGATCCTCGACCGGCGAAAGATCGACGTTGCCTGCGATGTGATGGGGATGGGCGAGATGGCGGAGGCCTGCCGCGCGGCGGCGCCACGGTTCCGCCATGTGACCCTCACCCTGCGCGATCCGGTGCCCTATGACGATGGCTTCTTTGCCTGCCTGCGCGAGGTGCGCGCGGTCGTCGTGCCGTCCCTGTCGGACGAACAGCCCCGCATCGTCTATGACGCGTTCAGCCAGGCAACCCCGGTTCTGGCAAGCGATACGGGCGGGCTGCGCGATGCGGTGCGGGAGGGACAGACCGGCTGGCGGGTGCCCCCGGGCGATGCGGATGCCCTGGCGGACGCCATCGCCGCCCTTCTGGACGATGCGCAAACGGCGGAACGCTACGGGCTTCAGGGCCGGGACATCGCGCTTGCCCATACGCATGAGGCCATGCACCACGCGCGGGCCGAGGCCTTGGCGCAACTGGATTTATTGTAACCGCCCGGCCCCCGGGCGGTCACGTAGGTCGTGGATCACATATGGATCGGGCCGTCCCCGCAGGCCAGCGCGGCTTCGCGCACGGCCTCGGAATAGGTCGGGTGCGCGTGGCAGGTCAGGGCCACGTCCTCGGCGGCCGCGCCGAACTCCATCGCGACGCAGATCTCGTGGATCAGATCGCCCGCCATCGGCCCGATGATATGCGCGCCCAGGATGCGGTCGGTTTCCTTGTCGGCAAGGATCTTGACGAAGCCGTCGGCGGCGAAATTGGCCTTGGCGCGGCCATTGCCCATGAAGGAGAACTTGCCGACCTTGTAGGCGTGGCCAACCTTTTTCAGCTGTTCCTCGGTCTGGCCCACGGCGGCGACCTCGGGATGGGTGTAGATCACGCTCGGGATGACGCCGTAATTGACGTGACCGGCCTTGCCCGCGATGACCTCTGCGGCGGCCATGCCTTCGTCTTCGGCCTTGTGCGCCAGCATTGGACCCTCGGTCGCGTCGCCGATGGCGTAGATGCCATCGACATTCGTCTTCCAATGCTCGTCGGTCTTCACGAAGCCCCGGTCGGTGATCTCGACGCCCAGATCGGCGAGGCCCAGACCTTCGGTCACGGGCTTGCGGCCCGTGGCGACCAGCACGACATCCGCATCGAGCGTCTCTTCGCTGTCGTCCTTCTTGAGCTTGTAGGTCACCTTCGCCTTGCTCTTGGTGGCCTCGACCCCCTGCACTGCGGCGCCAAGGATGAATTTCAGCCCCTGCTTCTGCAGGATCTTCTGGAAATTCTTGGACACTTCCGCATCCATCGTGGGCGTGATCCCGTCGAGATATTCCACGACCGTCACTTCGGCGCCGAGACGCGCATAGACCGACCCCATCTCGAGCCCGATGACACCCGCGCCGATCACCACCAACTTCTTGGGGATCTTGCCCAGCGACAGCGCGCCCGTGGAGGAGACGACGACCTTCTCGTCGATCTCGACACCGGGCAGGGTCGACACGTCCGAGCCCGTGGCCACGATGATGTTCTTGGCCTCGTGCACCTCGTCACCGACCTTGACCTTTCCCTTCTCGGGGATCGAGCCCCAGCCCTTCAGCCAGTCGACCTTGTTTTTCTTGAACAGAAACTCGATGCCTTTGGTGTTGGCCTCGATGGTCTCGGCCTTGTAGGTCTGCATCTGGTCCCAGTCGACCGAGGGGCTTTTGCCCTTCAGGCCCATCTTGGCGAAGTTGTGCTCGGCCTCGTGCAGCTGGTGCGTGGCGTGCAGCAGCGCCTTCGACGGGATGCAGCCGACATTCAGGCAGGTGCCGCCAAGTGTCTCGCGTCCCTCGACGCAGGCGGTCTTGAGGCCCAGCTGCGCTGCGCGGATCGCGGCCACATAGCCGCCGGGGCCGGAGCCGATGACGATGACGTCGTAGGATGCCATGAGAACTTCCTTTCGTTCTGTCTTGTCTCGCGCGCTCAGAGGAGCGCGTAGATCAGCATGAAAACGGTGGCGAGCCAACCCACGGCCCAGATCAGCGACCGCCAGGGGCGCAGGCCGAAATAATAGGCGGGCACGTAGAAGATGCGGGCCAACAGATAGAGCGCGGAGGCGAGCGCGGTCAGCGCGTCGGCCACGTCCGCATATGTGACGACCATGACGGCGATGCCGAACAGGACCAGCCCTTCGAAATGGTTTGCGATGGCCCGTTGCAGGCGCGCGGTCTTGATGGACATCTGCCGCGAAGGTTCGCGGTCGCGCGCGGACATCGTGTAGCCCGGGCCGAGTTCCAGATTGGCGCGGATGGCAAAGACCACGAAGGTCAGGCATTGCAGCAGGGCCGCGAGCGCGAGGGCGGTGAGTTCTGGTGTCATGGATACCTCCCGTCCCGGGCTTGCACCGGGACCTCGCGGGGCGCGGAAAGGCCCCGGATCGGGTCCGGGGCAGAGCGAACCCGAGTGGCGAGACGCGCCCCCTTGTCCCGGGCCTGACCCGGGACCTCGCACCGGTCGGAGCCTCTAGCGCGCGCCATGGAAAGCGACAGAAGACATCCCATCACGCGGCCCTCGCCTTGCGCTCACCCAAAGCATCCGCCAGCAGCCGCGCCTTGGTCTCCATATCCAGCCCGCGCGCGGACAGGTGTGGCACGCTGCGATGCGGCACGGAAAATGCCGCGCAGCATTTCGCCGCGACCAGCCCGAGCGCGATGACCGGACGCCCTATGATTTCATGGCGGGTGATGCGCGCGAAACTCTCCCTCACCAGCGCTTCCGGAATGGCGGCAGAGCGCGCATCCGGCAGGGCATGGAAGGCATGGGTCAGGTAGATCTCGCTGCGCAGCATTCCCACACGCTCGAGCGCCCGGTCGAGGACCCGGTTGAACAGCATCTCCGGCAGGTAGCCATCGCGCGCGATGCGGTCGCAATGGGTGCGCGCCGTGGGCGCGTCCATGTGGTTGTAGGAGATCAGGACCGGCCCGACCGCGCTGCCGCAGGACAGCTGATAGGGCGAGACCAGATCCAGATCGAGCCCCACATCAGCGAGCGTGGCGTATCCATCGGGCCGGAAGGCGCGGCGGGCGGTGAGGGCACGTTTCATCCCGGACAAAGCCGCGCTGCGCGGGTCATGCAATCCGGACGGGGCTGTGTCGTCTATCATGAGACCGGGCTTTCGGACGAGATTGCCAGAGCGAAGGCGCATGCGCGTATCGCGGCGCCGAGCGCGTAAGGTGGGTTTTCACCCACCCTACGATATTTCGGGAAAGCCACCCATCCCGGCATCGTTGCGCGACGCGTAGGGTGGGTGAAAAACCACCTTACAGATCCATCAGCAACCGGCGCGGATCCTCGAGCGCCTCTTTCACGCGGACAAGGAAGGTCACGGCGCCTTTGCCGTCCACGATCCGGTGATCGTAGGACAGCGCCAGATACATCATCGGGCGGATCTTGATCTCGCCATCGACGACCATGGGCCGGTCCTGGATCTTGTGCATGCCGAGGATGCCCGATTGCGGCGGGTTCAGGATCGGCGAGGACATGAGCGAGCCGTAGACGCCCCCGTTCGAGATGGTGAAGGTGCCGCCCTGCATCTCGGCCATCGACAGTTTGCCGTCCCGCGCGCGCTTGCCCTTGTCGGCGATGTCCGCCTCGATCTCGGCGAAGGACTTCGAATCCGCGTCCCGGATCACCGGCACGACGAGGCCCTGCGGGGTCCCGGCGGCGATGCCCATATGCACGAAGTTCTTGTAGACGATGTCGGTGCCGTCGATCTCGGCATTGACCTCGGGCACCTCTTTCAGCGCGTGGCAGCAGGCCTTGGTGAAGAAGGACATGAAGCCGAGGCGCACGCCGTGCTTCTTCTCGAAGAGATCCTTGTACTGGCTGCGCAGCGCCATCGTCTCGGTCATGTCCACCTCGTTATAGGTGGTCAGCATGGCCGCATTGTTCTGCGCATCCTTCAGGCGCCGGGCGATGGTCTGGCGCAGGCGCGTCATCTTCACGCGCTCCTCGCGGGCCTCGTCCTCGGCGGCGACGGGTGCGCGCGGGGCCTGCTTTGTCTCGGGCGCGGGCGCGGAAGCGCCGGACTTCGCGGCGGCGATGGCGGCGTCCACGTCGGACTTCATCGCGCGACCGTCGCGGCCCGTGCCGGTGACCTGATCACGGCTGATGCCGGCCTCGGCCATGGCCTTCTTGGCCGACGGCGCGTCTTCCACATCCGCGCGGCCCTTCCCGGCCTCGGGCGTCGAGTATTGCGTGTCGCCTGCGGGCGCTGCGGCCTCGTCGCCGCCATCTGCCTTGCCCGCGGCGGGCTTCGCGGCTCCGGCTCCGCCGGACGCGCCCTGCGCGATCACGGCGAGGTGCCCATTGGCCTCCACGGTGGTGCCTTCGGCTGCGACGATCTTGGTCAGCGTGCCTGCGGCGGGCGCGGGCACTTCGACAGAGACCTTGTCGGTCTCCAGCTCGCAGAGGGTCTCGTCGGCCTCGACGCTGTCGCCTTCCTTCTTGAACCAGGTGGAGACCGTGGCCTCGGACACCGACTCGCCCAATGTGGGCACCATCACGTCGACGCTTTCGCCCGAGGCGTCGCCCGCATCGGCTTCGGCTTTCGGCGCGGCCTCCGAGGCCGCTTTCGCGCCTTTGTCGGAGGCGCCCGACGACGCCCCTTCGGAGATGTTGGCCAGAAGCGCATCGACGCCCACGGTCTCGCCCTCGCCCGCGACGATCTCGTCGAGCGTGCCCGCGGCGGGCGCGGGGACTTCCACGGTGACCTTGTCGGTCTCGAGCTCGCACAGCATCTCGTCCTGCGCGACGCTGTCGCCGGGTTTCTTGAACCAGGTGGCGACCGTCGCCTCGGAGACGGATTCACCCAGGGTGGGCACTCGAACTTCGATGGTCATGTCAGTCACTTTCCTTCGATCGTCAGCGCTTCGTCGACGAGCGCCTTTTGTTGCTCTTTATGCGCGGAGGCGAGGCCGGTCGCAGGCGAGGCGGTGGTGGCCCGGCCCACATAACGCGGCCGCGGATGGGCGGCGCCGATCCGGCTCAGCACCCATTCCACGTTGGGTTCGATGAAGCTCCAGGCGCCCTGGTTCTTGGGCTCTTCCTGGCACCAGATGATTTCCGCCTGCTTGAAACGCTCCAGCTCCTTCACCATCGAGTTGGCAGGGAAGGGATAGAACTGCTCCACGCGCATCAGGTAGACGTCGTCGATGCCCTGCGCGTCGCGTTCCTCGAGCAGGTCGAAATAGACCTTGCCGGAACACAGCACGACGCGCTTGATCTCCGCATCGGGCTTCAGCGTCATGTCCGAATGTCCGCGCTCCGCATCGTCCCACAACACGCGGTGGAAGGACGAGCCGGGCAGGAAATCCTCCTTGTCGGAGATGCACATCTTGTGCCGCAAGAGCGACTTGGGCGTCATCAGCATCAGCGGCTTGCGGAACGAGCGATGCAGCTGGCGACGCAGGATGTGGAAGTAGTTCGCGGGTGTCGAGCAATTGGCCACGATCCAGTTGTCCTGGCCGCAAAGCTGCAGCCAGCGCTCCAGGCGGGCCGACGAATGTTCCGGTCCCTGGCCCTCATAGCCGTGGGGCAGAAGGCAGACGAGGCCCGACATGCGCAGCCATTTGCTTTCGCCCGAGGAGATGAACTGGTCGAACATGATCTGCGCGCCATTGGCGAAATCGCCGAATTGCGCCTCCCAGAGCGTGAGCGCGTTGGGCTCGGCCAGCGAATAGCCGTACTCGAAACCCAGCACCGCATATTCCGACAGCGCGCTGTCGATCACCTCGTAGCGGGCCTGCCCCTCACGGATGTGGTTGAGGGGGTAGTACCGTTCCTCGGTCTCCTGATCGATCAGCGCCGAATGCCGCTGGCTGAAGGTGCCGCGCGTGGAATCTTGCCCCGACAGGCGCACTGGATAACCTTCGGTCAAGAGCGAGCCGAAGGCCATGGCCTCGGCCGTGGCCCAGTCGAAGCCCTCGCCCGTGTCGAACATCTTCCTGCGGGTCTCCAGCAGGCGGCCCACCGTCTTGTGCACCGGGAAGCCGTCGGGCGCGGTGGTGATGGCCTGACCGATCGCGTCCATCGTCTCGGGCGCGATCGAGGTCTTGCCGCGTTGGTACTTGCCCTGCTTCTGCCGGTCGAGATGCGACCAGCGACCATCGAGCCAGTCCGCCTTGTTGGGCTTGTAGTTCTTGCCGGCCTCGAACTCCTCGTTGAGGAAGCTCTGGAAGGCGGCCTTCATGTCCTCGATCTCGCCCTCGGGGATCAGACCGTCCTTCACCAGCCGCTCGGTATAGAGCGAGAGCGTCGTCTTGTGGCCCTTGATCTGCTTGTACATCAAGGGGTTGGTGAACATGGGCTCATCGCCCTCGTTATGGCCGAAGCGGCGGTAGCAGAAGATGTCGATCACGACATCCTTGCCGAACTTCTGGCGGAACTCGGTCGCGACCTTGGCGGCATGCACCACGGCCTCCGGGTCGTCGCCGTTGACGTGGAAAATGGGCGCCTCGACCACCAGTGCGTTATCGGTCGGATAGGGCGAGGAGCGCGAGAAATGCGGCGCGGTCGTGAAGCCGATCTGGTTGTTCACGACAAGGTGGATCGTGCCGCCCGTGCGGTGCCCGCGCAGGCCCGACAATGCGAAACATTCCGCCACGACACCCTGGCCCGCAAAGGCGGCGTCGCCATGCAGGAGGATCGGCAGGACCTGGGTGCGCTCGGCATCCTTGAACTGGTCCTGCTTGGCCCGGACCTTGCCCAGCACAACCGGATCCACCGCCTCGAGGTGCGAGGGGTTCGCGGTCAGCGACAGGTGCACCTCGTTGCCGTCGAATTCGCGGTCCGAGGAGGCGCCGAGGTGGTATTTCACGTCGCCCGATCCATCCACCTCGTCGGGCTTGAAGCTACCGCCCTGAAACTCGTGGAAGATCGCGCGGTAAGGCTTGCCCATCACGTTGGCCAGAACCGACAGGCGGCCGCGATGCGGCATGCCGATGACGATTTCCTTCAGCCCCAGCGCACCGCCGCGCTTGATGATCTGCTCCATCGCCGGGATCAGGCTTTCGCCGCCATCGAGGCCGAAGCGCTTGGTGCCCATGTACTTGACGTGCAGGAATTTCTCGAAGCCCTCGGCCTCGACCAGCTTGTTCAGGATGGCGCGGCGGCCTTCGCGGGTGAACTGGATTTCCTTGCCAAAGCCCTCGATCCGCTCTTTCAGCCAGGCGGCTTCCTGCGGGTTCGAGATGTGCATGTACTGCAGCGCGAAGGTGCCGCAGTAGGTGCGCTTGACGATGGCCAGGATCTCGCGGAGC
>CAZTEV010000021.1:0-22203 GCA_964612785.1 uncultured Roseivivax sp. | reverse complement strand
GTGCCGACATCTACGACCTGCTTCCGGAAAGCGAAGCCACGGAGGTGAGCCGTAAATACGCCCTCTGCGCGGACAACCGATGCGACGTGCGCTATCGGGAAAAGCTCACGATGACGAACCAGATCCTTGAATGGGACACGTCGCTGCAATTCGTGAAGATGCCCGACGGCAGCGAACGGATCGTCGGCACCGCCTTTCAGATTGTGAAAAGCCGGTCCGACACGCTGAAGACGCTGGCCTTCGACGACATCCAATATTTCAGCTCCATCGCCGACCTGCATCTGCAAAACCTGATCAGCATGTTCGAGACTGCGGCGAGTGAGGAAATCTTCAACGGCAACAACCTCCAGCGGATCAACAAGCTCACCGGGGTCTGCCGGGCGGTGCAGCGCTCCGTCGATGATATCAAGGAGGTCGTGCGCCAGACGCGGGAGGCGGAAACCAGAAAGACAGAGACAACACTCTTGACGAATACCGCCGACCCGTCCGACCTGCTGCAAGAGATCGGCGGCAGCACGCTCAAGGCCCTTTACGAATTCTCGCTCAAGGACAATGAGTTGCAGCACTGAGGTCAAAGCGTTACGGAAATTACGGTGCGCCGGAAATTAAGTAACATTTAAGTTGTGTCGAATCTGCCGAATTGTTAAGATCTCTCCCGAGAAGGAGAGAACGATATGCAGGCATTTATTTGTGACGCGCAGCGCACCCCCATCGGCCGTTACGGCGGCGCTCTGGCGCAGGTGCGCGCGGACGATCTGGCGGCGGCACCGATCGCGGCGCTGATGGCGCGTAACCCCGATGTCGACTGGGCCAAGGTCGACGACGTGATCCTCGGCTGCGCCAATCAGGCGGGTGAGGATAACCGCAACGTCGCCCGCATGGCCGCCCTGCTGGCCGGTCTGCCGGTGGATGTACCGGGTTCCACGATCAACAGGCTCTGCGCCTCGGGCATGGACGCCGTCGGCGCCGCCTCCCGTGCGATCCGGGCCGGGGACATGGACCTTGCCATCGCCGGCGGCGTGGAAAGCATGACCCGCGCGCCCTTCGTGATGCCGAAAGCGGAAACCGCGTTCTCTCGCAACAACGCTGTCTATGACACCACCATCGGCTGGCGCTTCGTCAATCCCAAGATGAAGGCGGAGTTCGGCGTGGATTCCATGCCGCAAACCGCCGACAACGTCGCCGCCGACTACGAGGTCAGCCGCGCCGATCAGGACGCCTTCGCCGCCCGCAGCCAGCAACGCTGGGCCGCCGCGGCCGAGGCCGGCATCTTTGCCGAAGAGATCACCCCGGTCACCATTCCGCAGCGCAAGGGCGACCCTATCATCGTCGATCGCGACGAACACCCGCGCCCCGACACGACGCTGGAAAAACTCGGCAAGCTGCGCGGCATCAACGGCGCGGATTTGAGCGTCACGGCGGGCAACGCCTCCGGCGTCAACGACGGTGCCGCGGCGCTGCTGATCGCCTCCGAACAGGCGGCCGGGCAGCATGGCCTCACCCCGATCGCCCGGATCGTCGCCATGTCCGCCGCCGGCGTCGAGCCGCGCGTCATGGGCATCGGACCGATCCCGGCCTGCCGCAAGGTTCTCGACCGCGCCGGGCTGACGATCGACCAGATGGACGTGATCGAACTGAACGAAGCCTTCGCCAGCCAGGGCCTTGCCACGCTGCGCGCCCTCGGCGTGCCGGACGACGCGCCGCATGTGAACGCCAACGGCGGCGCCATCGCCATCGGCCACCCGCTCGGCATGTCCGGCGCCCGTCTGGTGATGACCGCAGCACTGCAACTGAAACGCACTGGCGGACGTTATGCCCTATGCACCATGTGCGTTGGCGTCGGCCAAGGCGTGGCCCTGATCCTCGAAAACGCAGGCTGACGTCCCTTCCACGAAAGGACCCGAACCATGTATGCACAGATGATCAAATCCACCGGCAAGGGCGTGAAAACCCTTGCCGAGATGGACCCGCAGGAACGCGCCTTTCAGGAGCGGATCGACGCGGGCGGCAAGATCGAGCCGAAGGACTGGATGCCCGACGGCTATCGCAAGAACCTGATCCGCCAGATCGGACAGCATGCTCATTCCGAGATCGTGGGCCAGTTGCCCGAGGGCAACTGGATCACCCGCGCGCCGACGCTGGAGCGCAAGGCGATCCTTCTGGCCAAGGTGCAGGACGAGGCCGGCCACGGCCTCTACCTCTATTGCGCGGCGGAAACGCTCGGCGTGACCCGCGACCAGATGACCCGCGATCTGCTTTCGGGGAAGATGAAGTATTCTTCGATCTTCAACTATCCGACCCTGACATGGGCCGACATGGGCGCCGTGGGCTGGCTCGTCGATGGTGCCGCGATCATGAACCAGGTGCCGCTGCAGCGCACCTCCTACGGGCCCTATGCCCGCGCCATGGTCCGCATCTGCAAGGAGGAATCGTTCCACCAGCGCCAGGGCTTCGCGATCATGATGAAGATGGCGAACGGCACGCCCGCGCAGCGTGAGATGGCGCAGGATGCGCTCAACCGGTTCTGGTTCCCCTCGCTGATGATGTTCGGCCCCTCGGACAAGGACTCGGTGCATTCCGCGCAATCGATGGCCTGGCGGATCAAGATGAACACCAATGACGATCTGCGGCAGAAATTCGTGGACGAGACGGTGCCGCAGGCCGAATTTCTGGGCCTCACCATCCCGGACGAGACGATCCGCTGGAACGAGACGCGGGGCCATTACGACTTCGCGGAGCCTGACTGGACGGAATTCTTCGAGGTGCTCAAGGGCAACGGGCCCTGCAACCGCGAGCGGATCGAGACGCGGCAGGCCGCCTGGGACGAGGGCGCGTGGTTCCGCGACGGGCTGAACGCCTATGCCGAGAAGCAGGCAGCGCGGCGCAGTGCCGCGCGCCAGGCCGCCGAATAAGGAGCTCCGCTGATGTCCAGGGAATGGCCGCTTTGGGAAATCTTCATCCGTGGCAATCACGGGCTGAACCATCGCCATGTGGGATCGCTGCACGCCCCCGATGCGGAAATGGCGATCCGCAATGCGCGTGACGTCTACACCCGGCGGAAGGAAGGCGTGTCGATCTGGGTGGTCCGGTCCTCCGATATCACCGCCTCCAGCCCGTCCGAAAAGGGGCCGATGTTCGATCCGGCGGAAAGCAAGGCCTACCGGCACCCGACCTTCTACGACATCCCCGACGACGTGGGGCATATGTGATGCCCGTGGGGGTCGCGTCCGACATCGCGGACCCGCTGTTCGAGACCGATCGCGCGGCGGCTTTCGAGGGGCTGTGCCGGATGGGCGACGGCGCGCTGATCCTCGGCCACCGGCTGTCGGAATGGTGCGGGAAGGCCCCCGCGCTCGAAGAGGACATCGCATTGGCGAATGTGGCGCTCGATCTGATCGGGCATGCGCAGATGTGGCTGTCTCTGGCGGGCGAGGTCGAGGGGCAGGGCCGGTCTGCCGACGATCTGGCCTATCTGCGGGACGCGATGCGGTTCCGCAACCCGCTGATCGTGGAATTGCCGAACCGCGACATGGCACTCAGCACGATGCGGCAGTTTCTGTTCGATGCCTGGCATGTGGAGGCGTTGCGCGGATGGGCTGAAAGCCGCAGCCTGCGCGTGGCCGAGATTGCCGCGAAAGCGGTGAAGGAAGCCGCCTATCACGTTGAAAGATCGCAGGATCTGGTCATCCGGCTGGGCGACGGGACCGAGGAAAGCCATGCCCGGATGCAGGACGCGCTGGACAGGCTCTGGCCTTATACCGGCGAATTATGCGCCGGGGATTCCGTCGATGCCACGCTGGTCGCCGCCGGGATCGCGCCCGATCCCGCGCATCTCCTCGGGCCCTGGCGCGCCCTTGTCGAGGCGACGCTGACGGAGGCGACGCTGCGCTGTCCCGAGGGCCGCGCGGACGTCCATTCGGGCGGCAAGTCGGGCCGCCACACGGAACATCTGAGCCTTCTTCTGGCGGAAATGCAGGTCCTGCAGCGCAATCATCCGGGGGCCGCGTGGTGAGCACGGTCCTTCCCGATATCGCCACCCTGCGCGACTGGCTCTCGGAGGTGCCGGATCCGGAAATCCCCGTCGTCTCGGTCACCGATCTGGGGATCGTGCGCGAGATCGCCTGGCAGGGGGAGACGCTGGTCGTATCGGTGACGCCCACCTATTCGGGCTGCCCCGCCACGGCCGTGATCGAGAGGGACATTGCCGCGCATCTGGCGGCCAAGGGCCTGCGGGATGTGCGGGTGGAGCGGCGACTGTCGCCGCCCTGGACCACCGACTGGATCACGCCCGAGGCGCGCGCGCGGCTCCGCGCCTATGGCATCGCTCCGCCCATTGACGGAACTGCAAGCGACGGGCGCCTGAGGGCCCGCGCCGCGCGGATGGCCGGGCGCAACCTGGCAGTCGAATGTCCGCGCTGCGGATCGCCCGAGACCGAGGAGGTGAGCCGCTTCGGCTCAACCCCCTGCAAGGCGGCCTGGCGCTGCACGGCTTGTCTCGAGCCCTTCGATTACTTCAAGTGCATCTGAGAGGGCCCTGATATGGCACGGTTTCATCCGCTTGAAGTCACCGATGTGCAGAAGACGACCCGCGATGCGGTCGTGGTCACGCTGCGGCCCCCCGAGGAGGACGCGGAGGCCTTCGCCTTCACGCAAGGCCAATACCTGACCTTTCGGCGCGAACTGAATGGCGAGGAGCTGCGCCGGTCCTATTCGATCTGCGCGGGTCTCGATGACGGGGTGCTGCGCGTGGGCATCAAGAAGGTGCCCGGCGGCGCCTTTTCGACCTGGGCCAACGAGGCCCTGCGCCCGGGCGACCGGCTGGAGGCAATGCCGCCCGCGGGGCGCTTCTTCACCCCGCTCGCGCCCGAGGTGCCGCGCCACTATCTGGCCTTTGCCGGGGGATCGGGCATCACGCCGATCCTATCGATCTTGAAAACCGTGCTCGCGCGGGAGCCGCAGGCGCGCATCACGCTTGTCTATGCCAATCGCCGGACCGCCTCGATCATGTTCCGCGAGGAGCTGGAGGATCTGAAGAACACCTATCTCGGCCGGCTGTCGATCCTGCATGTTCTGGAGGAGGAGGGGCAGGAGATCGAGCTGTTCGCGGGGCGGATCGACGCTGCGAAGATGCAGGCGCTCTTCACCCATTGGATCGACGCGGCGTCGGTGGACACGGCCTTCATCTGCGGACCCGAGCCGATGATGCACACCATCGCGGACAGCCTGCGCGCGCAGGGCCTTTCGGACGATCAGATCAAGTTCGAGCTCTTCGCGGCGAACCCGCCGCGCAAGCACGCGCCCGAGACATCGCAGGCGCAGGCGGAGAGTCGCGGCTGCACGGTCACGCTGACCCTCGATGGTGTCACGCGGGCCTTCTCCATGCCGATGGATGGCACGCCGGTCCTCGAGGCCGCGCTGGGCCAGGAAATCGACGCGCCCTGGTCCTGTCGGGCGGGTGTCTGCTCGACCTGCAGGGCGCGGGTGACCGAGGGCGAGGTCGAGATGCGCACCAACCACGCGCTTGGGGATGACGAGGTGCGGGCGGGCTTCGTGCTGTCCTGTCAATGCGTGCCGCTGTCGGACAAGGTGACGCTGACCTACGATATCTGACGCGCGCATCCGGGCGCCCGGGGCAAGGGGGGAGACATGGCCGACAGACAAGAGGCGCCGCGGCGGCTGGAAAGCTTTGTCGCAGGCGCATGGCGGCGCGGACAGGGCGCGGCCCGGCCGCTGCACCATGCAGGCACGGGCGCGGTGGTGGCCGAGATCGACGCGCAGGGCCTCGACATGGCCGAGGCGCTGGCCTGGGGCCGCGACGTGGGCGGGCCCGGGTTGAGGCGGCACACCCTTCATGCGCGGGCCTTGATGCTGAAGACCATCGGTCTGCGGCTCATGGAGATGAAAGAGGCGTTCTACGCCGAGAGTTTCTGGACCGGCGCGACCCGCCGCGATGGCTGGGCCGATATCGACGGCGGGATCGGCACGATGCTGACCTTCGCCTCGCGGGCAAGGCGCGACTTCCCCAACGGCCATATCATCCCGGAAGGCCCGGTCGAGGCGCTGTCGCGCGACAGCACCTTTTCGGCGCAGCATATCCTGACCCCGCGCCACGGCGTCGCGATCCATATCAACGCCTTCAATTTCCCGGTCTGGGGGATGCTGGAGAAGATCGCGCCCGCGCTCATCGCGGGCCTGCCATGCCTGGTGAAACCCGGCTCCCAGACCGCTTATCTGACCGAACGGGTCGTGCGCGCGATCCTCGAGATGGAGGTGCTGCCGCCGGGCGCATTGCAGATCGTCTGCGGATCGGTGGGCGATCTTCTGGATCATGTGGAGGGGCAGGATGTCGTGACCTTCACGGGCTCGGCGGAGACCGGACAACGGCTCAGAACCCATCCCGCGATCATCCGCAACGCGGTGCCCTTCACCATGGAGGCGGACAGCCTGAATGCCGCGATCCTGGGGTCCGATGCGGGACCGGAGAGCCCCGAATGGGATCTGTTCCTGCGCGAGGTGGTGCGCGAGATGACTGGGAAGGCCGGTCAGAAATGCACCGCGATCCGGCGGATCCTCGTGCCCGGTACTCATGCGGATCGGATCAGCGAGGCGCTGGCGGCGCGTCTGGCCGAGGTCGCGATCGGTCTGCCTGAGGATGCGGGCGTGGGCATGGGGCCGCTGGCCTCCTGCGCGGATCGGGAGGGGGTGCGCGCGCAGATTGCCGCGCTCGCCGCGGAGGCGGAGATCGTCGCGGGCGATCCCGGGCAAGTCACGCTCGTTTCCGGCGATGCGGCGCGCGGCGCGTTCCTGTCGCCCGTCCTGTTGCGCGCCTCGGACCCCATGGGCGGGGAGACAATCCACGCGGTCGAGGCCTTCGGCCCTGTGGCCACGCTCATGGCCTACGAGACGCCCCAAGAGGCGGTGGCGCTGGCTGCGAAGGGGAAGGGGGCGCTTGTCGCCTCGCTGTTCACCGACGATGCGGATTGCGCGGCAGAGATGGTGGGCGGGCTCGCGCCGCATCACGGTCGGGTGCTGATCGGCAACAGGCGCTCTGCCAAAAGCTCGACCGGGCATGGGGCGCCGCTCGCGCCGCTTGTTCATGGCGGGCCGGGCCGCGCGGGCGGGGGCGAGGAGATGGGCGGCGCGCGCGGCATCCGGCACTTCATGCGCCGTACTGCGGTGCAGGGCGCGCCCGGGCTGCTGACGGCGGTGACCGGGGAATGGAGCGCCGGGGCAGAGACGTCGGAGGATCGGCATCCCTTCCGCAAATCCCTGGCCGAGCTGCGGATCGGGGATCGCGTCACGGCCGGTCCGCGCGCGATCACGCAGGCGGATGTGGAGACCTTCGCGCGGTTCACGGGCGATACGTTCTACGCGCATATGGACCGGGAGGCCGCGCGCGAGAATCCTTTTTTCGAGGATCGCGTCGCCCATGGCTATCTGGTTCTGTCCTTCGCGGCGGGCCTGTTCGTCGATCCCGAACCGGGGCCGGTGCTGGCCAATTACGGCATCGACAATCTGCGCTTCCGCATGCCGGTCTATTTCGGGGACGAGATCCGCGTGGCGCTGACCGCCAAGGCCATCACGCCGCGCGAGGGCGCGGATCATGGCGAGGTGCGGTGGGATGCGGTCGTGACCAATCAGAAGGACGAGGTGGTCGCGGAATACGATGTGCTGACCATGGTCGCGAAGGGCTGACGCATTCCGACGCGGAATGCGATGCGAAATCCGACGCGGATTTCGGGGGCG
This sequence comes from uncultured Roseivivax sp., assembly GCA_964612785.1. Taxonomy (GTDB): domain Bacteria; phylum Pseudomonadota; class Alphaproteobacteria; order Rhodobacterales; family Rhodobacteraceae; genus Roseivivax. The sequence goes on along the minus strand of CAZTEV010000021.1, from coordinate 14,457 downwards.
CTGCGGCTCGCAGAGCTTGGATATGCACCTGGCGGCTTTCTCCGGGCGCCTATCGGGATTGCGCGTCGCAATCCCGTCGCAATCGGCGTCCGATTGCGGCTCAGCCCCGGTTGTCGACCACCCGTTTGGCCTTGCCTTCCGAGCGGGCCACCCCGCCCGGCGCGGCCACCCGCACGTCGGCCGTTATCCCGATCACCGATTTGATATGACCTGCCAGTTCCCGCGCCGCCGCATCGCGCGCCTCGGGGCTCGCGGCGTCGGGCTGCGCCTCGGTATGCACGACCATCGCATCCATGCGGCCCGCGCGCACCAGCTCGATCTGGAAATGCGGTGCCAGAGCGCGGCATTTGAACAGCTGCTCCTCGATCTGGGTCGGGAAGACATTCACCCCGCGCAGGATGATCATGTCGTCCGAGCGGCCCGTGACCTTCTCCATCCGCCGCATGCTGCGTGCGGTGCCGGGCAGGAGGCGGGTCAGATCGCGGGTGCGGTAGCGCACCATCGGCAGGCCCTCCTTGGTGAGCGTGGTGAACACGAGCTCGCCCATCTCGCCATCGGGCAAGACGCGGCCTGTCTCCGGATCGATCACCTCCGGATAGAAATGATCCTCCCAGATGTGCAGGCCGTCCTTGGTCTCGACGCACTCGTTGGCGACGCCCGGCCCCATCACCTCCGAAAGCCCGTAGATGTCGACGGCATGCATGTCGAAGGCGGTCTCGATCTCCTGGCGCATCGCATCGGTCCAGGGCTCGGCTCCGAAGATGCCCACATCGAGCGAGGTGTCCCGCGGGTCGATGCCTGCCGCGCGGAAGGCATCGAGGATCGAGAGCAGGTAGGAGGGCGTGACCATGATGATCTGCGGCCTGAAATCCTGGATCAGCGTGACCTGTCGTTCGGTCATGCCCCCCGAGACGGGCACCACCGTGCAGCCCAGCCGCTCCGCCCCGTAATGCGCGCCGAGCCCGCCGGTGAAGAGCCCGTAGCCATAGGCGATATGCGCCACATCGCCGGGCTTGCCGCCCGAGGCCCGGATCGAGCGCGCGACGACCTCGGCCCAGACATCGAGATCGGCTTGGGTATAGCCCACGACCGTGGGCTTGCCGGTCGTGCCGGACGAGGCATGAAGCCGCGCGATCCGCTCCCGCGGGACGGCGAACATGCCGAACGGATAGGCATCGCGCAGATCCTGCTTGGTGGTGAAGGGAAACTTCGCGAGATCCTCGAGACTTCGGAAATCGTCCGGATGCACCCCAGCCGCGTCGAATTTCGCGCGATAGACCGGGGAATTGTCGTAGGCGTGGCGCAGCGTCCGGTCGAGCCGCGCGGTCTGAAGCGCGGCGATCTCGTCGCGGCTGGCGATCTCGATGGGATCGAGGCTGTCACGGGGCGGCGTCAGGTCCTTCATGGCTGTGCCTCCTCCGCCTTCTGCAGAAGTGGTTTGCCGAGACTGCGGGACTGGCCGCGAAACTCGGCGATGGCCGTGCCCTCGGCAGTGCGGACCTGCACGTCGTAAAGCCCCGAGCGCCCGGGCCGCGCGACCTCGCGCGCCTCGGCAATCAGGCGTTCGCCCAGCCGTCCGGGTGCGAGATAGGTAATCTGGTTCGATTGCGCGACGGTGATGTCGTCATAGCCGTTGCAGGCAAAGGCGAAGGCGCTGTCGGCAAGGGTGAAGATGAAGCCGCCATGGGCGATGCCGTGGCCGTTCACCATCGCCTGTGTCACGTCCATGGATAGGGTGGCGGTGCCGGGGCCCACCGCCTCGATCCGCATGCCGAGGCCGCGGCTTGCGTGATCGTCGGCCCACATGGCGCGGGCGCAGGCCTCGGCCCGGGCCTGAGCATCGCTGTCTGTCATAAGGTCTCCTCCCGGAGGGGAGGGTACCGGGGCCTGCTGGCCGGTCAATGCCTTTCCGGTTGCACATGCCCCCGGGGGCGGATCGCGGCCTTTCGGGCCGCGCTGGAGGCTCTGCCTCCAGACCTCCGGAGGTATTTCCGGTCCGGGCGTGACAGGGGCGTGGCGCGTCGGGCTTTGCGTGAGACGCGCGGGCGGCGCGGCTTATGCGTCCTGTGCAAGCTCCCGGCAGCCGGTCGCCAGGAGATGGGCCAGATGCGGCGCAAAGGAGCGCCAGACATCCATGCGGTAGGCCTGGTCCTCGTCGCGCCAGAGCACCACGGTCTGGCCGTCGAAAATCGTCCGGCGGCCTTCGCCCACGGCGATGCTGTCCGGATCGCGGGGCAGGCCCAGGGTCAGAAGCTCCGTCGCCTTCGGGCCGGTCAGGGTGAAGGTCACCTCCCGGTCCGTGATCTCCACCAGGCTGTGAGGGGCGGCGTCATAGGCGGCGGCGCAATCGGCGGTGAGGCGCGGGGCCTCGGCTTCGGGGGCGTGGATCAACCATTCGTCGGGCCCGAGGCGCAGGGCCTCGCGCGCCTCCGCACGGCTGCGGGCGCCGATCCGGTCGGGCAGGGGGAGGCCCAGCACCCGGGCCAGTGTCGCGCGCGCGGCGGGGCGGGCGCGCAGCGAGAACCGCGCGACGGGGGCGGCCAGCGTGACGCGCGCGGCGGCGCTTTCGGCCACGGGGCCCGGGGTCAGGTCGGGAGAGAGTGTGAGGTCGGTCATGTCATCCTCCGCCGTCAGAGCGTCAGCCGGGTGTTGTCGGGATCGTAGAAGACCGTGCCGGTCACCTTGGCGGCGATGGTCCGGTCGGGCATCGGAATGTAGACGGTCTCGCCCATCAGATCGTGCCCGCCTGCCAGCAGCGCCAGCGCGATGGGGCGGCCCGCGGCCACGCTGTCATAGGAGGACGTGACATGGCCCACCATGGTCATCGGCAGCGCCTCGTGCGGGTCGCGCACGATCTGCGCGCCTTCCTCGAGCTTGGTTTCGTCCTCGGTCAGAAGCCCTACGAGCTGCTTGCGGCTGGGCGCCACGAGATCGGGGCGGGCGAGGCCGCGCTTGCCGACGAAATCGGGCTTGTTCTTGCCCACGGCCCAGCTGATCCCGGCATCATGGGGCGTGACCGTGCCGTCGGTGTCCTGACCCACGATGATATAGCCCTTCTCGGCCCGCAGGACGTGCATCGTCTCGGTGCCGTAGGGGCAGATGTCGTATTTTGCGCCGTCCGCCATCAGCCGATCCCAGAGCGCGCGGCCGTGGCGGGCGGGCACGTTGACCTCGAAGCCCAGCTCTCCGGTGAAGCTGATCCGGAAGAGGCGTGCCTTGAAGCCCGCGACCGTGCAATCCGCGACAGACATATGCGGGAAGGCGTCGTCCGAGAGGTCCAGACCCTCGGTCAGCGGCGCCAGCAGATTGCGCGCATTGGGACCGTTGAGCGCGATGGTGGCCCATTCTTCGGTCGTGGAGGTCAGCCAGACCTGCAGGTCGGGCCATTCGGTCTGAAGGTAATCCTCCATCATGTTCAGGACGCGCGCGGCACCGCCCGTCGTCGTGGTGACGTGGAAGCGGTCCTGGGACAGCCTGCCGATCACACCGTCGTCGCGGATGAAGCCGTCATCGCCCAACAGGAGGCCGTAGCGCGCGCGGCCCGGCGCAAGTTTGGTCCAGGGGTTGGTGTACATGCGGTTCATGAACTCGACCGCATCCGGGCCCACCACTTCGATCTTGCCCAGGGTGGAGGCGTCGAACATGCCGAGGCTTTCCCGCGTTGCGCGGCATTCGCGGGCGACGGCCTCGTCCATGGTCTCAAAGCCTTGCGGGAAGTACCAGGCGCGGCGCCAGAGGCTGACGGGTTCGAAAACCGCGCCGTTTTCCTCGGCCCAGGGGTCGATGGGCGTCTTGCGGGTAACCTCGAAATGGCCGCCCTTGTGGTAGCCCGCGAAGGTGCCGAAGGTCGTGGGCGTGTAGGGCGGGCGGAACGTGGTCAGGCCGACCTGGGGTTGGGCCTTGCCCAACGCATCAGCTGCGATGTTCAACCCGTTGATGTTGGACATCTTTCCCTGATCGGTCGCCATGCCGTTCGTGGTGTAGCGCTTGACATGCTCGATCGAGCGCATGCCTTCGCGCACCGCGAGGCGCAGGTCCTTGGCGGTCACGTCGTTCTGGTAATCGACGAAGGCGCGGGCGCGGGACGGGCTGCGGTCGGTCGGCAGTTCGATCTGCGTGACACCGGTGCCGGGGCGGTCGTGATCGACGCCGAGGGAGGCCGCGTCTGCGGATTTGCCCAGAGCTTCGGCCGCGGCCGCGCCCATGGCGAAGCCGTCGTTCAGCGCCGCCTCGATCCCCCAGAGCCCGCGCCCCGCACCTGCGATCTGGCAGGCCTCGGTCTTCTGGTCGGGCAGGAAGGTGGTCAGGTCGTCATTCCACGCAAGCTTGCCCATCGTGTGTGAAAAGAGGTGCAGGGACGGCGTCCAACCGCCTGACATCAGGACACAATCGCAGAAGATGCGCCGCCCGAAAGAGGCCTTGCCGCCCGAGACGCGGTTGACGCGGATCGACTTCACGCGCAGGCGCCCGTCGGTGCCCGAGACGGAATGGGCGAGGTGCATCTCGATGCCGCGCGCCTCGGCTGCCTCGATCAGGTCGGTGCGCACATCGGTGCGGGTGTCGACGATGGCGGCGATCTCGCAGCCCTCATCGGCCAGATCGAAGGCCGCGTACCAGGCGCTGTCATGGCTCGTCGCGACCACGGCGCGTTTGCCGACCAGGACGCCGTAGCGGTGCAGATAGGTCTGGGCGGCACCGGCCAGCATCACGCCGGGCCGATCGTTGCCGTCGAAGATCAGCGGTTTTTCCAGCGCGCCCTGCGCCAGCACGACCTGACCCGCGCGCACCCGCCACATCCGTTCGCGCGGCACGTCGGGATCGGGGTTTTCCTGATGGTCGGTCAGCTTTTCCGACAGGGCCACGAAATTCTGGTGGTAATACCCGATGGCGGTGGTCCGGGTCATGACCCGCACGCCGAGCGCGTCGAGCTCGGCCAGTTGTGCCGCCAGCCAGTCCCAGGCGGGCGCGCCGTCGATCACTGCCTGCGGTTCGCTCAGAAGGGTGCCGCCGGCCTCTGCGTTCTCGTCCACAAGCGTCACGCGAAGGCCTGCACGCGCCGATGTCAGCGCCGCGGCGATGCCTGCCGGGCCCGCGCCCACGACCAGAACGTCGGTGTGGTGATAGCGGGACGCGTAATGGTCGGGATCGCGTTCCGTGGGCGATTTGCCCAGGCCCGCCGCCTCGCGGATGAAGGGCTCGTAGACCTTGTCCCAGAAGCTTTTGGGCCACATGAAGGTCTTGTAGTAAAACCCTGCGCTGAACAGCATATAGGCCGCGTCGTTCACCGCACCGATGTCGAATTTCAGCGACGGATAGGTGTTCTGGCTGTTGGTCTTCAGGCCCGGATAGATCTCCTGCACCGTGGCGCGGGTGTTGGGCTCGTACCGGCCCGCGCCGCGCTTCGTGCCGATGAGCGCGTTGGGCTCTTCGGAGCCTGCGGAGACCGGACCGCGCGGGCGGTGATACTTGAAGGATCGACCCATGAGGTGGACGCCGTTCGCGAGCAGGGCCGAGGCCACGGTATCGCCGCGGCGGCCCTCATAGGTCTTGCCGTCGAAGGTGAAGCGGACGGGCGCGCGGTGGTCGATGCGGCCCTTGCCATAGACGCGGTAGGGGTTCATGCGCGGCTCTCCGTCTCGTCGGTCGCGGGGCGCGGCTCGCCCGCCTTGTAGGTGGTCACGAATTTGTCGGTGACGGTGTGGCGCAGGGCGTTGAAGAACCGCCCGCAGCCATGGACATGCCGCCAGCGTTCCGCATGCACGCCCTTGACGTTGTCGCGGATGAACAGGAAGTCGCGCCATTCCTCGTCCGATTGCGACGACGGATCGGCGGCGCGCGCCACATGCGCTTGCCCGGCATAGGCGAATTCCAACTCGGGCAGCGTCTCATCGCAATAAGGGCAGTGAATCAACAACATATCGGCTCTCCTTAATGCGCGACGGCGGCGGCGGCGGCTTCGTCGATCAGCCGTCCGGTGGTGAAACGCTCCAGCGAAAACGGCGCGTTGATCTTGTGCGGCTCGTCCTTGGCCACGGTCCAGGCGAGCGTATGCGCGGCCCCGGGCGTGGCCTTGAACCCGCCCGTGCCCCAGCCGCAATTGACGTACAATCCCGCCACAGGCGTCTTGCCGAGGATCGCCGAGCGGTCGGGCGTCACGTCGACGATCCCGCCCCATTTCCGCAGCATCCGCATCCGGTTGAAGATCGGGAAGACCTCGCAGATCGCCGCGACCGTATGCTCGATCAAAGGCAGCCCGCCGCGCTGCGAATAGGATGTGTACTGATCGGTACCCGACCCGATCACCAGCTCGCCCTTGTCGGACTGGCTGATATAGGCGTGGACCGTGTTCGACATGACCACGCAGGGGAAGATCGGTTTCACCGGCTCGGAGACCAGCGCCTGCAGCGGATAGCTTTCCAGCGGCATGCGCACGCCCGCGCTGTCCATGAGCACGCTCGTGTGCCCGGCGGCGGAAACGGCGACCTTCTTCCCGCGAATGAAGCCGCGCGCGGTTTCCACGCCCTCCACCGCGCCGTCCGGGCCGCGCCGGATCGCGGTGACGGGGCAGTTCTGGATGATGTCGACGCCGCGCGCGGCCGCGCCCCGCGCATAGCCCCAGGCCACCGCATCGTGCCTTGCGGTGCCAGCGCGCTTTTGCAGGGCCGCGCCCATCACCGGGTAGCGCGCATCGGGCCGGATATTGAGCGGCGGGCAATATTCCTTGGCCTGTTCGGGCTCCAGCCAGCGGTTGTCCACGCCGTTCAGGCGGTTCGCGTGGATGTGCCGTTTGAAGCTTTGGACGTCATGCACGTTATGGGCGAGCATCATCACGCCCCGCTGCGAGAACATGACGTTGTAATTCAGCTCCTGGCTGAGCCCTTCCCACAGATCGAGCGCGTGATCGTAAAGCCGCGCGCTTTCGTCATAGAGATAGTTCGAGCGGATGATCGTGGTGTTCCGGCCCGTATTGCCACCGCCGAGCCAGCCCTTGTCGATCACCGCGACATTGGTGATGCCGTGCTCTTTCGCCAGGTAATAGGCCGCGCCAAGCCCATGCCCGCCGGCGCCCACGATGATGACGTCGTATTCATCCTTGGGCTGGCTGTCGGGCCATTGCTCCGTCCAGTTCTTGTTGCCGGAGACGGCGTTCTTCAAAAGCGACAGGGCGGAGAATCGGGTCATGGGCGGGGCCTCGGCTCGCAAGGGGATCTGGTTCCGCTCTACTGGAGCGCACCGCGACGGGACTGGAGAAATGCGACGTTTCAGGTGTATCATCGCGACATGAACCGGCCCGTTTCTTCTCCGTCGATGCCCAGCCGCCGTCTGCGCGTGGGCTTTCTGCTGGCCGACCGGTTCACGCTGTCGGCCTTCGCGAATTTCGTCGATGTGCTGCGCCTTGCCGCCGACGATGCCGACCGGTCGCGCCCGATCCTGTGCGACTGGGCGGTGCTGTCGCATGACATGAACCCGGTGCGGTCCTCCTGCGCGGTCAAGGTGCAGCCCGATCTGCGTCTGCGTGCCGCGCCGCGCTTCGATTACATCGCCGTCGTGGGCGGGCTGATGGGCGAGGGACGCGCGCTTGCGCCCGAAGCGCTCGATTTCCTGCGCGGGCAGGCGGCTTCGGGCGTGCCCCTGATCGGGCTCTGTACCGGCGTCTTCATCCTGCACGAGGCGGGGCTTCTGGACGGCTACCGCGCCTGCGTGAACTGGTTTCACCACGATGAATTCGTCGCCCGGTTTGCAGGCGCGCGCCCGGTCTCCGACCAGATCTTCGTGGTCGATCGCGACCGGCTGACCTGTTCGGGCGGACAAAGCACCGCGCATCTCGCCGCCCATCTGGTCGAGCGGCATGTGGGCCATTCGGCGGCCACGAAAAGCCTGTCGATCATGATCATCGACGAGGCCAAGGGCGGCGAGCGGCCGCAGCCAGGCCCGCCCGCGCGGCGCGAGGCCTCGGACCCGGTCGTGCGGCGGGCGCTGATCCGCATGCAGCAACGCCTCGATACGCCCGAGACCGTGGCCGAGACAGCGGCGCATCTGGGCGTCGGGCGGCGCAGCCTCGAGCGGCGCTTTCAGCGCGACCTCGGCGTGTCGCCATCGCGCGCCTGCCTCGAGATGCGGCTCGATCAGGCGCGGGCGCTCTTGTTGCGGGACGGGCGGGGTCTGACCGAGATCGCCATCGCCTCGGGCTTTTGCGACGCGCCGCATCTGATCCGGGCCTTCAAGGCGGAATGGGGGCAGACGCCCGCGGATTTCCGTGGGAGCGTAAAGGCTTGAGCCCCTGATCTGCGCGCCGGACCGGGCGGTCCCGGCCATGGGCAAAAACTTGGAAAACTTCACCGATTGTTAAGTCTGCGTGCGGATAGTCCTGCTCATCCGATGGAGGTGCCGGCTGTCCCGCGCGCCGACGAATGACCGGCTTTGCCCAGGGCATGGGCATCGCTGCCTCAGTGATGAAGGATTGCTGTTGATGCCAGACCTGACCATGACGGCCCCCGTGGCCAAGATCGACCTGCCGGTCGGCCCCGTGGCTGATCCCGACGCGACGCTGCACATTCTCGTGCTCGACGACATGGAAGCCGACCGCGCGCGCTTGCGGCGGCTGTGCCGCAAGGCCGGGCTCGACTTCGTGATGCATGAAGTGTCCGATTTGGCCGGAATGCGGCAGGTGCTCGAGACGCAGGAAATCGACATTGCCTTCCTCGATTACCACCTCGAGATGGATACCGGCCTCGACGCGCTCAAGCTGTTGATCGGGCACGAGGATCAGGTCAACGCGATCCCGATCATGATCACCTCGGTCGATCGTCACGACATCGCCGTGGAGGCGATGCGCAAGGGTTGCGCCGACTACCTCACCAAGGAGGAGTTGAGCGTCGATGCCCTGCGCAAATCGGTTACCTCCGCTTTTGAACGGCGCCTGCTCATCGCCGCTCTGGGCGAAGCGCAATCGTCCCGATCCGCCATGCATCTGTCCGTTCTGCGGTTTGCGCGGACATGCGGGCCGCAGATCCGCGAGGTGCTGGGCTCGACCCTGATGCAGGTGCGTGGACTGAAACGCGCGCAGGCGGTGGATGCGCAGGTGCGTGAAACGCTCAGTTCGCTGGAAAGCTCCTGCAGCGACATCTTCGCGTTTCTCGACGATGTGCAGACCTTGATGGAGGATCAGACCCGCCGTCGCCCGCTTGCGCGCGATGGCGAGGCCCGGATCCCTGATGCCTGAGCGGACGGGGGGCTCCGTGTCATCCGGCCGTACCAGCGCCAGGCCTGTCCTTGCCTCGTCCGTCAGGGCGGCGCGAGTGACAGGGCGCGCATGCAGCGCTCATCGACCGATGCGTGCCGGAGATGACATGGTCGCGGATGGACATGTTTGACATGACGGCGCGCTGACAGGAGCGGACCCATGGATGTATTCTCGATCCTCATCGTGGACGACGATGACGGTGACCGCAAAATGATCACCCGGCTGCTCGCCAGGTCGGGAATGCAGATCGAGATGCAGGAGGCGCGCTCCACCGACGAACTTGGCGGGATCGAGACATCGCATCTGGATGCCATCTTCCTCGACTACCTGCTGCCGGGCGCGTCCGGCCTGAATGTGCTGCGCCTCGTCCGGTCGCGCTGGCCGCAGGCGGCGGTCTTCATGATCACCGGTCAGGGCGACGAAAAACTGGCCAAAAGCGCGATTCAGATGGGGGCGGCCGATTACATCTCCAAATCCTCGATCACCGCTGCCGCGCTGAAACGGATGCTCAAAACCGGCATTGGCGCTGCGCGTACGCAGTGGAAACTCGACGAACAGCGGCGCGATCTCGCAACGTTCTCCGAGGTTTTGGTGCATGATTTCAAGGCGCCGATCCGTGCGGTGTCCTTCCTCGTGGATCAAGTCGTCGAAGATATCGAAAGCGGCGATATGGAGCATGTGCACGAAAGCCTGCAACTCCTGCAAAAATCGTCCCGCCATATGCTCGAGACGATAAAAAGCCTGTCCGATCACATCCGCTTCGACCGCGAAGACGTTGTTCTGGACGTGGCCGGGACGGAATTGATCGACCGCGCGATCGGTGCGCTATCGCAAGTCATTTCCGAAACGGAGGCGCATATCGATCTGAGCGGGGTCGGTTCCGACAGCCATATTCGCTGTCATGTGCCGCAGATCGCACAGGTGCTGCAAAACCTCGTGGCCAACGCGATCAAGTTTTCCCGAGCCGGGCCGCCGCATATCGTCATCCGGCTGACCAGCAGCGCGACAATTCACCGGTTCGAGGTCGAGGATCGCGGCATCGGCATCGCGGCCGATCAGCTCGACCGGGTCTTCGAGCCGTTCAAGCGTGCACCGGGCACAAGCGGGATCGCCGGAACGGGCCTGGGCCTTGCCACCTGCAAGAAGATCGTGCTGCGCCACGGCGGACGGATCTGGTGCGAGTCCGTCCCCGAGGCGGGGACGAAGATTTCCTTCGAATTGCCCAATCACGCCATACAATCCAGCCCGGATCTGGCCCTTGCGGTGTGACAGATGCCCGGACGCTGCGGCTGGCCCGCCCGCGCGATCTGCCGTTCAGCTTTTGCGATCGCGGCCTTTCGGGCCCGGTCCACCAGACTTTTTCCGCGTGGGCACCGCGTCGCCGCCCCGCGCCTTGACCCGCGGTCCCTTGCGCCGTTTCCCCATGGGCTGTGACGGATCCGACGCTCCGGGGCGCAGCGCGGTGCGGGGTTTGTCGCCCGCACTTTTTCCGGCGTGAGCGGTGTTGGCCCCCTTCGGTGATGGGGATGCCGGTTTGGCCGTCTCGCGCGACGGACCTGCATCGCGGCCTGCGGATTTGCCAGGGCGCGCCCCTTTGCGATCCGCCGAAGCGGGGTTTTCCCTGCGCTTGGGCGCATCGCCGCGATGTTGGGCTTTGGGCGCCTTCGGTTTCTCGTCCGCGCGGGCGGTCTTGGGCTTCGCGGGCGCCGTCTTGGTGGCGCCCTCCTTGTCGGACCGGGGTTCGGACGGACGCGGCGGAGCCTTCGGCTTTGCCGGAACAGGCCGCGCTTTTGCCTCGGGACCTGTCCGATCCTGTCGCGTCGTCTCGGCGCGGCGCGGGGACGGCCCACCCGCGGGGGCAGAACCTGCCTGCGCCGCGAAGATGTCGTTCTCCAGGTGGCCATCGGCGCCCAGAGCGGCAAGGAAGCCCGGCAGGGCGGCATCGGCGATTTCGACCGAAGTCTCGGTCTCGCCCACACGGATCTTGCCGATCTGGTCCTTGTCGAGCCGTCCCGCGCGACACAACAGCGGCAGGATCCAGCGCGGCTCGGCGCGCTGGGCGCGGCCGACGGACAGCGTCACCCAGCTGGACGGGCCGAACGCTGCGCGCGGCTCGGACCGGGCGGGGCGGGTGTTCAACTCTTCCGGGGCCGACAGGTTGGCGCGGTAGAAGCGCAGGCAGGCGATGGCGATGGCCTCGGGCGAAAAGGCCTCGGACAGGCGCGCGGCGAAAGCGACCTCATCCTCGCTTGGGGCTGCGGTCCAAGCGGGATCTGCCAGAAGCCGCGCCTCATCGCGTGCGTGAATGTCGTCGGCGCTGGGCGCCGCAATCCAGTCCGCGGTGATCTTCGCCCATTTCAGCAGCCGCTCGGCTTTCTTGGCGGCCTTGTCGGGCACGATCAGCGCAGAGATGCCCTTGCGCCCCGCGCGGCCTGTCCGCCCCGAGCGATGCAAGAGCGCCTCGGTGTTCTGCGGCAGATCCGCATGGACGACGAGTTCGAGATTGGGCAGGTCGATGCCGCGCGCGGCCACATCGGTCGCCACGCAGACCCGGGCCCGCCCGTCGCGCAGCGCCTGCAGCGCATGGCTGCGTTCGTCCTGGCTGAGCTCGCCCGAGAGGCTCACGACCGAAACGCCGCGATTGGCAAGCCGGGCGGTCAGCCGCGCCACCGCCGCGCGGGTATTGGCGAAGACGATGGCGGTCTGCGCATCGTGGAAGCGCAAGAGGTTGAGGATCGCGGCTTCGGCATCATGGGCTGCGACCTGGATCGCCTGATAGGCGATGTCGGCATGCTGACGGCCGGTCGACTGGGTGCTGACCCGAACCGCATCGCGTTGATACCGCTTGGCAATTTCGACGATGGCAGGCGGTACGGTGGCCGAGAAGAGCAGGGTGCGCTTGGTTTCGGGCGCCTCCGCGAGCATGAATTCGAGATCCTCGCGGAAGCCCAGATCGAGCATCTCGTCCGCCTCGTCGAGCACGATGGCGCGGATCGCGTCGAGGTCGAGCGCGCCGCGGGTGATGTGATCGCGCAGCCGCCCGGGCGTGCCGACGACCACATGCGCGCCGCGTTCGAGCGCGCGCCGTTCCTGCCGTGCATCCATGCCACCGATGCAGCTTGCCACGCGCGCGCCGGTCTCGGCGTAGAGCCATTCGAGCTCGCGCGCGACCTGCATGGCCAGCTCGCGGGTTGGCGCCACAATGAGCGCGAGCGGCGCGGCAGCCGGGCCGAAGCGGGTCTCGGCGCCCAGAAGCGTGGGCGCGATGGCAAGGCCGAAGCCCACCGTCTTGCCGGAGCCGGTCTGCGCGGAGACCAGAAGGTCCGCGGCGTCGAGCTCGGGCGCGGTCACGGCCTCCTGCACATCGGTCAAAGTGGAATAGCCGCGCGCATCGAGCGCCTGGGCAAGAGTCGGGATCATGAGGGAGGTTCCATTCTCGGGCGCGGGGGCGTCAGGGCAGGGCGCGCGGTCGCACCTCGTCTAGCCGAGCCGCAACGCGCTGTCCATCCCGTGCCCGCCGCGCGTCCATGTCCCATGTGCATGGGGGCCATGCGGTCCCGGTGCTCGCGAAAGGTGACGCGGATTCGCAGGCTGCCTAAAATTTACCGTTTGATAAAAAAATTTTCCGTGCAAAGCTTCCTCTCGAACAAAGGCATCGGCCGTCAAAAGGCACGGGCCGGGACCAGACACGGGAGAGACCGCATGACCGACACGCTGACACCGGGGATCGCCGCAGGCCGCCTGAGCGCGGAGGAGATCGCGTCGAATTTCGCGGATCTGCACGCGCCGCTCGATCCGCATGAGGCCGCGGTGGCCGCCGATCGCTGCTATTTCTGTTACGACGCGCCCTGCGTCACCGCCTGTCCGACCGATATCGACATCCCGCTCTTCATCCGCCAGATCGCGACCGGCCAGGCGGAGGCCGCGGGGCAGACCATTTTCGAGCAGAATATTCTGGGCGGCATGTGTGCCCGGGTCTGTCCGACCGAAGATCTCTGCGAAGGCGCCTGCGTGCGCGAGGCGGCCGAGGGCAAGCCCGTGGAGATCGGCCGCCTGCAGCGGCACGCCACCGATGCGGTCATGGCACGGCAGGGCCACCCGTTCGCGCGCGCCCGGGCCACCGGCAAGCGGATCGCTGTTGTGGGGGCGGGGCCTGCGGGGCTGGCCTGCGCGCATGGCCTGGCGCGGCGCGGGCATGACGTGGTGATCTTTGAGGCGAAGGACCGCCCGGGCGGTCTGAACGAGTTCGGCATCGCAGCGTACAAAAGCACCGGGGATTTCGCGCAGGACGAAGTGGCCTGGCTCATGCAGGTGGGCGGGATCGAGCTGCGAAGCGGCCAGGCGCTGGGCCGCGACGTGACGCTTGAGGCGCTGACGGCAGAGTATGACGCGGTATTTCTGGGCGTCGGTCTGGGCGATGTGAACGCGCTCGACGTGCCGGGCAAGGACCGCGACGGGGTTGCCGACGCGGTGGGTTTCATCGCCGATCTGCGGCAGGCCTCGGATCTGACCGCACTGCCCGTGGGCCGCAACGTCGTGGTCATCGGGGGCGGCATGACCGCCATCGACGCGGCGGTGCAGTCGAAGCTTCTGGGAGCCGAGACCGTGACCATCGCCTATCGCCGGTCGCGCGACCGCATGGGCGCCTCGCGCTACGAGCAGGATCTGGCCACGTCCAAAGGTGTGCGCATCATCTGCAACGCCCAGCCGGTGGCCATTCACGGCAATGGTTCGGCGGTGGAGATCGAGCTGGAATATACCGCGGATGACGGCACGGGCCTGCGCGGCACGGGCGAGACGCTGCGCCTGCCCGCCGATCAGGTCTTCCGCGCCATCGGTCAGGCCTTCGTGCCGCTGCCCGCTCTGGAGATGGACGGGCGCAAGCTGCGCGTCACCGGGGCCGGGCGCACCTCGATGGCGAAGGTCTGGGCGGGCGGCGATTGCACGCCGGGCGATGACCTCACCGTGGTCGCCGTGGCCGAAGGCCGCGATGCCGCCGACGACATTCATGCAAGCCTGATGGGCGCCGCGGGCTGAGCGCCCCGAAAGGAGACAGGACATGGCCGATCTGACGACCGATTTCGTGGGTATCACAAGCCCGAACCCCTTCTGGCTGGCCTCCGCGCCGCCGACCGACAAGGAATATAACGTCCGCCGTGCTTTCGAGGCTGGCTGGGGCGGCGTCGTCTGGAAGACGCTGGGCTCCGAAGGCC
>CAZTEV010000020.1:0-23443 GCA_964612785.1 uncultured Roseivivax sp. | reverse complement strand
AACAGATGACGCTCTGCGATGCGGGCGACGTGTTCACCATTCCGGCCAATATCGAGAAGAGCTTTGATCAGATCAGCCGCGCGGTGTCCCACGTGTTTTCAAGCGGTTCTCTGCCCATCATGATCGGCGGCGACCATTCCATCGGGTTTCCCTGCGTGCGCGGCATCGCGGAATGCACCTCGAAGAAGATCGGGATCGTGCATTTCGACCGCCACGCCGACATCCAGGAGAAAGACCTCGACGAGCGGATGCATACCACGCCCTGGTTCCATGCCACCAACATGCCCAATGTTCCGGCAAAGAACCTCGTGCAGGTGGGCATCGGCGGCTGGCAGGTCCCGCGCGAGGCGGTGAAGGTCGCGCGCGAGCGGCAGACCAACATCATCACCATGTCCGACATGGAGGCGATGGGCATCGACAAGACCGCCGAGATGGCGCTGGAGATGGCGTGGGACGGGGTCGACATGGTCTACATGTCCTTCGACATCGACTCGATTGATTGCGGCTTCGTGCCGGGCACCGGCTGGCCCGAACCGGGCGGCTTCCTGCCGCGCGAGGCCCTGGCGCTCGCGTCCAAGGTCGCCGCCGAAGGCATCTGCGGGATGGAGCTCGTTGAGGTCTCGCCGCCCTACGACACCTCTGACATCACCGCGCTGATGGGCACACGGGTGATCGTGGACGTGCTGGGCGCGATGGTGTCGAACGGCACGCTCGGCAAGCACAAGCAGCATATCGACAAGCCTGTCTCGATTCCGCATGGCGAATTCGAGGGCAAGAGGTGGTCCAATGCCACATGATCACGGGCCCCACGGGCATCATCACCACCACCACGATCATGGGCCGGGGGCTGGGCACAACCATGCCGATGCGGAGCATCTGCACAGCCACATGCACCACCATGACGACGCGGCGGACCTGCAGGTGCTGGCCGCGCAATTCATCGAAGGCTTCCTGCAGGCCACTGACAAGACGAGCTACCTCAAGCTTGCGGGCGTCCCGTTCGAGCGCGCCTCGAAGGACGGCGCCAAGGCGCTGAAGCTTGTCGATGTGGAACTGACCACAGACTGGCAGGTGGGCACCGCCTCGCCGAGCTTCGGCTCGCGCGAATTGTCCTACCTGCCCTTCCCCGGGGAAATGGTGCAGGAGCGCACCAACATGTCCCTGATCTATGTGTCGCTGGACGAAAAATCCGTCCTCGACATCCGCGACTTTCTTCACACCCGAAAACAGGAGATCGAAAGATGAAGACCCTGAACCTTGCCACTGTTGCAACCCTCGCCGCCCTGCCCGCCGCGGCCCATACCGACAGCGCAATGCATGTGCACGAGGTCCAGACCGGCGCGATGGCACTGGCCGCGATCATGATCACCGTGGCCGTCGCATGCGCGCTCAAGCGCTGATCTGATGAAAACGGCCCCCGGTACGATGCCGGGGGCCGATGGTTTTCAGGTCGCGTTGCGGCTCAGACCTGAAACGGCTGGGGCGTGCCTGCGCGATAGAAGACGCGGCCTGCACCCGCCTCGCCGCCGAAGGCGATCACGTCGAAGCGTGCATTGGGGTCATCCCCCATCCCGGGCGAGCCGCCGGGCATGCCGGGCACGGCAAGGCCCGCAATATCGGGACGGTCGCGCAACACGGCGGCCACGGCCTCGAACGGCACATGCCCCTCGAACACATACCCATCACCCAGCACCGTATGGCAGGAGACGAGCGCCGCGGGCACGCCCAGCGCCGCCTTCTGGCCCGCCGGGTCGGTCAATTCCTCGACGGTGACGGCATAGCCTGCGCCACGGGCAAGATCCGCCCAGGCGTGGCAGCAGCCGCATTGCGGCGCGGACAGGACATGCAGCGCGCCCGGGGCGGCGGATTGGGCGACCGAGGCCATGGGCAGCGCTGCAGCGGCAGCGGAGCCACCCAGAAGGCAAAGACAGGTTCTACGGTTCATCATACTGATATTCCTTTGGAAAAGACGGTGCGGGACAGCGCCCGCCGAGAGGGATTTCACAGCCGTCAGAGCCTCGGAGGTCCGGTCAGCGGCGGCGCCAGATGATCCGATTTCGCCGCTGTCTCAGCCGGCCGCTGCACCGTGTCGATCAGCATGGATGCCGGGTGCGACAGCCCCTCGGGCATTGGCAGCAGATCGATCGCACAGGCGGCCGCGATCCGTCCCCCGGCCAAGTCGCAGCACTCGGCCTGATCGCCGCTGTCGTGATGCGGAGCCGTCGCGGGCATCGGCCCTGCATGGGCGGACCCGAGCCCCGTCAGGAGCACGAGCGCAAGCGCGGCCAGGATGGAGACCAGGACTTTCATGCCGCGCAAGGTAATCCTGCGGACCGACGCGCCACAAGGCTCGGCGGAGGGATATGAAGCCCGGTCACGCGGACGTGTTTCAACACCGCCTTTCGCAGGACCGACCCAGACTTGCGTGACCTTGGCGCCCCGCGCCACATCTTCTGGCGCATATATCGACCCGGGCCGCCTGCGCCGCCCCAATTCAAAGCGAAAGGCCAAGATGCGGTTCTGGACCACCATCGCCCTCCTTCTCGTTCTGTCCCTCATGGGCCTGACCTACGAGATCGCCGCGGGCCGCGTGCTCGCGCCCTTCTTCGGCACCTCGCTGCTGACCTGGACCGCGGTGATCGCCACGGTCCTCGCGGGGTTCTCGCTGGGCAGCGCGATGGGCGGCTTCATCGCCGAACGTCCGCGCGCCGAGGCGGTCGCCGCCGTGCGCAAGGCGCTGGTCGGGACGGCGATCCTGATGGCGCTGTCGCCCACGATCCTGGCCGCGATCTACGGCCTTGGCGCGCGCGAGACGGGCGGGATGCTGCTGTCGGTCGTGATCGCCTTCTTTCCCGCCTCGGTCCTCGTCACCCTGCCAAGCCCACTTCTGGCCAAGATCGCCGTGGAGGCCCGCCCGGGGCGCGAGGGCTCCTCGCTCGGGATCGTGCTGGCGGCGGGATCCATCGGGGCGATTTTCGGGGCGGTTCTGGCGGGCTTCGCGCTGCTCCCGCTGATCGGTTCGGCGGCGACCTTCGCGGCCTGCGGGGCGGTAGCCCTGGCCTGCGTGCCTGTCCTGCGCGACGCCTCCCCCGAGGCGCGACAGGTCCGCGCCGACATGCCCGCAGCCCTTGGCCCCGCCGCGGTTGTCGTGGCGCTGAGCGTCCTGACCGGCCCGGTCTGCCAATACGAGTCGGGCCTGTCCTGCATCGACGTGGTCGAGCGCGGTGCCACGGTGAACCTTTATTCGGACCGGACCCTTCAGGCGGCGGAGCGGACCAGCCCCGGGGAGGCACCAGCAGCAGACCTGCCGCCCATGGCCATGCCCTACACACGCTGGATCGAGGATCGGATGCGGGCCGACCTGCTGCAGGGCGCGCGCGTCCTGTTCATCGGCGGGGGCGGCTATACACTGCCCGCGCGCCTGATCGCGCGCGACGAGCAGGCGCGCGCCGTGGCGGTCGAGATCGACCCTCTGGTCACGCGGGTCGTCACCGACCACCTGCCCCATGCCGCCGACATCATCGCGCGCACGGGATACAGCGCCGGGATCCCGCTTGCGACCACAGGCGATCAGGACCGCCTCGGGATCGTGCACGCGGACGGGCGGGTCTTCATCAACGAAACGACCGAGCGGTTCGATGCGGCGGTGATGGATGCGTTCTCCTCGGGCTCGGTTCCGGCCCATCTGGCCACGCGGGAAACCTATGCGCGTCTGCGCGCCATCACGCGCGGCCCGGTCTATGTGAACCTGATCGACGCGCCCGGTGGACGGCTTGCGCGCGGGATGCACGCGATCCTCAGCGATCTCTACCCCTTCGTGCGCGCCATTGAGGGGCCGGTCAGCGGGCGCGGCCGCGCGAATATCCTGCTGGCGGCCGCGCCTTTCCCCCTAAGCCCGCTCGACGATCTGCCCTCCGATTACGCCGAGGTCACGATCGCGGAGGGACGCGCCTTTACCGACGATCGGGGCTGGGTCGGACACCGCTGAGCGGCAGGTCGTTCCGCACATTCCTGTGCAGCTGCGCGCAATCGCCGCGCATGGGATCGGGGAACCGGCCCCGCCCGGGCGCATTTATTTGTGACTTCACCGGGCGCATTCAGACCCTCACGATCCCGCGCCCCTGCCCGCACCGACAGCGCCCAAAGGCGCGCCCCAGCCTTGCGGGCCAGGCAGTTCAGCGCGCAGCGCGCACAATAATTTGGAGACACGGCCATGACACGCTTCCTGAAAGCCTGTGCCGGCATATTGACCATCGCAGCCTTCGGCGCTGCGGGCCTTTTCGGGACCGAATTTCTTCTGTCGAGCAGCAGTGAGGCCAGCCAGCCGCGCAGCGACGGGCCGCGCACGACCCGTGTGGGCGTGACCCAACCCGAAACGCGGCCCGTCGAGGACGCGGTGACGGCCGTGGGCACGATCATGCCCGTGCGCGAGGTGGAGCTGCGCGCAGCCAGCGCGGGCCGCGTGGCGGAGGTTGCCGCCCGTGCGGGCAGCACTGTCGCGGAGGGCGATCTGATCCTGCAGCTCGATGCCGACAGCGAACGCGCCGCATTGCAAAGCGCGGAGGCGAGCCTGTCCGAGGCACGGCAGAGCTTCGAGCGGGTCGAGGCGCTGGCCGCGTCCAACACCGCCGCGGAGGCCCGGCTCGAAGAGGCGCGCGCCGCGTTCAACCGGGCGCAAAGCGATGTGACCCGCGCCGAGGCCGCGCTGGCCGACCGCAGGATCGCGGCGCCCTTCGCGGGCACGTTGGGCCTGATCGACCTCGATCCCGGCGCCTGGATCACGCCCGAGACGCCCGTTGCGCGCCTGTCGGACCTGTCGGTGGTGCAGGTCCGCGTGGCCCTGCCGGAACGCTACTACGACCGCGTCCGCCCCGGCCAGACGATCACGCTGAGCGTACCCGCCTATCCCGACGCGACGTTCGAGGGCGTCGTGACCGTGCGCGACAGCGCCATCTCGGCCGAGAGCCGCAGCTTCGACATCCGCGCCGAGATCGACAATCCCGATCAGCGCCTGACAGGCGGTATGTTTGCCCGCACGCGGCTCGTCTTCGGCACGGATGACGGTCTGACCCTGCCCGACGACGCCATCATCTCGGAAGGCGAGACGACCTTCGTCTATGCCGTCGAGGACGGTCAGGCCACGCGCCGCGAGGTGGCACTTGGCGGCTCTCTCGGAGAGCGAACCGTTATCCGCGACGGCCTGTCCGCAGGCGACCGCATCGTCGTGACCGGCTGGGACAGCCTGCGCGACGGCGCGCCCGTCGAGATCGCAGAGGACGCAAACGACGAGGCCCTGCAATGACCCTTTCCGATCTGTGCCTCAAGCGTCCGGTCCTGGCCACGGTCATGTCGATCATGATCGTGATCCTGGGGATCGCCGGGCTGATGCGCATGCCCGTGCGCGAGCTGCCCGATACCTCCACGGCAGAGGTCACCGTCAGCGTGAATTACACGGGCGCAGGCCCCGGCGTCGTCGATTCCGAGATCACGTCGGTCATCGAGGGCGCCATTTCCACCGTAGCGGGCATCGACCGGATGTCCACCGAGGCCGAGCTTGGCGGCGCGCGCACGGTCATCACCTTCAACCAGAGCCGCGACATCGACGCGGCCGCCTCGGATGTGCGCGCCGCAGTGCAATCGGTGGCCGCCGAATTGCCCGCCGCCGCCGATGAGCCGCAGGTCGCGAAGAACGACAGCCAGGGCGATCCGATCATCTGGATGACAATGACCTCGGACCGGATGTCGGCGACCGAGCTGACCGATTACGCCGACCGCTTCGTCACAGACCGGATGGAGACGCTGGGCGGGGTGGCCGCCGTCAACATCTATGGCGACCGACCCTATGCGATGCGGATCTGGCTCGATCCCGATGCCATGGCCGCGCGCGACATCACCGTGAACGAGGTGTCAGCGGCGCTGCGCGACAACAACCTCGAACTGCCAGCGGGCCAGATCGAAAGCGCCTCGCGCACCTATCTTCTGCGTACCGAGACACGGCTGTCGAGTGCTGCGGATTTCGAAAACCTGATCCTGCGCGATGCTGGCGGCTTTCCGGTGCGGCTGGGCGATGTGGCCCGGATCGCACTCGGCACGGAAAGCGACGATTCCGAGTTTCGCGCCAATGGGGCAACGGCCATCGGGCTGGGCGTTCTGCGGCAATCCTCGGCCAACACGCTGTCGATCTCGCAGGCGATCAACGCCGAAGTGGCCGCCATCCGCGAAGACCTGCCGCGGGGCACCGATTTGCAGGTCACCAGCGATGATGCCGATTTCATCCAGAACTCGATCGAGCAGGTGCTGATGACCCTGCTGATCGCGGTCGCTATCGTGGTCACGGTCATCTTCCTGTTCCTGACCTCGCTTCGGGCGACCATCGTGCCTGCGGTCACGATCCCCATCGCCCTTCTGGGCGCCTGCGCGGGCATCGCGGTTGCGGGCTTTTCGATCAACATCCTGACCCTTTTCGCGCTGATCCTGGCCATTGGCCTCGTGGTCGATGACGCGATCGTCGTGCTGGAGAACATCGAGCGGCGCGTGGAGGAAGGCGACGATCCCAAGGAGGCCGCGCGCAAGGGCGCGAACCAGGTGTTCTTCGCGGTGATTTCCACCTCTGCCACGCTGATCGCGGTCTTCGTGCCGCTGTCCTTCCTGCAGGGCGAGATCGGCAAGCTCTTTTCCGAATTCGGCGTGACCCTCGCCATCGCAGTGGCGCTGTCCTCTTTCGTGGCGCTGTCGCTCTGTCCGGTGATCGCGGCGCGCGTGCTGAAGCCCGGTATGAACGACAGCCGCTTCGCACGCCTCGTCAAGCGCGTGACGGATGGCATGTCGCGCGGCTATCGCGCGCTTCTGACCCGGGCGATCCGCATGCCCGTGCTGGTGGTGGGCGTTGCAGCCCTGATGACCGGCATGTCCTGGACGCTGTATCAGAACCTGCCCTCGCAGCTGACCCCGCAGGAGGATCGTGGAATCTTCTTCGTCTCGATCTCCGCGCCTGCGGGCTCTGCCCTCGGGTTGACGAACGAGGCCGTGTCTCAGGTCGAAGACCTGATCGAGCCCTATCGCGAAGAGGGCATCGTCGATGACGTGATCGCCATCGTCGGCCAATACGGCGAGACGGGCCGCGCCTTTGTCGTCGCGATCATGTCGCCCTGGGACGCGCGCGAGGTGGGACCGCGCGACGTGGTGGGCGAATTGCGCCCGGCCTTCGGGCAGATCACGCTGGCAAGCGTGCGCTCTTTCGCGCCTTCGGGGCTGAATGCGGGATCGGGCTCGGGACTGTCCCTGACCGTGACCGCGCCCAGCTTCGAACAGGCGGCGGAATGGTCGGCCAATATGGAAGAGGCGATGCGCAACAGCGATTTGCTGACCGGCGTGCGCCGCTCCTACGAGGTCAACACGCCGGGCTTCGACATCCGCGTGAACCGCGATCTGGCACGGGGCATCGGCGTCGATGCGCGCGCGATCTCGGATTCGGTGCGGACCTTCTTCGCCTCCGCCGAGGTCACGGAATTCATCCGCGACGACCGGCAATATCCGGTGATCCTGCAGGCGCCCGAGGATCTGCGCGCGACCACGGACAACCTGCGCGGGCTCAACATCCGCACGAAAAGCGGCGAGCTGGTGCCTCTGGACGGGCTGGTCGAGCTTGACCGCCGCGCCTCGGTCGCGGCCTTCAACCGGCTGAACCGCCAGCCCGCGGTCGAAATCAGCGCCTCGCTCGCGACCGGTGTCGATCTGGGCCAGGCCATCGCCGAGGTCGAACGTCTGGCCGACGCACAGCCCGCTCAGATGGGCATCGTCTTCTCGGGTCAGGCAGAGCAGTTCCAGGAAACCTCGGGCGGGATCTTCGTGACCTTCGGCCTGGCGCTTCTGATCGTGTTCCTCGTGCTGGCCGCGCAGTTCGAAAGCTTCGTGCAGCCTGTGGTGATCCTTCTGTCGGTGCCGCTTGCGGTGGCGGGCGCGCTTCTGACGCTGTTTCTGCTGGGCGAGGCGGTGAACATCTACAGCCAGGTCGGCATGGTCATGCTGATCGGGCTGATGGCCAAGAACGGCATTCTGATCGTCGAGTTCGCGAACCAGCTGCGCGAGGACGGCGCGAGCGTCCGCGACGCGGTGATCGAGGCCGCCACGGTGCGTCTGCGTCCGATCCTGATGACGGTTCTGTCGACCGTGCTGGGCGCGGTGCCGCTGGTCTTTTCCTCGGGCGCTGGCGCGGAAAGCAGGTTCTCCATCGGTATCGTCATCATCGGCGGCTTTTTGGTGGCCTCGATCCTGACGCTGTTCCTGACACCGGTGCTGTATGACCTGATGCAATCGGACAAGGAGCCGGAGAAGGCGCCAGAGGCGGACACGGCCCGGGGCGAGGTGACCCCGGCGGAATAGCCTAGCCCAGCTGCGCCTGCCCGATCATGTCGGGCAGCGCGGCATCGAGCCCGGCCATACCGCGCGGCTGCCAGCCCAGCGCGCTCAGACGGTCGCAGCGCATCTCAGATACGGGCGCATCGCTGGGCTCTGGCGGTGTGACCGGTGCCCCCGTCAGCCGCGCAACGCGGCTCAGCAGGTCGTGCCGGTCGAGCAGGATGTCCGAGGCATTGAAGGGCCCGGTCGCGTCATTGCCGAGAAGCAGGCGCAGGGCCGCGGCCAGATCCGCGCCGTGCAATTCGGTGCCCCGACGCTGCGGAATCTGCCGCGCGGCCAGGAAGTCGCGGAAAAGGCCCGTCCATTTGTGATCCCGCCCCGGCCCGAAGATGCCCGTCGCGCGGATGGATGCGGTGGCGAAACCGGGGCCGTGCATCGCCGCAAGCGCCTGTTCCGCCTGCCATTTCACCTCTCCATAAAGCGTGTCGGGGCGCGGCGGCAGGTCTTCGGTCAGGGACGTGCCGGGCGTGTAATCGCCATAGACCGCGCGCGTGCTGAGAAAGAGAACGCGGCCCACACCCGCGGCGCGCGCCGCCTCGAACAGCCGCAGCGAGCCGTCCAGATTGGCCCGACGAAAGCCCTCCGGGTCGTCCCCTTCGCCGCCGCGGTAGCGGCCCGGCACATGGGAAAAGGCGCAATGGATCAGCGCGTCACAGCCTGACAGGTCGGGCGCGTCCCCAAGGCTGTAATCGGGCCGCGACAGGGGCAGGAGATCGTCGCCCGCCGCGCGGATTTCCCCTGCGATGAAGCGCCCGACAAGGCCCGTGCTGCCCGTCAGCGCGATCTTCATGCGGGATCCGGCAGGCTTGCGATCTCGGGCACCGGCCCCTCGCCCGCATAGGCGCGCCACAGATCGATCAGGGGGGCCAACCGGGCCGCCTTGTCATGGTCCTGCCACGGCTTTTCGTATTGGAAATGAAGCACGTGGATGTCCGACCAGCGCCACAGCTCCGGCAGGTTGAACCACACATATTGCAGCATGTTCATGAAGACGGGCAGCCCGTGCCAATCGGGAAAGAAGTCCTGCAGGAAGGTCTGATCGGTCCGCCGCCAGAACATGTCCGGCACATCAAGCCGCGCCAGCATCGCGTCAAAGGTCGCGGGGTCGGGCCGCGCGGTGAAGACGCCCGAATTCATCCGGTGAAAATCGCCCAAGCCCTCATAGACATTGGGCGCGGCGCAGAATTCCGGGTAGTCGAACAGCTTGTCGAGATTGCGCAGCACCAGCGTATCGGCATCGAGGAACACGACCCGCTCATAGGGCAGCTGCCACAGACGCAGCTTCGCGAAATTGTCGAGCGGCGTGTGAAAGGCGGGCTTGTTGCCCTTCGCAAAGGGCGCGGCCTCGTGCAGGGCCTTGCGGGCATGACGGGCGTTGAAGGCGTCCGATGTGGGCAACAGGTCGATGGGCGTCAGATGCGTGCCGGGATGCGCAAGCGTCTCAAGCGCCGCATCCGACACGCCGCCCGTATGCATCACAACCAGATCGGCCTCGGTCCCGGACAGCCGAAGCGAGCGCAGAAGCGCCCGCGCCCCCAGCGCGAAATCGTCGTTCGTCACCAGGGTGACGTAGGCGCAACGGCTCATGAGACGGATTTGATGCGGCTGCTTTCGGGGTCTTTTTCCACGCGGCTGGCCAGATCCTTGGTCCAGGCGCTGACCGCAGGCACGCGGGTCCGGTCGATGCGATGGGCGAATTTGCGCGCGACCTCCACCACCTCGTCGAGAAGCCCCTCTTCCAGGGTGGTGGGATCGAGGCCCAGCGCCAGAAACTGATCGTTCTTCACGATCAGGTCGTTCTCGGCGGCTTCCTTGCGCGGGTTCGGCAGATAGGCGATCTTGGCACCGGTTTTCTTGGCCACCAGCTCGGCCAGATCGCGCACCCGGTGGGTTTCGGTCATCTGGTTGAAGATCTTCACCCGGTCGCCCGCCTCGGGCGCATCCGAGAGCGCCAGCGCGATGCAGCGCACCGTGTCCTGGATATGGATGAAGGCGCGCGTCTGCCCGCCCGATCCATGCACCGTCAGCGGATAATCGATCGCCGCCTGGATCAGGAAGCGGTTCAGCACCGTGCCGTAATCGCCGTCGTAATCGAACCGATTGATCAGCTGCGGATGCCGCCGCGTCTGTTCGGTATGGGTGCCCCAGACGATGCCCTGATGCAGATCGGTGATCCGAAGCCCGTCATTCTGCGCATAGAACTGGAACAGGATCTGATCGAGCGACTTGGTCATGTGATAGACCGAGCCGGGCCGCGTGGGATAGAGGATCTCCTGCGCCTTCTTGCCGGTGGGCGTGTCGATCTCGATGTCCAGATAGCCCTCGGGGATCGGCGCGCCTACGGAGGAATAGCCATAGACGCCCATCGTGCCCAGGTGCACCAGATGCGCGTCGATGCCCGTCTCGACCATGGCGGTCAGCAGGTTATGCGTGGCGCTGACATTGTTGTTGACCGTGTAGGTCTTGTGCCGGTCCGACTTCATCGAATAGGGCGCCGCGCGCTGTTCGGCGAAATGGATGATCGCGTCGGGGCGCTCCGCCTCGAGCCATTGACGCAGGCGCTGGTATTCCTTGGCCAGATCCAGAAGGTGGAAATGCAGGACGCGGCCCGTCTCCTGTTTCCAGATACGGCAGCGTTCCTGTATGCTGTCCATCGGCGTCAGCGATTGGACGCCCAGTTCCGTGTCGATCCAGCGCCGCGACAGGTTGTCGATGATGTGGATGTCGTGCCCTTGCTCGGACAGGTGCAGGGCCGTGGGCCAGCCGCAGAAACCGTCGCCGCCGAGTACCGCAATCTTCATCTCTCTCGCCCCTCTTCCGCGCCGCGCCGGGCGGCCTGTTGGCCCAGGCCCATAGCGGAGGGCCCGGCCGGTGTCATATGAAGGTTTTGTGTCGGTTTTTCCGCCCGGCAAGTCAATGCGAGGCGCCCCTCGGCGCCTCGGGGCGCGCCGCAGCGCAGCGATATCACCCGGAGGCGAGACCGGTTTACAGCGCCGCGATGCGTCAGATCTGCCCTGAATTCATCGCGCAGCGCGTATTTTTTCAGCCTTTTCGCATGCGCAGCATTTTTAATGCGAGTTTCTGCAACGCAGCGCTTGCAAGAATGCGACTCGGGTTTAGGTTCGGAGGTGTCGGGGCGCAATGCGCGCGTCCTGGCGCCGCCTCGGGCGCCCGCATTGCGGTGCACCGGACGGGCACTCCGAGCGCCTTTTTCTCCTCCCTTGGCGCTTGAGGGTTAGAGCGGTCGGTCTGCTACCTCCTCCCAGCAGACCGGCCGTTTTCTTTGCTTCACTCCCGCTTCGTGCCCGATTTGGCCCCGCGCCGCGCAGCGCTACCTCTCCCGCAGACACCGCCGCGAGGTCCTGACCCATGCGCTTCACACTGGCTTTTGCCTGCGCGCTTTGCGCACAGCCCGTTCTGGCGCTCGAGATCACGCTTACGGGCAATTACGCGCTGAACCGGCCTGCGAGCCTCGATTACGACCCGACCTTCTGCGGTCTCTGGATCGCGAATGAGGGGCCGGAGGCGATCCTCGTTACCCTTCAGGGCGAGGAACTGCGCCGCATCTCGTCGGATCTGAGCCGGATCAAGGCAATCTCGCTTGAAGGCAACGACCTGATCGTGGCGGACGGGCTGGGGCTGTTCCAACGGCTCGACAAGTCCGGCAATGCGCTGGCTGCGCCCTTCCGTATCAGCAGCGGCTGGGCCGATACCGAGGGCATCGCGGTCGATGCCGACGGGCGGTTGATCACCGTGGAGGACGATCCCGAATACCTGTCCTGGCTCTCGCCCGAGGGCGAGGTGCTGGAGCGGATCGACACGATGACGTTGAACCCGCCCCTGTCGGAGGCCCAAGGCATCGCGCGCGACCCGCGCACCGGGCATCTGCTGATCGTGGACGATTGGGAAGGCTCCAACGCGCTTTACGAGTTCGACGCGGCGGGCACGCTTCTGGGCACCGTGTCGCTGGTCCCCTACGGTATCGACCCCGAGGGCATCGCGATCCGGCCCGGATCGGGCGAATTGTTCGTGGCCTTCGACAGCGGCGCGAAAATCGCGAGCTTCGATTACGTCCCGACCCTGCCCGAGGGCGCGGAGCCCCTGTCCCCCGGCGCCGATTGCATGATGTTCTGAAGCTCAGCCGGTCAGCGGATACCGCGCGATCGCCTCGAACCGACCGTCGGGGCGTTCGCCCAGAAGCGTGAGAGCATCCAGCGCGAAAGGCGACGTCAGACGTGGCAGATGCCGCGCCAGCGCCGCTTTGGCGGACTCCAGCGTGGCGCGATCTGCCTTGCCGGTCAGGGTGATGTGGTAGCGGAACGCCTCCAGCACATGCGGATAGCCCCAGCGCTCCAGAAGCCGGACCTTCGCATCGGACATCTGCGGCGCAAGCTTGCGCGCGCGCTCCGCGGGCGTCAGGGGCGCACGGAACGCGTCCAGCTCGGTGACGCAGGCCGCCGCGATCCGATCGATGCCCGATGCATCGCCTGCCGCGACAAGCGCAAGAAACCGGCCAAGACGGACCAGATCGAGACCCGGGACCAGTGCAGGCGCCGTGCGGGCGGCCAGATCGGCCACGGCCATCTGCAAAGCCTCGGGCGTAAGGCCGGGCGCCAGCGCGAAAGGCGGCTTCAGCGTCGCATGCAGCCCGTATGTCGCAGGCCGCGCGACCAACGCGGCAAAGGCCGGATCGTGGAGCGGCGCATTCTGCCCGCGCCGCGCATCCCAGCCCAACCACCGGGCCCCGAAATCGCCCAGGGGACCATCGGGCAGATCGTAAATGGCATATCGCGTATAGGACAGCATGATCCGGGGCTCCCACGGGCGCGGATCGCCCGAGGCCCTCACAAAGCAGGGCCTGCGCATTCCTGCAAGAGCGGCGCCTCTTTCGTCGCCCCTTGCGCCCCGGGCGCGATCGCGTAGCAATATGGCGCCCGGTTCGAGGAGGGACCGGCCTTCACATACATCGCGCCGGGCCGGGGTCCGGCGCCCGATCTTGAAAGGACTTCGCTCATGGCGTTTCAGTCTCGCCTTATCGCAGCCAGTGCCGCCCTTTGCCTGTCAGGCCTCGCCGCCGTCCCTGCCGTCGCGCAGGATCCCGCCGCCGGAGAGGAGATCTACCAGGCGGTCTGCAAGAACTGCCATGGGCCCAAGGCACAGGGCATGGCGAGCTATCCCAAGCTGAACGACAAGGAGGTCGACTACCTCGTGGAGCGGCTGAACGCCTACCGCGCGGGCGAGAAGATCGGCCCCAATTCGGCGCTGATGATCCCCCACGCCAAGCGTCTCTCGGATGATGAGATCACCTCCATCGCGGTCTATGTGACCACGGCCTTCGAATGATCGCGATGCGCGGTCCGTCAGGGCCGCGCAATCCCGCTCAGCGGTCGCGCGATTTGCGGCAGCGCAGCATATTCCCATTTATTTCAATTTCTTATAGACTTTTCATTCCTGCAAAACCGCCCTTCCTTCTGCGGCATCCGGTCGCGGCCTGAAAAACGCTTGATGTCCCGCGCCCTGCGCGCCTAGGCTCGAATTCCCGGCTGACCCTACGTCACTGCGCGTGACGATCGGGCGTCTCCGGAGACCATACTTTCAGGGAGGAAAACATGGTTCGTCATTCCAAAAAGCCGGGTGCGGGTGTGCTCGCGACGCTTCTGACCGGGGCAGCCCTGCTGGCCAGCCCGGCGGTTGCGCAGACCGGCATGAACACCACCGCACTCGCGCATGAGGTCGTTCTCGACAACCTCGAAAGCCCGTGGGACATGGCCTTCCTCGATGACGGCACGATGCTGTTCACCGAGAAATGTAAGGGCCTGTCGGTGCGGATGCCCGACGGCACCGTCAACGCGCTTTACGGCGTGGGCGAGACCGAGGGCTACGCCTCGAACGGCGCCGATCTCTTCTGCGAAGGCCAGGCCGGCATGATGGGCGTCGCCTTCGATCCGAACTTTGCCGAAAACCGCCGGATCTACGTCTATTCGACGTCGAACATGTCCGACCCGCACACCAACCGGCTGATGCGCTTCGAGCTGTCGGAGGATTTCACCTCCGTGTCGAACCGCACCGATATCGTCGATGACGTGCCCTACAAGATGGAAGCCTCGGACCACCCGTTCGGCGGGCCGGGCGCCCATAACGGCGGGCGCGTGCGCTTTGACGATACAGGCGCGCTGTGGCTGACCACCGGCGACAACCACAACGAGGAAATCCCCCAAAGCCCCACCATGATGGGCTCCAAGGTCATCCGCATCGACACCGATGGCAACGCCCATCCGGACAACAACCCGCCTGAGGGCTTCGACAAGCGGACCTTCACCTACGGGCACCGCAACGTGCAGGGCATCGCCTTCCATCCCGAAACGGGCACGCCCATCGCGGCCGAGCACGGCCCCTGGCATTCGGACGAAATCACGGTTCTGCAGAACGGCGGCAATGCCGGTTGGGATCCGCGCCCGAACATGGCGGGCCGTGGCGACTGCCCGGACGATTATTGCGGCTACAGCCCGAACCAGATGGACGGCATGAATCGCTGGGAACGCGCGGCCTTCATGCCGATGACCGATCTCGAGACCTATCCCGACGCCATGCCGCCGATCTGGAACAACAATGGCTGGTCGCAGGGCACCTCCTCCGCCGCCTTCCTCGAGGGTGAGCAGTGGGGCAGCTGGGACGGCGCGATGGTCGTCGGCATCATGGGCATCGGCTTCGGCGGCACGCCCATCGGCCAGCGCATCGACGTGATCGAGCTTGATGACAATCTCGAGGTCGTTGACGTGACCGAAATGACGCTGCCCATGGATTCCGCGCGCTTCCGCTCGGTCGTGCTGGGCCCCGATGGCAGCCTCTACACCGCCGTGGACGAAGGCCAGATCCACAAGCTGACCCCGGACGGCATGTGATCGCTTTCCGATAAGCAACGGATGCGCCGCCTTCGGGCGGCGCATCTCGTATCAGGCGGTCTATTCGCCGAAGACCAGCGTCTGCGGCAGCTCAAAATGCTGATCGTCGACGCGGATGTAGAACGTGCCCCCCTCGAGCCGCCACGCCACATCCCGCCCCACCCCCGACATGGTGGTATTGCCGCGCAGAAAGGCCCCGTCCTCGAAGGACAGGAGACGGCTGAAATCGTTCTCGAAGGTCACGCGCACATGCGCCGCCCCCTCTGCCCCGCGGGCCACCTGGGCGCGGCACTGTCCCATCGGCAGGCCGTCACGCTGCACGCAGGAAATGCGGCCCTCCGCGTCGAAATCGCCCGCCATCGCCCGCGCCGCGCTGTCCTGGGCCCACACCGTCTGCCCGGCCACAAGGCCCAGCAGCACGCACGCCACGACCGTTTTCCGCTGTCCCATCGCATCCCCCCTGTTGCCGCGCCAGCCTAGGGCGCGCCGTGCCATCGGCCTAGCCCAAAGCCGCCTCTGCCCCCTGGGTGTCGAAGGCCGCGCCCTGCTGGGACAGGATCTGCCGCAACGTGCCAAGCGTTTTCGAGCGGGCGGAGACCTGACGATGCACGAGCCCCAGCCTGCGCGAAATCAGCCCCCGCCCGAAGGGCCGCACGGCCAGCTTGCCCGGCTGCGCGTCGAGATAGGCGATGCGCGGCACGATCGCGATGCCGAGCCCGGCCTCCACCATGCCCACCACGGCGGGCATCGTGTTGGCGACCGCCACCTCGCGCGGGACGATGGCCATGCGCGACAGCTCCGTGCCGATCTGGCGGGCCAGCGGCACATCGGTCTCGTAGCGGATGAACGGCAGGCGCCGCATCAACGCGGTCTCATCCTCGCTTTCCGTGCCCGGCGGACCGACAAGCACCAGCGGCTCCTCGATCACCGGATGCCAGGACAGGCTTGCAGGCACGCCCACATGTTCGGCCACCAGCGCCGCATCTAGCCGCCCCGCCCGCACATCCGACATCAGACCTTCGGACAGGCCCACGGTCAGATGGAAGGCCAGATCGGGGTAGACGCGGCGCATTTCCGCGAAGGCGGCGGGCACGAACCGCGTAGAAACTGTGCGAATGGCCCCGAATTTAAGCACGCCCGACGTGCGCCCCCCCGACAGGGCCACCCGCGCCTCGGTCATGGTCTGCACCACGTTGCGGGCGGCCCGCACGAATTCCTCGCCCTTGGCATTGAGCTGCGGGGGCCGCTTGCTGCGATCGAAGAGCTGCACGCCCATCTCTGCCTCAAGCGATTGAATTTGCTGGCTTACTGCTGAAGCCGTCAGGTTCACGAGCCGCGCCGCGGCGGCGAAGCTGCCGGTGTCGGAAACCGCAACGAGGGTTTGCAATTGTCGAAGGTCCATACGCGCATATTAAGAAATGCTTCAGAAAAGCCCAAAGAAAATTCGCTTTCATAAGGATTTCTTACGTCCTAGCCGTTGGGGCGTCCCGGCCCGGTGCCGGAGAATCGCCCAGAACATGGAGTTTTCGCATGAACGTGCTCACACGGATCGCCGCGGGTCTCGGACTGGCAGCCGCTGCGCTGTCCACGCCCGCCCTCGCCCAAGATTACCCCGAACGCCCGGTCGAATTCATCGTGCCCTGGTCGCCCGGCGGGGGCAGCGACACGCTGATGCGGATCGTGGCCAACAACGTGACGCCCTATCTCGGCGTCGAGATGCCGGTCATCAACATGCCCGGCGTCGGCGGCACCGTGGGCCTGACCGAAGCCTCGCGCCGCGCGGCCGACGGCTACACGATCTCCCAGGTGCATGAGGGCCTTCTGGCCGCGACCGCGACCGGCCTGACCGAGCTGCAGTGGAACGATTTC
The DNA here is from genome assembly GCA_964612785.1 of uncultured Roseivivax sp. Lineage (GTDB taxonomy): Bacteria > Pseudomonadota > Alphaproteobacteria > Rhodobacterales > Rhodobacteraceae > Roseivivax. The sequence goes on along the minus strand of CAZTEV010000020.1, from coordinate 6,254 downwards.
GATCCGATCGCGCTGATGACCGCGTCGCCGCAATACCTCGTCGCGGCCTCCGATCAGCCCTTCGACACGTTCGAGGGCCTTGTCGAATACGCCCAGGCCAATCCCGGCGAGCTGACCATCGGCGTCACGCTGGGCGGTGTGCCCCATGTGCACGCGGCCATGATCGCCGAGGCCTATGACCTCGATTGGCGCTATGTGGGCTATGAGGGCACGGGCGAGCGGATCCGCGCGCTGGTGGGCGGCAATCTCGATCTTGCCATCGGCGACATCTCCTCGTCGCTGCAATTCGTCGAGAACGGCGATCTGGTCTTCCTCGCCACCGGTGCGACCGAGCGGATGGAGCAGACCCCGGACGTGCCCACCTTCATGGAACTGGGCTCGGATCTCGACCTGTCGATCACCCGCGGCATCGTGATGCCCGCAGGCGCGCCCGATGAAGCGCAGGCCACGCTTGAACAGGCCCTGATGGAGCTGTCGCAGGACGCCACCTTCATCGAGCAGATTAATAATGCCGGGGCCTCCGTCGCCTTCCGCGGCCGCGAGGATTACACCACCTACCTGTCCAACCTCTCGGACACGGTCGAGCGTCTGGCAGAGGTGATCGCACCGTGAGCCAAGAGGCCACCACATATGATGCGGAGGAGGCGGGCGAGGTTGCCCGCCTCCTCTCCTATGTCGCGCTGCTGGCGGCCTCGGCGGGATTGTTCCTCGAGGCTCGTCTGATCCCCACATCCCGCTTCGAGGTGCTGGGTGCAGGCGCCTTCCCGATGCTGGTGCACGGCGTTCTGATGCTGCTCCTGCTCATCGCCATCGTGGGCTCGGTCCGCAGCCTGCCCGCATCCGCCTATGGCCGCTTTGCCGCCCGCATCACGGGCTGGGCCGTGGAACGCCGCCTGGTCTTCGCGGTCTTCGGCTGCCTTGCGGTGTATCTCGGGGCGATGCCGGTCATCGGCTATCCGATTGCAACGCTTGGGTTTCTTCTGGTGCTGCAGATCGTTCTGTCGCCCAAGACCCGCACGGCCATCGCTCTTGCGGTCGCCCTGTCGATCCTCTTCTCCTTCGGCTTGAACTGGCTGTTCGCCGAGGTGTTCAACGTCTTCCTTCCGCGCGGGAGCTGATCCATGGACGCCTTCCTTCTCGGTGCCTCCGAGGTGCTGTCGCCTGTCACGCTTCTGATGATGCTGGCAGGTTCCATCGCGGGCATCGTCGCCGCCGCGATCCCGGGCTTCACCGTCACCATGGCGATCGTGCTGACGCTGCCCCTGACCTTCACGATGGAGCCCCTGCAGGGCATCGCGGTGATGCTGTCCGTCTATGTGGGCGGCTATACGGGCGGTCTGATTTCCGCGGCGCTGCTGGGCATTCCCGGCACGCCGTCCTCGGTCGCCACGACCTTCGACGCCTTCCCGATGTCGCGCAAGGGCGAGCCCGGGCGCGCGCTGTCCATCGGGGTCTGGGCGTCCTTCTTCGGTACGCTGATTTCGACCGCCGTGCTGATCGTGGCAGCGCCGCCGCTTGCGATCTTCGCGGTGAAGCTCGGGCCTTGGGAATATTTCTCGCTCATCGTCTTCGCGCTGACCATCGTGGCCTCCCTGGTCGGCCATTCGCTGCAACGCGGGCTGATCGCGGCGCTCATCGGTCTTGCCATCGCCACCATCGGCACCGACCCGATCCTGGGCCGCCCGCGCTTCGATATGGGGTTCGAGCTGCTGGCCGCGGGCCTGCCCTTCCTGATCGTGCTGATCGGCATTTTCGCGATCTCGCAGCTGGCCTCCGAGGTTGAAGATGCCAAGGCCATCAAGACCGGCGAAAAGCTCGTGCAGGGCGAGATCGACTTCAAGACCTGGGCGGTGATGCGCGAGGTGCTGATGCGCCCGGTGAACCTGATCCGGTCCTCCATCGTGGGCGTCGCCATCGGCGCGCTGCCAGGGGCCGGCGGCTCCATCGCCAACCTCGTGGCCTATGACCAGGCCAAGCGCAGCTCCAAGACGCCCGAGAAATTCGGCACGGGCATCACGGACGGCGTCGTGGCCTCCGAGGCGGGGAATTCCGCGACCGCAGGCGGCGGGCTTATCCCGCTGATCGCGCTCGGCATCCCCGGCTCCGCGGTCGATGCGATCCTGATGGCCTCGCTCATGGTGCACGGCATCTCCGTGGGCCCGCGTCTCATCATGGACAATGCCGATCTGGTGTACGGCATGTTCCTCGCCATGGCCGTCTCCAGCCTGATGATGCTGGTGGTCTGCGTGCTGTCGATGCGCGCCTTCCTGCGCGTGGCCGAGGTGCCGAAATGGGTCGTCGTGCCTGTCGTGCTGGTCTGCTGTGTGGTGGGCTCTTTCGCGCTCAACAACCGGGTCACGGACCTCTACCTCCTCGGCGCCATCGGCCTGTTCGGCTATGCGCTGAAGGCGCTCGATTATCCGCTGGCGCCCCTGGTGCTGGGCGTGATCCTGGGCCCCATCGCCGAGACAAACCTGCGCCGCGCGCTGATGACGGATACCGACTGGACGCTCTTCGTGACGCGGCCCGTCAGCCTTCTGTTCCTCGTGGCCGCCGTCCTGTCCGTGGCCTGGGCCGTGCGCGGCATCCTGAAATCCCGAAAGACACAACAAGAAGACGCGAAGGACGCTGCCTGATGCTGATGCGCCATGACGCCCTCTATGCCTCCCGCCGCTCGCCGGTGCTGGCCGGAAACGTGGTTTCCACCTCTCATCCCCTGGCCGCGCAGGCGGGTCTGTCGATGCTCGCCAAGGGCGGCAATGCCGTCGATGCGGCCATCGCCGCGGCGGCCACGCTGACGGTTGTGGAGCCCACGGGCAACGGGCTCGGCTCCGATGCGTTCTGCATCCTGTGGGACGGCAAGGAGCTGCACGGGCTCAACTCCTCGGGCGCGGCGCCCGCGGCCTGGACGCCCGAGCGGTTCGCGGGCCAGTCCGAAATCCCCTTCCGCGGCTGGGAAAGCGTGACCGTGCCCGGCGCCGTCGCCGCCTGGGCCGCGCTGGCAGACCGCTTCGCGAGGTTCGACCTGCCGACGCTTCTGGCGCCCGCAACGGCCTATGCCGAGGGCGGCTTCATCGTCTCCCCGATCATCGGCGCGCTGTGGGAACGGGGTGCGGAGCTCTTGTCGGACCAGCCGGGCTTTGCCCAGGCCTTCATGCCCGGCGGCGCGGCCCCGAAGGCGGGCACGCGCTTCCGCAATCCCGAGCAGGCGCAAAGCCTCGCCGCCATCGCCGAGACCAATGGCCGGGATTTCTACGAGGGCGCGCTGGCGGAAAAGATCGCGGCCGATGCGCGCAAGCATGGCGCCGCGCTGACCCTCGAGGATCTGGCCGCGCATCGCCCCGAATGGTGCGGCACGATCTCGTCCGATTTCGACGATCTGTCCCTACACGAGATCCCGCCCAACGGTCAGGGCATCGCCGCGCTGATGGCGCTGGGCATGCTGGCCCATACCGGCGTGCGCGATCTGGGTCCGGACGATCCGCAGGCGCTGCATCTGCAGATCGAGGCGGTGAAGCTGGCCTTTGCCGATCTTCACGCCTATGTGGCCGACCGCGCCTACATGACGTCGCCCACGGCCGAGGCGCTGATCGACCCGGATTATCTGGCGGACCGCGCCAAGCTCATCAGCACCGAACGGGCGCAGGATTACGGCCCCGGCGCGCCCAAGGCGGGCGGCACGGTCTATCTGACGGCCGCGGATTCCTCGGGCATGATGGTGTCCTTCATCCAGTCGAATTATTCGGGCTTCGGATCGGGCGTGGTGGTGCCGGGCACCGGCATCAGCCTGCAGAATCGCGGCGCGGGCTTCACGCTGGAAAAGGGCCATCAGAACGAGGTCGGACCGGGCAAACGCCCCTTCCACACGATCATTCCCGGCTTCCTGATGAAGAACGGCGCCCCGGAGATGAGCTTCGGCGTCATGGGCGGCCCGATGCAGGCGCAGGGCCATGTGCAGATGACGCTGCGCACGCAGATCTGGGATCAGGACGTGCAATCGGCGGTCGATGCCCCGCGCTGGCGCTTCGTGAAGGGCCGCAAGGTCGCCTGCGAAGAGGCGATGCCTGCCCCCACGCGCGACGCGCTGACCGCTCTGGGCCACGAGATCGATGTGGAGACGCCGGACACCGCCTTCGGCTTCGGCGGTGCTCAGCTGATCCAGCGCCTGCCCGATGGCAGCTACGCGGCAGGCTCCGACCCGCGCAAGGACGGCCAGGCGGTGGGCTTCTGAAGCCCCCCGCGCCCTGCCCTCAGGTCGATTGCCGTTCGGCCCAGCCCGCGAAGGTCTTCTCCAGCGCGACGACCGCGTAATAAAGCGCGATGCCCAGGATCGCGAGCGCGATCAGCACCGCGAACATCAGCGGGTAGTTGGAATTGGTCTGTCCCGACAGGAACAGCGCACCAAGGCCGCGCCCGTGCGGCGAGACGATCTCGACCAGGTTCGTGCCGATGAAGGCCAGCGTGACCGACACTTTCAGCGCGCCGAAGAACTCGGGCAGCGTCTTCGGCAGCGCGATCTTGCGGAAGATCGTGAAGCGCGAGGCGCCGAGCGAACGCAGGATGTCGCGATATTCCGGCTCCAGCGTCGAGAGGCCAATGCCCACGGACACGGCGATGGGGAAGAACGAGATCAGGAAGGCCATCATGACCGTGTTGAAATCGTGCTGGCCGATGAACAGAAGCGCCAGAACCGGGACCAGCGTCGCCTTGGGGATCGCGTTGAAGCCCACCAGCAGCGGATAAAGCGCGTCGCGCGCGATCCGGCTGAACCCCATGATCATGCCCAGAAGCAGCCCGAAGATCACCGCAAGGCCCAGGCCCGCCACGGTGCGCCAAAGCGTCTGCCAAGCGCCCACGAGGAACAGCTCCCAGAATTGCGCATAGGCCGCGGGCAGGTCCGAGGGCGAGGCCATGACGTAATTCGGCCAGTTGTTGATGCGCACCAGCGCCTCCCAGAGGATCAGGAAGACCACGATGGCGCCGACCGGCACGGCGATTTTCTGAAACCGGTCCATCACGCGGCCTCCGGATCGCGGCCCTGCGCGATCTTGATCTGGTCGCGCAGCGTATGCAGCATGTCGGCCGCTTTCTGGGTGTAGAGCACGTCGATGGTCCGATCCTGCGGCAGATCCACGTTCAGGATGTATTGCGTGCGTGCGGGACGGCCCGACAGCACCACGACCTGATCGCCCAGAAAAACGCTCTCACGCAGATCATGGGTGATGAGCACGGCGGTAAAGGGCTCCTTGGCGCGCAGATCGTGCATGGTCTGCCACAGATCCTCGCGGGTGAAATTATCAAGCGCGCCGAAAGGTTCGTCCATGATCAGCACGTCGGGCTTGTGCACGATGGCCAGGCAGAGCGAGGCGGGCTGGCGCATACCGCCCCACAGCTCCGAGGGGCGCTTTTCCTCGAAGCCCGACAGGCCCACCATCTCCAGAAGCGCCTCGGCGCGGGCCACTCGGTCGCGGCGCGGCATTGACGGCGCGACGATCTCGAGCGGCAGGATCACATTGTCGAGGATCGTGCGCCATTCCAGAAGCACGGGGTTCTGGAAGGCCATGCCCACGGTCTTGCGCGGGCTCGTGACCTTCTGGCCGTGCAGCCAGACCTCGCCCGCATCGGGCTTCATCAGCCCCGCCACGAGCCGCGTCAGCGTGGACTTGCCACAGCCCGACGGGCCCACGACGGCGCAGAATTCGCCTTCGGGAACGGCAATGTCGAGCCCGTCGAGCACCGGAAGGGGCCCGGCCTGCGTCTTGTAGGCGTGCCGCACACCTTTGATTTCGATCAGATTTTCCATATGCCCGCCCATCCGGGCGCCGGACCGCGCGGCCCGGCACCCGGTCGTTCTTACTTCAGCATCAGCACATCGCCCGCGGGCAGATAGCTGTCATCGAAGAAGGCCGCCGGATCGGGTTCGTTCTGGAACTCGTAGACGGTCTTGGTCTGCTCGATGGCCGCGGCGAAGCGGTCGGGGTCGATATTGCCCATGCCGTTCTCGCCCACGTATTCGGTCATCACGTTGGCGTCGATGGCCAGTTGCAGACGGCGCTTTTCGAGATCCGCATCGGCGGCCGGGTTGCGCTTCAGCAGCGCCTCGATGGCGGCGTCGGGATCGTCGATGGCCGCCTGCCAGCCCTGCGCGATGGCGGTCAGGAAGCCGGTCACCGCCTCGGGATTGGCTTCGGCGAAGTCGGTGTTGACGATGATCGCGTTGCCGTAGAGGTCGACGCCGTAATCGGCCATCAGGA
>CAZTEV010000019.1:0-23625 GCA_964612785.1 uncultured Roseivivax sp. | reverse complement strand
CGGCGGGAAATATGGATAAATTCCAGTCGACACTATCGGCTGATGTGGGTGGCGGAGACGAAGGGATTCGAACCCTCGAGACGGTTTCCCGCCTACTCCCTTAGCAGGGGAGCGCCTTCGACCACTCGGCCACGTCTCCGCCGACCCGTGTAGCGGCCGGAACCTTAGGAAACAAGGCGAAAAGTCATCGGTTTTTCTGATTTTGTGTCTGGCAGCATCAAGACGAATTCGGCAGGAATCGCAGGCCCGCGGCACGCAACGTTGGGAAGAATTCGGCAACTTTTCTGGCCCAGGTGCCGCCCTTCTCAACTTCCCGCAATGTTGAACCTCCTTGGCTTGTCGAAGGTGCGTGCTGTTTCCGTTTCGACATTTCTGATCTCTTTCTCGTCGAAGATCAGCAGACTGCAGATCGTAGCTTGTGTCAGTGTCCGAATTTCCGGCGAGTAACTCACTTTTTCTAGGTCGAGATACCGAAAAGATAATCTACCCCAAGAGCCTTTAGGTCAGCATTATCGACACAGAAAGCGCAAGAACGGCGCGTGCCAACTCTCGCGCCAGGAATGCCGTCCCAACCATCCGGCTCCTGTTTCGTCTGCGCAGCTCAGAGCACGCGATGCGACTGGATCTTGCTCTGCACCTTGTAGAACCGGACCTTGCGCAGGCGTCGGTCCGGTCCCAGGGTCTCGACCCGGTCGAGCGGCAGGGCCGTTCCTGCGGGCGCGAGCGCCGTGGCCGCAGGCGAGAGATAGCAGGTCCGCGCCCCTGGGATCATCGCGTGGTGGCCGAGCGCCGCGAGGATGTCTTCGGGCACCGGCCGACGAAGCCGCACCGGCAGGCCGAGCGCGGTGAATGTGCCGCGCTCGGACCACAGCATCAGGTCGTCGGCGAAGACCTGCGCGCCGCAAGCCGCCTCCCGCGCGACCAACAGCGACTTGCCGGCCTTGCGTGTGCCAAGGATCGCGTGCCCGCGCCCTTCCCGCACGAAACCCGCGCAATGAATGAGCTGGCGCGCCGGGTCGGCCCGGGTCACCGCGAAGGCGAGCGCGATCAGCACCTCGTTCAGGCAGTCGACGAGATCGCTGTAGCCCTTGTCGGAGGGATAGGCCGCGGCATCGATCCGGTAGCCTGCGCCGGACCAGGTCACGTCGATTTCGGACGGCGCCGCCTCGCCGCGCGGGACCACTTCCCAGCCCGCGAGCGTGCGGCCGAGAAGCTGGGTGAGCTCCGGCGGCAGCGTGCATGGTAAAGACACCGCCAGAGCGGGCGCTTTCAGCCAGAGATGGTCCTGTGGCTCGGTCACGCCGCCCAGATCAGGTCCAGGCGCCGCCCTTGGTCTTGCAGAAGGATTCCACCTCGAAGCGGTCCCCGCTATCGATAGCCACCACCCTGCAGAGGCGGGTGTCGGAAGCACGGGTCGAGACGATCTGGAATCGCTGCCCGGTCTCGGGCACGACACCTGAATAGCCGTCGGGGCGCGTTTCCAGCGCTGTGACGATCGTGGGGCTCGACTCGTATTGTGGCCCGGGGACCGCGCAGGCAGACAGCAAGGTCAGGGCGGGCACGCTCAGCAACACTCCCCAGCGCATCAGCGGAAGTCCCTCAGCGTGCGGGCGAGATTGCTGCGCGAGACCGGCGCGAGACCGTCCTGCTGGAGCTCCTGCTCGACGGTCGAGACGAGCTGTCGACGGGCCGACGGGCTGTTGGCCTCGGCGCCGTCGAGCGAACCTTCGGGGCCGCTCGGATCGGAGGCGCCGCTCGGGGCGGAGGGTTCGCTCGGGCCGGAGGGCCCGGAAGCGTCACTGGGGCCAGAGGCTTCTGACGCGGCGGAGGGGGCGCTGGCCGGGGATGGCGCAGAAGCTGCCGAGGCGGATGATCCGCCACCGCCACCGCCCGAGGCGCCGGAGGCGTCGCTCGCGAAGGCCGGGCGTGCCATCAGCCCGCTCGTAGCCACGGCCGCCTGCACGGTCAGAAAGCTTTTCAGGAAAGTTCGTCTCAGCATGGGTCTCTGTCTCCGCCTGCTCAATACTAAATCACTGCGCCAAGAAGGCGTGCTTGGTGTGTGGTTATAGCACGGGCACACAATCTATGCGATGTGGCCAGACCTTAGAAACCAAAATGGGCGGAATTATGCAAAGGCAGCTTGGTCCGCGTTGCGGGCGTCGGTGCAGCCTGCAGCGAGCTTCGGCTCCCCGCCCACCCTGCCGCAACCACGGTACCGGCACAGAGCGATCTTCGATCAAACAGATGATCAAAGCCTGCGTTATCTCGCAGCGCGATGACCCGCTAAGGACGTTGTAGTTGTCCAACCTGCGAAATTACATTTCCGATCATTCAGGGAGCTTAGAATGAGCGGCTTGCCGAGCGACAGATTGCAATTGCTCAAACACTTGAAACCTTACGGTATGAAGGTCCTCAATCAGGCCTCTTTGCGGACGGAACACCTGGGCGAATGAGGACATGTCCCGCATCGCCGTCTCGATGTCTTCGTGCATACCGGCAGCTACGCTGCCAAGTATCGCCGAGCCGAGAAGCACGGGCTCGTCGGCGGCCGGTATCGACAGCTCGACGCCCGCGGCATCTGCAAGGAGTTGCCGGACAATATCACTCTTCCCGGCCCCGCCGCTCAGCACCACGCGATCGACCTTGGCACCGTTTTCGGATTGGGCGCGTAGGATCTGGCGCAGGCCGTAGCCAATCCCGCACAACCCGGCAATGTAGATGGCCAGAAGGCTGTCGAGGTCCCGCTCCATGCCAAGGCCCGCGATAACAGCGCGCGTGTGCGGATCGGCGAAGGGCGCGCGGTTACCCAAAAAGTCCGGCACGACGTGAAGGGCCCCTGCCAGCCGCGCGACATCGGGATCCCCGGCAAGCTGCGTTTCAGCCCGCTGCGCCAGCCAGGCAAGCAAAGACTGTCCGTCCCGCGATGCCTTGGCATGAGCTTGGGCGTAGTGCGGGTGAAATTCGAGCAGATGGTCGATCGCAGCCCCGGCGGCGGACTGCCCACCCTCATTGAGCCACATACCCGGCACCATTGCAGAAAAATAAGGCCCCCAGACCCCCGGCACGAAGACGGGATCGCGGGTTGTAGTCATGGTGCAGGAGGACGTCCCGAAAACGTAGGCGAGATTGGAGACCGCACCGCCACCGTCCCGCGCACCGACAGAGCCGATGCCACCGGCATGGGCATCGATCAGCCCCGCCGCGACCGCCGTGCCGGGTAGCAGTCCAAGGTCGGCTGCCGCCTGTGAACTCAGCCCCGTCCCCAGCGATGTACCGGGATCGACGACCGTTTCTCCGATCCTTTTGAAGTCTTCATCTGCAAGATCACCAAGGCCGATGGCTTCGAAATAACTGCGATCCCAGGCCCTTTCATGCGCCATGTAAGTCCACTTGCACGTTACCGTGCACACGGACCGCGCAAGATCGCCCGTTGCCCGCCATGTCAGGAAATCAGTCAGATCCATGAACTGCCAGGCCCGGGCATAGATTTCAGGCAGGTTCTCCTTGAGCCAAAGCAGCTTGGGGGTCTCCATCTCCGGAGAAATGCGACCACCGACATAGTCGAGCACCCGATGCCCGATTGAGTTGATGCGGTCCGCCTGCCCGAGTGCGCGGTGGTCCATCCAGACGATGACATTGTTCTCTGGTTGGGTGGGATCTCCGACCGGAAGCGCTTCGCCGTCCGGGCCAAGCACAACCAGCGAACAGGTCGCGTCGATCCCGATGCCGCAAACAAGGTCGGCAGCGACGCCCGACGCATCCAGTGCGCCGCGGACCGCCCGGACCACCGCCTGCCAGATGTCCTCGCCCGATTGTTCGACGATGACGCCACCGTCGCGGTGAACCGAAATGGCGCATTTGTCGGTTCCGACCATGCGGCCGTGTCTTGTAAACACCCCTGCGCGCGCGCTTCCGGTGCCCACATCGATCCCGATGAGATAGCCGTCTGACTGTTCGGTCATGCCGTTCCTCCGGTCGGTTGGCGGCGATCAGAGATCGACGCTGTTGGGCAGGATCACAAGATCCCGGATCACGACGCCCGGGGGCCGGGTCAGCATGAAGACGACGGCCTCGGCAACCTCGCGCGGCTGCATGAGTGAGCCGTTTGCCAGCGCCTCTTCCATCTTGGCCTTCGGCCAGTCGTCCAGCAGAGCGGTCACCACAGGCCCGGGAAGGACGGCGCCCATGCGGATACCGTGTTCGCTGACCTGCCGCCTGGTCGCATGCAGGAAGGCTTGCACCGCGTATTTCGACGCAGTGTAGATCGGCTCCCAGACGACCGGGGTGACACCGGCAACCGAACTGGTGAAGATCACGTCACCGGACTTGCGCGCGATCATCCCGGGCAGCACGGCGCGTACGCAGCGGAAGGCGGCGTTGATGTTGAGGTTCAAAACCTTGTCCCAGACATCCGGGTCGCCTTCTGCCGCGGGCCCACCGACATAAGCGCCCGCATTGGCGTGGAAGATGTCCAGGGGCCCGGCCAGCTCCTCGATCTGCGACACCATGTCGGACACCGCCGCCCCGTCGAAAAGATCGAGGACAAGCGGATGCGCGCCCTCGCCCAACTCCTCGCACAAGGTTTCCAGCCGGTCTTGGGCCCGATCGATCAGGACGACCTTGCAGCCCTGTTCCAGCAAAGCCCGCGCACATTCGAGGCCGATGCCCGACGCGGCGCCTGTGATCGCCGCCGTCTTTCCTTCCAGAGATTGTGCCATTGGAATTCCTCTCTCTCTTCGGTTCAGGCGCGGCCGTGGCTGGCGCGGGAGCGGCGAGCAAGCGAGTCGACGATGACCGCGACGGCGAGGACGGCACCGGTGATCATGTAGCGCAGCGACGAGCTGAGGTTCAGCAAGGTCAGGCCGTTCGAGATCGCCATGATGACCAGGACGCCCAGAAGCGCCGACCAGGCCGAGCCGCGTCCGCCGAAAAGTGATGTGCCTCCGATCACCGCCGCTGCGATGGCGTTGAGGTTCACATCCCCCGTGCCCGCTTGCTGGCTGGCGGATGCGAGCCGCGCGGCAGAGAACACACCGCCGAGAGCTGCGAAGGTTGAACACAGAACGAAGGCCGAAAGTCGGATGCGCCGAACGTTGATACCGGCCCGGCGTGCCGCTTCGGCATTGCCGCCCACGGCAAACATCGACCGGCCCCATTGCGTGCGTGTCAGCGCATAGTCGAGGATCACCACGAAAAGCACGAAGACACCGAACATCCACGGTACGCCGCGCCCCTGTTCGAGGTAGTAGACGACGAACAGCAGCGCCGCGGTCAGGATCGCCGCCTTGATCAGGACGACCGTCATCCCGCCCGAGGATAGATTGGCCGCACTGCGATGCCGTATGGTTTTCAGACCGCTAGAGATCATCACCGCGCCCGGCACGAGCGCCAGCGTGAAGGCCAGCCATGCCGGAATGATCATGATCTGACCAAAGCGCACGAGGCTCGACGTGAAGGGCAAATTGATGGATCCGGTTGGGCCAAGGATGTAAAGCTGCATTCCGAGAAGCGCCAGCAACCCTGCGAGAGTGGCCACGAAGCTCGGCATCTCGAAGCGGTTGCGCAAGTTGCCGTAGACGAAGCCGGTCAGCGCCCCGGCCAGCAACGCCCCGGCAATCGCCAGCGGCAGCGGCAATCCGGTATTGACCCAGAGAACGCCTATTATGGCAGAGGCCAAGCCGCTCATCGACCCGATGGAGAGGTCGATCTCGCCCAGAAGAAGAACGCAGACAACGCCAAGGGAGATGAAGCCGACCGCAGCCGCATCAAAAAGCAGGTTTACAAGGTTGTTGGGCGCCAGGAAGACCGGGTTCAGCGTGCTGAACACAGTGGAGATCAGCAGCAGCCCCACAATCACCGGCAGCATGCCAAGATCGCCTGACCGCACCCGGTCAATGAATGCGCGGATCTCGCCTCCTATGCCCTCGTCGTGGCGGACGCGCGTGTCGGCGCGGTCCAGCTGCGCCGCCGGGGATTTGGTGTCGTGGGTCATGTCATCCCCCCTGCGTTTCGAGAATGCGCGCGGTGCGACGCGATACGGAGTTCTCTGTCGCGCCGGTGATGGCGGCGACGAGTTCCTCATGCGTGTTGTCGGGCCTGAAGACGCCATTGTTGCGCCCCAGGCGCAGAACGACGATGCGATCGGCAACGGCGCGCACATCTTCCATGTTGTGCGAGATAAGGATGACGCCATGACCGCGGTCGCGGACGCGCTCGATGAGATTGAGCACCTCGGCAGTCTGAGCGACGCCGAGCGCCGCGGTCGGCTCGTCCAGCATGATGATATGCGGGTCCAGAAGCAACGATCGTGCGATTGCAACCGTCTGTCGTTGTCCGCCCGAAAGCGACGCGATGGGTTCCCTGACCGACGGGATGCGCGCCGCGAGTTCCTGAAGGAGCGTCCAGGCACGGACTTCCATCTGCACCTCGTCAAGTCGCCACGGGTTCAACTCGTGACCAAGGAAAAGGTTGGCAACGACATCGAGATTCTCGCACAGGGACAAGTCCTGAAAGACCGTGGCGATCCCCATCTCGAGCGCCTTGCCCGGCGTATCCAGCGTGACCGGTTTGCCGAGATACTCGATCGAACCGGCGGTCGGCTGGTGGACGCCCGCGAGTGTCTTGACCAGCGTGGACTTGCCCGCACCGTTGTCACCGACAAGCGCCACAACCTCACCCGCATGCACGTCGAGCTCGATATCTTCCAGCGCGGTGACCGCGCCGAATTGTTTGGAGATACCGCGCAGTCGAAGAATGAGGTCTCCGTGATCGCGGCCCCGGCTTGCCTGGGTCATTGCTGTTCCTCCTCCCAAAGGCTTTCAGCGCGGCGTTCAAAGTCGCCGCGCCGCTTCTCGTTACTCGACGAGGCCGAGATCACGACATGCATCGACATATTCGGGTGTGCAGACCTCATCGGTGGCTTGGATGCCGGTGTCGAAGATTTCCGCCTTGATGTTCTCGCGCGTCACAACGGCCGGCACGAACAGCTCGGAGGGCGTATCGTAAAGCGTGGTCTTCGGTTCGGGCGTTTCGCCCTTCATGAAGGTTACGGCGACCTCCGCGGCGGCTTCCGCCACGATTTCGGAAGGTTTGGAAATCGTGTTGTACTGATCGCCCGCAATGATGCGCTGCAGCGCCGCAATGGTGGCGTCATTGCCCGTAACCGGCGGGATAGGATCGACCCCGGCAGCCTTCAAAGCGGCGATGGCGCCGCCTGCGGTGCCGTCATTTGCAGCCACGATGCCTGTGATCTCGTCGCCGAAGCGGGTGATCTGTCCGGCAGCCCATTCCTGCGCCCGTGGCGGCGCCCAGTCGGGCGTGTCGAATTCCGACAGCGTCTCGTAGGGGGAATTGTCGAGCGAACGGTCGATACCGTCACGGATCAGACCGGCTGCGGCGTCGGTGGGCGAGCCGTTGATCTGAAGCACACCAGATCCTTCGGCCACACCCTTGGCCTGAAGATGCTCGACCAGCGACTGGGCGATGGCATAGCCGATACCCTCGTTGTCGAAGGAGACGTAGTAATCCGCCGGGGCGCCCGGGATCGGGCGATCGTAGGCGATGACCTTGACGTCCTGCGACTGGGCGATCTGCACCAGTGCCGCAGCTGCAGAGGAATCGACCGGGTCGAGCACGATAATCGACGCGCCCTGTGCGATAACCGAGTTGAACTGCTGCTGTTGAAGAGCAACGTCGGCGTTGCCGTTCTGATAGATCAGGGTGCAGTCGGGGCAAAGCTCTTTCATGGCGGCCTGGAAGCCCGGCCAGTCATGCTCTTCGTAGCGAGTCGATGCCTGGTCGGGCATCAGGAACGCCACCGTTGTCGCATCCTGCGCAAGCGCAGGAGCGGACATAGCGCCGAGGCTCAGCGCCGAAGCGGCGGCCATCAGGGTTGTCTTGGTCATTCGTGTCTCCTCCACAATGTTGGTGCTTTGAAAATCGCCATGCGACCACGCGCGGCGGGTGCGTGGCTGCCCGGATCAGATCGCGGATAACGCCTGAGCTCCTCCCCTCATGCGATTTTCACCTGCAATATCGATTGTGCAAATTAGCTCAATCGATTGAGCAATGATTGTCAGCGACACTGTTTCCTGTCAAGATTTTCGTATGGACAGCCAAAGCGAGGCGACAAGGGTGGCAGACGAGGGCGAAGAAATCTCAAAGCGACCAACGATTTACGATATCGCGGTCCTCGCGGGCACATCCCCGAGCGCTGTCAGCTCTGTGCTCAACGGCACTTGGAAAAAGCGTCGAATCAGCGTGAAGCTTGCGGAGCGCGTATCGCGAGTTGCCGAAGAACAGGGATACACCACGAATATCCAAGCAAGCGTGCTACGCAGGGCGCGCTCCAAAATCATCGGCATGATCATCCCGAAATACGACAACCGTTACTTCGGCGCGATCGCGGAGCATTTCGAAGCTCGCGCACGTGATCAGGGTCTCTTCCCGGTTGTCACATGCACCCAGCGTGACCCAGCGCTTGAAGTCGAGGCGGCCAAGGAACTGATCTCCTACCAAGTGGAAACCCTGATCGCGACAGGCGCCACCGACCCCGAGCGGATCACCCAGATCTGCCAGGCGGCACGCGTCCGTTCGATCAATCTCGATCTGCCAGGATCCGGGGCGCCCTCGGTTATCTCTGACAATTACACCGGAGCCATGGATCTCACCGACGTCCTGCTGGACAGGTGCAAGGAGGACCTCGGCTGGCAGGGACCGCTGACATTCGTGGGGGGACGGCTCAGCGACCACAATACGGCAGAGCGCCTGCGCGGGTTCCTCGACGCCCAGAAACGCCGCGGCATCGATCCTCAGCAGGCGAAGGTGCTGGCGCTGGGGTATTCTGCTGACAACTCGGAGAATGCCTTGTTGTCGTGTGAAACAACAGGTCCGACCGGATTGTTCATCAACTCAACAATCTCGCTGGAAGGGGCCATGCGGTGGTATCGGAAACAATCGGCGAAACAGGCGAGCCTGATACGTTTCGGATGCTTCGACTGGGATCCTTTCGGAGAATTCCTGCCAGGAAACGTCGGCATGGTGCAGCAGGATGTCGAGACGATGCTGGACCGAACGTTCGAACTGATCGGGTCAGATGCCAAACCTGACAACCCGGTGCTGGTGCCGTGCATCTTCAGACCCGTTGATGCGGAAACGCGCGGATAACTGACATTGATGCTGGCCGCAGCGAAAGTCCGGAATCCGCCCAAGTTCTGGCTCAAACAGAATGCGGTTGCTCACTTGATGACTTCCGCGAATTCAAGAAGCGAGATCGGCGGCCAGATATTGATGTCCTGGGCAAAGTCCAGGTTAACCGTCAGGGCGAAGTCTTTCATTCTGGCGACGGGCAACGCCGAAGGGTCTGCCCCGTCCAGGAGTATCGCAGTCACCTGCTGCCCCGCGAGCCGACCCACTTCGCGATAGCGGGCCGCGACCGAGAGCAGGGCATGCCCGTTGCGCACCATTTCTTCATATGGGCTCAAGACCGGCAGATCCGCGCTCCGCGCGGCGGCACCCAGCGTCGCGGCGTTGGCGCGCAGAAACGAAGAGCTGCCCACATACAGTGCGTCCGCACCCGACGCTTTCAACGCCCTGATCTGGTCGCCGATATCCTCGACCATCGGGGCGCCGCCCTTGGACAGGGTAAAGGCACGGTCAACGAGCGTTATGCCGAACTCCGGCAGCAAGTCCGCCATCTCATCGCGCTTCAGGACTGAATTCTTCTCGTTGGGATTGTAGAGCAAGCCCAGGGTGTCCATGCCCGGCAGAAGCCTGAGCAGGGTGTCCACGGTGATGCGCTCCGGCACGCGGTTATAGGTGCCGGTGACGTTTGCCCGCCCCGTCTTTTCGAGGCTTTCGACGATGCCGGACCCGACAGGGTCGGCAACGATCATGAAGACCTGAGGGATGTCATGGTTGAAGTCCGGGTTCTCTCGATCGGCCAGTGTCCCGGCGGTAGCGAGGGTCACGGTGGTTCCCCAAGACACGATCAGGTCAATCCCGTCCCGCCGTGCATCCTCAAGCAAGCCCGCAAGATTGGCCCGGTCTCGATCTGCGTCGCGAATACGCACCGTCACCTCGGGCATCGTTTCGGCGAGATGTTCCCTGACACCTTGGCACGCCTCCTCGCAGCCGCGCCACGTTGCGATGAGGACCGTTTTTTCCTCCGCGCTTGCGGGCACACCGAAGACGGCAAGCCCGGCAAGGGTGAGGGTGAGGGTGCAGAGCATACGTCGCATCAGGTCTCACGCGCCTCCTTCGTCAACCGCCCCGGGCTGAGCATGACAAAGGCGAGCAGCGCCGACAACGACAGGATGCCGAAAGCAGTCAGAATAGGTGCTGGATCCGTCGTGTTGAAACAGAACAGAGCGAACAGAAAAGCCACGATCGCGCCGAGCCGTTCTGCCATGCGATAGCGGTCGATCCAGTGGAAATTGGTGCCCGCCGCTGCCACCACCAGCGAATAAAGCGGGGCGCGGAGAAGCGCATGTCCGATGCCGAGGGTCGCAACGACGACAACCGGTGACACAGCCGCTATCGAGGCCACCGGAAGGATACCGGCCGCCAGCAGACCACCGAACACCATTGCTGCGCGGTCGGTGAGCCAGCCGCGGCCGACGATCTGGGCCGCCAGCGGGGCCACCAGGATCGTCGGTAAATAATACAGCATAACGATCCGGGCGATCATGGCGGTATCATATCCCTGCCGGGCCAGTGTCAGGGGCAGTAAATACCAGATGATTACCGCAGTGATTGCGCTGGCGGGAATCGCGACGAAGCCGACCAGACCCGCATAGGTCTTGAGGGCCCCACGCGGTCCCGTCGCCGCGCCCGTGTTTCGCGGAAGCCCGGCCGGTCCGGCAAGCGCCCATCCCGCGACAGGCAAGGCGGCAAGGGTTGCGGCCGCCCCCAGCAAGATCGCGGCGGTATATCCGGCTTCGAAGGCAGCGATACCGCCGACCACGGTGCCAACCAATATGCCGCCGAACAGTGCGGTGTTCTGGGACGATTGCGTCTGGTTCGCCATGCGCCGTCCGCCAGCCCGCAGCGCATAGACCGAGCAGGACACGACCCCAATCGTATAGCCGGCTCCGACAGCCATCCGACCGAGCGAGATCCCCGTGAGGCTGTCGGAAAAAGCCATAATGACTAGTCCGGCGACAACGGGCAGAAGCGCCCAGCCGAACGCTTTTCGCGGTCCGATGGAGCGGACCAAGGCTCCGGCGACCGGGGCCATAACGGCGGCGGCCGCCAGGTAGACGATCAGCGGCGCCGCAGCGGCAAAGGGCGCTGGCAGACTTTCGTCATAGACCGCGCCTCTGGCCATGAGCGGCAGAAAGGACGCTGTGGTTTCCGTCCCGAACGCCAGCAGAAACACAGGCAGCCTCGCCGTTACGGGCAGCGACACCTCGAGCGTCCGCACGTCGCCTTCGTCAGTGCACAAATGCCGGGCGCGATCGTTCAGACGTTCAGCGGCAGCGGTCAACGGGCCTTCCGGCGGCAGGGGCATCACGGTATCGAACCGTCCCCGCCGCTGCTCTTGCAACAGCCTCAGGAAGGCCTCCCGCGGCAGCCAGATCGTCCGGGCGCCGAGGGCCACGATGAATTCGGTCCCCAGCAGGACAATCGCGAGGGCAATGAGGCCGATATCGATCAGCACCCGGAAGGTTTGCGCTTCAAGAAGGCGTGGGTTTCCATGAACCGTGACGGTCGCCACGATCCGATTTCCGACGAGTATCGGCAAGGTGTCCGTCCAGGCGCGAAACCCGAGCCAGGAGTTTTGCTCGGTGTCCCAACCCGGTGCTGTCACCTCCAGAAGGACGGTCCCCCGAGAAGACCTGATCGCGACATGCCGAACCTCCGAGAAATCGGCCACCAGCGCCTCAACCTTCTCCTCGAGCCCGGCAACCGCATCGATCGGTATGCCGAGTTCGAGCGCGCGCTGAAGGTCATCGCGCAAAATCGTGCCAAGCAATTCCGTGCGTTGCCGGAATTCGGGGGCGACCGCCTTGTCGAAAGCGTTGAATGTGATGGTTGCGAAGACCGACACGGTGACGGTCAGGATCATCATTAGGGACAGCATGACCCTAAGGCGAATGGCCTGAGGTCGTGGGGTCGCGTGATCGCTCAAGAGGGTGCGCCCCGTGCCAGCAGATAAGCTGTTTCGGCCTCCTCCAGGGCAGACATGACATCCGTCCGGCTGTCGGGCAATGCGGTATCATTCTGTCCACGCCAGAGCCTTCGCTCGAGAGCGCGATCCGCATCCGCGATCGCCCGGTCAATCGCCATCTCGGGCTTCAACGCGGCTCTGACCGCCCAGGCCGAGCACAATCCGCCGACAATGCACAACAGCAGGGCCGCGGTCGCCAGACGTCCCGCCATCGCCCAGACCGATGTATTGGCCGCCGCCCCGGAATATTCCGTGAGAAGAGCACCAACGAGGCCCCCGCGGCTGTCCTCGAAGGTGACCAGGTACCGATAGTCACCGCCTTCGCGGTAGCTTTGAGGAAGCCCGGGCTCTCCAAGACGGCGAAGCGTTGCTGCGCCAATGTCGCCCCCGCGTTCGGCCGCTGTGCTCAGCAGCACCTCACCATCGGGGCCGATGACGCTCAGTGCAATGATGGCATTGTCCGACTGCCGGGAACGTTCGAGGATGGCGCGCATGTTGCGAACCGATGCGAGGTCCAGACCGATGCTTGCAGCAGCAGCCAATGGTTCCGCCGCCCGGTCCGCCACAATCTTCAACCGCTCGCGCTCCAGCTCCGACCGAACCTGGTCGAACTGCAACGCGGAAAGCACGACGAAAGCGATCAGCACGGCAAGATTGATTGCCACGGACAGCAGGATAAGCGCCCGATATGAGTTGGAAGGCGACCGCATAAGCCGAAGCGTATGTGGCGGTCGCTCAACGTGTCAATCTTGCAGGCGGCACAAGGGGTTCCACACAGACCGAACGGCTTTTGGTCGGCTGCCCGCGCCAGCCAGCAGGGGCAAGTGATGAATTTCCGAGGATGTGATCTCTGTACCGTTATCTGCAAAACGGCCGCTCGGACTGAACGCAGCAGAAGACCGCTATTCGCCCTTCCTGTCAGAAGAGAATATCCGACGAGAACGACCCACAGCGGACGTTCGGCACGTTGGTCGTCCCAGTCAGTTATGCGGTGTAACGGCGCAAATTCTGGACCGTAGAGCGACCTCCGCGCGCAGGAAAATTTTGATCTGTTGGCAGAGGCTTACTTCCGACAGGATCACGGCAAGGCTCCCGAACGTCGCTTCAAAGGTCATTTCGTGGTACACAGGCGTCTCAGGTCGAGGGAGGACGACATGAGCGATCTGGCCCATGTCCGGGAGATCGAAGCCGTTGTGAACGGGCACGCGACGGATAGTCTCCGCGACGCCCTGGTAGTCGACAGCTGGCGGCGATGCATTGAGGCATACGGGATGGACCCAGCCCGCGCCGATGCCGCGCATATCGTGACAGACGCGGAACTGCGGCGGCATCGTGAGCAATCGGAGCGCCTGATCGCGACGGCGCGCTCTGGCCTACGATCACTTTTCAAACAGGTTGCGGGGCAAAATTATGTGCTGCTTTTGGCCGATGCCGAAGGCGTGTGCGTCGATTTCTTCGGCGACCCGAAGTTTGAGAGCGAACTGCGGCAAGCCGGTCTCTACCTGGGGTCGGACTGGTCCGAGGATCTTGCGGGAACCTGCGGCGTTGGCTCCTGTATCGTCACGGGCGAAGCCGTCACTATCCATCAAAGCGATCATTTCGGAGTGGCGCATACGCCGCTTTCCTGCACGGCCGCCCCGATCTACGACACGCGCGGCAAGCTGACCGCCGTGCTGGACATCTCGCTCTTGCGGTCACCGTCGCCAAAGAACAGCCAGAACTTGGCGATGAACCTCGTCAAGGGATCGGCTCGCCGTGTCGAAATGGCAAACCTGATGGCGATGACCGGGCGGGAATGGGTGCTGCGGTTCTCGACCTCCCCTGAGTTTCTCGATGTCGATCCCGAGGCGGCGGTTGCGCTGGACGGGAGCGGCAAGATCATCGGCATGACCCATTCCGCGATCGATCTACTGGGTGCGGCAGCGAATGATGTTGGCCTTATTGACCAGTCCATCGGGTCGTTCCTGGAGATGTCCGTCGACGAGCTACCAGACCTGATGCGCGGGAGACCCGCAGAGGATCGCGTGTTGCGCCTGAAGGATGGCAGAGGACTGTTCGGCCACGCCATCGCGCCGCAAACAGCGCGGGTCGCCACAAGGAGCGCGCGATCCAGAGCGCTGCCCGGAGGCTTGTCGAGCTTTGGCGGCCCCGATCCGACCCTGGAGGCGCTAATGAAACGGGCGGCCCGTTTGGCCAACACGCACATCCCTCTGCTATTGCAGGGCGAGACGGGTACTGGGAAAGAGCGGCTGGCTCGGGCGATCCATGTTTGCAACCCGAACGAACGCGGTTTTCACATATTGCATGGTACGACAGCGACACCCGACCAAGTCGGGTCGTTGGCCGACGCGTCGGGCGGAACGCTGTTCCTCAAAGGCATAGAAGATCTGACGTTGGAGACGCAGGCATCCCTGCTGGGACTGTTGGAGGCACGCCGGGATCTACGTCCAATTTCGTCATGCAGCCGGGATCTGTGGGCGATCGCGCAAGACGGGGCGTTCCGCAGAGATCTTTTCTACCGGCTGGCAGGCGACACGCTGGATCTCCCGCCGCTTCGTTTGCGACACGATATGGACTGGCTGATCGACCGGCTGCTGCGCCACTGCAGCGGAAGAAACCTGACACTGTCGCCCGCGGCGCGCGCCGAACTGCAGGGACGCGACTGGCCGGGCAACATTCGCGAGCTGGCAACCGTGATCGAGGTCGCCGCGGCGCTCGCTGAAGGCGACCTGATCGACTTGCCGGATCTGCCGCCCAGCACCAGCGACAGGGCACGCAGCGAGGCGCCCAAGAAAAACCTCCAAGACCTGCTCGACGCCTGCGGCTGGAACATGTCCATGGCCGCGCGCCGACTGGGAGTAAACCGCTCGACCGTACTGCGACGAGTGCGCAAGGCCGGTCTCTCGCCTCCGCACTGACAGTTTTGCCAAAATGCGTTGCGCGATGTTGCGCGCGCAACGCGCAAGCCGCCGCGAGTCTGATTTTCGTCGCTCGGCGGACCTTACCCTTGGTCAACCAAGCAAGTCCTGTGTCAGTTTCTGCGCCATATAGCGTTGAGAGCAAGGGAGGACACAATGCTTGATGCGACACTTGTCGACCAGACCGAAACGTTTCTGAAAGAGTTTGAGCAGGCTCTGGCGAGCGGCGACATCGCTGCCGCCAAAGAGATGTTCCTCGAGGATTGTTATTGGCGCGACCTTGTTACCTTCACGTGGAACCTGAAGACCGTCGAAGGCAAGGACCAGGTCGAAGACATGCTGAAACATCAGCTTGCGACGACGAAGCCTCGCAACTGGGAACTCGCCGACGGAGAATTACCCACCGAAGAGGGCGGCGTGACCACGGCCTGGATCCAGTTCGAGACCGACGTCGCGCGCGGATATGGACTGCTGCGACTGCGCGAGGGCAAAATCTGGACACTGCTCACGTCGATGGTTGAACTCAAGGGCCATGAGGAACCTCTGGGCTTTGCACGACCGCTGGGGGCCAAGCACGGCGCGGGAAAGAACCGCAGCACCTGGGCTGAGGAACGCGCGCGCGAGCAGAAAACCCTTGGCTATGAAGAACAGCCTTATACCGTGATCGTTGGAGGCGGCCAGGGAGGTATCGCGCTCGGGGCGCGTCTGCGCCAGCTGGGTGTTCCGACCATCATCGTCGAGCGCAACGACCGGCCCGGGGATAGCTGGCGCAAGCGGTACAAGTCGCTCTGCCTGCACGACCCGGTCTGGTACGACCACCTGCCCTACATCAAGTTTCCCGACAATTGGCCGGTGTTCGCACCGAAGGACAAGATCGGTGACTGGCTCGAGATGTATACCAAAGTCATGGAGCTAAACTACTGGACGCGAACCACGGCTAAGTCGGCGACCTATGACGAGGACAAGCAGGAATGGACGCTTGTCGTCGATCGCGACGGTGAAGAGGTCACGCTCCGTCCCAAACAACTCGTGATGGCCACGGGCATGTCCGGCAAGCCGCGGATGCCCGATTTCCCCGGCATGGAGACATTCAAGGGCGACCAGCACCATTCCAGCCAGCATCCTGGACCCGATGCCTATGCCGGCAAGAAATGCGTCGTGATCGGCTCGAACAACTCGGCGCATGACATCTGCGCCGCACTTTGGGAGCACGATGCCGACGTGACAATGGTGCAGCGGTCTTCCACCCACATCGTGCGGTCGGACACTCTGATGGAGATCGGGCTTGGCGCGCTCTACTCCGAAGAGGCCGTGCGTAACGGCGTGACCACGGAGAAGGCGGACCTGATCTTTGCCTCGCTACCCTACAAGATCATGCACGAGTTCCAGATTCCGCTCTACGAGCAGATGAAGGAGCGCGACAAGGACTTCTACGACGGGCTCGAAAAGGCCGGCTTCAAGCTGGACTGGGGCGACGATGGGTCTGGTCTATTCATGAAATACCTTCGCCGCGGTTCTGGCTATTACATCGACGTGGGCGCGAGCCAGCTAATCATCGACGGCGAGATCAAGCTGGCGCAAGGTCAGGTCGTCGAGATTGTCGAGGACGGCGTGCTTCTGGATACCGGAGAGAAGCTCGAGGCCGACCTGATCGTCTATGCCACCGGCTACAATTCGATGAACGGCTGGGTGGCCGATCTCATTGGACAAGAGACGGCCGACAAGGTCGGCAAGGTCTGGGGCCTGGGATCGGACACGACCAAGGACCCCGGTCCCTGGGAGGGCGAGCAGCGCAACATGTGGAAACCGACGCAGCAGGATAATCTGTGGTTCCACGGCGGCAACCTGCATCAGTCCCGGCACTATTCCCAGTTCCTCGCGCTGCAACTCAAGGCGCGAATGGAGGGCATTCCGACACCGGTCTACGGATTGCAGGAAGTGCACCACTTGGGTTGACCGTAAGCGCCTCGGCACGCTTCGTTAAGCGTGTCGGGGCGCACGCCCCATACAACAACGCGATGGATATGATCGAACACGAAAACGCGTTCACATTGGGCACCAGATGACATTCCGCAATTCGGCGAAAGCACTGTATGCTTGCTATAAAGAGTGACCCGCCACTGTACTTTCATCCAGCCGCGACCGGAGCCCGGTTTGTGTTTACGCCGGTTGGCGCAGGTTGAGCAATCGCCCGACGCGCGGAGCTTTCATCTCGCGCAGCGGGGCGGGCGATTGCGGTGGTCAGGGTCCGCGCGTAGTCAGCAGGGGTCTGGTAATCCAAGGCCGAATGCGGGCGTTCGGTGTTGTAGTCGGCGGCCCAGGCGGTGATGACGACCCGCGCGTGTGCCAGGTTGCGGAACATGGTCTCGTTGAGCAACTCGTCGCGCATGCGCCCGTTGAAACTCTCCACGAAGCCGTTTTGCATAGCTTTGCCCGGCGCGATGTAATGCCAGTCGATGCGGCGCTCGGAACACCACCGCAGGATCGCGTTACTGGTCAGTTCGGTCCCGTTGTCGCTGACAATCATGCTGGGCTTTCCGCGCCGCTCGATCAGGGCCGTCAGCTCCCGTGCCACACGCCGCCCCGAGATCGAAGTATCCGGGATCGCAGCCAGGCATTCGCGGGTGACGTCGTCGACCACGTTGAGCACCCGGAAGCGCTGGCCGCCCGCGAACTGGTCGTGGACGAAATCCAGTGACCAGCGTGCATTGGGCCGTGTCACGACCAAGATTGGCGCCCGGGTCCCGACAGCCTTGCGTAGGGCCTTTTGCTTGCGCACCGTCAGCCCTTCCTCGCGTTAAAGCCGATAGATCCGGTTGATCCCCAAGGGCTCACCCTCTCGGCGCAGCAGGACAAACAGGCGCCGGTAACCGAACCGGCGGCGTTCGTTGGCCAGCTCCCGCAGCCGCCCTCGCAGCTCCGTATCCGGGGCACGCTGCGCCTGGTAGCGGATCATCTTGCGATCCGCCCCGGCAATCCGGCACGCCCGCCGTTCTGACAGCCCGAACCGGGCCTTCAGGTGCGCGACCGCCTCGCGCTTCACGGCCGGCGTCACCACTTTTTTGAAACCAGATCCTTCATCGCAGCCAGATCCAGCATCTGCTCGGCCAGCAGCTTCTTCAGCTTGGCGTTCTCATCCTCCAGCGCCTTCAGCCGCTTGGCCTCAGGCACCGTCATGCCGCCGAACTTGGCCTTCCAGTTGTAGAAGGTGCCCTCCGACATGCCGTGCTTGCGGCACAGGTCAGCGCACTTCGCACCAGCCTCATGCTCGGCCAGGATGCCGATGATCTGTTCGTCCGTGAATCTCGTTCGCTTCATTGTCCGTCCTCAAGTTGGGCCGGACTCTAATCGACGGTGATGGAAAAATCCCGTGGCAGGTCAGAGTTCAGACTTTCCACACAGCGCGCGCTCCTTGGCGCAATGCGGGCGCTATCGACAAAGAAAGACCCGGCGCGGTCCTGTCACGCCGGGTCTCAAAGGGGCCTGCCCCGATCAATCGAGGCCCTTGACCTCGATCTGCGCGTCGGGCGCGGGCGCGAACATCTTCTGCACGAAGAACACGGCAGCCGCCGCGCCGATGCCGATCAGGTCGGTGATGAGCCCGCCCTCGATCATGAACAAAGCCGCGACGATCAGGGCCGCCCGCAGGAACCAGGCCGAGCGGGCGCCCAGGAACCAGCCCTGCACGCCTGCGCTCAGAAGGAAGACCCCGAAGACCGCCGTCGCGCCTGCGCGCAAGACTTCGAAGGTCGAGCCCTCCATCAGCAGCGCGCTGTTGTAGAAGAACATGAACGGCACGATGAAGGCCGCGATGCCCACCTTGAAGGACGCGACCGATGTGGACATCGGGTTCGCCCCGGAAATCCCCGCCGCCGCATAGGAGGCAAGCGCGACGGGCGGCGTGATCGCCGAGACGACGGCAAAGTAGAAGACGAAGAAATGCGCCGTCAGCTGCGGAATGCCGATCTCCACGAGGCCCGGCGCCACGACCGAGGCCGCGACCGCATAGGCGGCCGTCGTGGGCATGCCCATGCCAAGAAGGATCGCGATCAGCATGGCGAAGACGAGCGCAATGAGCTGGCTCAGACCCGCGAGGTTCAGCAGCAGCGCCGAGAAGCGCGCGCCGATGCCCGTCAGGCTGATGACGCCCACGATGATGCCCGCCGCCGCACAGACCGCGATGATCTGGATCGACATCAGGCCTGCGATCTCGAAGGCCTTGATGATGGCGCGCGGGCCCATGCCGCCCACCGCTGCCTCGGGCAGGCTGTTCGGAAAGAGCCGCATCATCAGCACCGGAATCCAGGACACCACGGCCGCCGATATGGTGGCGAGCGTGCCCGCCCGGATCACCGAATAACCCATGAACAGCGCCACGATCAGGATGATGATGGGCACGAAGAGGTAGAGCTGGCGCAGAAGCAGGCCGAGTTTCGGCAGCTCGTCCTCACGCATGCCGCGCATGCCGAGCTTCGCCGCCTCGAAATCCACCATGAAGTAGACCGACACGAAATAGAGCACCGCCGGGATGATCGCGGCGATGGCGATCTCCTGGTAGGGAATGCCCGTGATCTCGGCCATGATGAAGGCGCCCGCCCCCATGATCGGCGGCATGATCTGGCCGCCGGTGGAGGCCGCGGCTTCGACCGCGCCTGCGGTGGTGGGCCTGTAGCCCACCTTCTTCATCAGCGGGATGGTCAGCGATCCGGTGGCCACCACGTTGCCCGCGGAGGTGCCGTTGATCATGCCCATCAGACCGCTTGCGAAGATCGCCACCTTGGCCGGGCCGCCCCGCGCACGCCCTGCTGCGGCGAAGGCGAAGTTCACGAAGTAATCGCCCACTTTCGACGCCTGCAGGAAGGCCGCGAAGATGATGAAGAGGATGATGTAGGTCGAACTCACCGCCGTGGTGGGCCCAAGGATACCTGCATCGGAATAGACATGGCCGAAGAAGCGCTGCCAGGTATAGGCGCTTTGCACCGCCAGGATCCCGGGCATGAGATGCGCGGTGAAGGTGTAGACCAGAAAGACGCCCGCAATGATGACAAGCGCGAGGCCCGCCACCCGGCGCGTCAGCTCCAGGATCAGCGCGGAGCCCGCGGTTGCGGCGAAGGCCACACCGAAGGGCACGAAGGACGTGCCCACGGAATTGCGCGCCGCGGTCGAATAGATCGGCACGAGGTAGAGCGCGACGATGATGCCGCAGAGTGCCATGACGATGTCCGAAGCCGCCATCTTGCCGCGCGGGCGCCGTTCGAACCAGCTGAGGACGATGGCGCCGAACGTGGCGATCAGCAGCGGCGTGCCGAACCACCAGACCTCCTGCGTGTAAAGCTCGGATCCCGCGAACGCGGCCCAAGTCGGGAGACCGCCCATTTCGGGCAGATCGCCGCTCGTGACAAGCAGGATGAACTGCAGGACCGTCCAGGCCGAAATGAGCGCGGGCAGGATCAGCGCATATCCCGCCATGGTCAGAAGCGGCGTCTCGGGCCCCTCCCCTTCATCGGGGAAGCGGTGCGCAGCGAAGATCAGAAAGCCCAGCACCAGGGCGCCCGCAATGTGCACGATCCGGAAATTCCACGTCTCGAGCGGAAATTGGGGCAGAAGCGGCACCTCGAGACCCGTGTAATCCGAGATCGAGACGCCGTTCAGTGCCGCCATGTGAAAGGCCGCGTAAAGTGTCGCCAAAATTGCGGCAATGGTGGCCATGGTTCCGCTGAATTGGCGGCGATTGGCCTCGACGGGTTCTTCATCGACCCCGGATGCGATCACGCGATCTGCGTCTTCCACATTTTCCTGTGACACGGTGCTGTCCCCCAACATTCGCAGCGCAGCGCTGGCTTATATGCATGCGCCGTGCCCGATCCGGGCACGGCGCGATTTCGATCCGACGTGGTCAGATTACATCGAAGAGTGGATCATGTCTTCCGGGATGTCCGCATCCGCGTTTTCCATGAACCATTCCGCGGCACCGGGGTGCCACATCAGGACTTTGTTCTTGTCCCAGTTCTCGGGCAGCGTGGAGCGCGCGGCACGGTGGATGTTCACCATCCGCTCGTTGTCGGACATGACCACGTCCACAACGGCCTTCACGAAGCTTGCGGGCAGGTCGCAATTGGCGACCGCGAAGTTCCACATCGACACCGAGCGCGCGGGCGCTTCGAGCGTGGTGTAGGTATCGGCCGCAATCTCGAACTCCGCGACCGGGAAGGCCTCGAGGATCTGGGCCTGCTCTTCTTCGGTGAACTCGATGATGTTCACGTCGGTCTGCACCTCAAGCTGCGAGACCGCGGGCACCGGAACACCGGCCGCGAAGGCGATCACGTCCAGCAGGCCGTCCTGAAGCTGACCGCCCAGGTCGCCCCAGCCGCCGTTGCGACGCTCGAAGTTGACGCCCAGCTCTTCCATCATGCGCGGGAAGTAGGTGTCCGAGGTGGAGCCTGCGGGGCCGAAGCCGATGCGCGCGCCTTCGGGGATGTCGGCGATCGACGCGATCCCGGACGACGCCAGCGCGGTCACGCTGAAGGGCGTCTGGTACATCGGGAACATGGCGCAGGCGTTGGTCATCTGCAGGCCCGGCGCGATGGGGTTGGTGCCTTCCAGCGATTCCGCCGCCGGGCCCATGGTGGTCATGCCGAACTGCGCTTCGCCGGTGTGGACGAGCGCCATGTACTGCATCGGGCCGCCGGTCACCTCGCCGCCGCCGGTCAGGCCAAGTTCCTGGGACACGAGGTTCGCCCAGCCCGAGCCATAGGCGAAATAGGTGCCGCCCTGCGAGGCCGTGCCGACGGTGAAGCTTTCGGGCCAGCCGTCGCGGTTCTCGTGCTCGGCGGCGATTGCCGCACCCGCGGTCACGGCCAGACCGATCGTTGCGGCCTTCATCACGTGGAAAGTCATGTCTTCTCCCTTGGTTTCTTTTTGCCCCGGCCCGCGGTTCGGCGGGTCGTCCTGCGGACGGCCGGCAGGCGGCGCGAGGGTGGTGCCACAGTAGTGTCGCACCACGCCGTCGCGTCAAGTGGCCCGTTTCGCAAGCGCGGCAAGGATTTGGCCCGATGATTGCGCCATCACCGCCATGTGTTGGCGGCGACCGCCCTCTCACAACCCGCCGGGCTGTAGGTGCGCGATTTTCTTTTCGTGCTGTGCTTCGATAAAGCAACACCTTGAAGACCAGTAAGCACGAGATTTTTTTCGCCTCGGGTGCGGAGTTTTCTTCGCGTCAGATCTTGCTGGCTGGGCAGGGACTGAGCCCCAAGAGCCGTCGGTATATAAACCGCCATACCGGTCATATACTCGGAGTTCTGGTCTGCCCATAGGCACTCCTTTGACACAGCCTTCCTCAGCGTAGACCAGGTTGCTTCTGACATCGAGGCCGAAACCTCGGCCGAGAGACTGGCGCCGGGCATGAAAGGCTTCTTCAGCCTCTGAGGGCTGGGCCACCTTTTCGGCTAAGGCATCGTCCCAGACAGCCTCTTATTCATCGCCCACCCGCGTGGTGTCGAGTTTGCCATGGAGTGCAGAGGTGATGCGCGGATAGTCGAATGTGCCGATATCCACCACAAGAGAGGCCGTGCCCTATCGGAAAACAGGTGCAGTCGGCGCACGGGACCTTGTCAGGCCAGAACGACCGCAACGATTCAAATGACAATTCGATGGCTAACATCCTCCCATCCTCAGGAGTTCATGTATCTTTCGGTTCAACCCCAGATACTGACATTTGCATCGAGCATTCCGCCACGCCTGTTTTTCCTCGGATCAGGTTATTTCTCAACTCCATTGCCCTTAATCTCTTGGGCACCAAGACCAGCTCGAAGAACGGCTGATTGAGCGACAAGATGACCGCGCCATGCCTGACCATCTTGGAAGCTGCCTTCTGTCTGGACTCCGACCTCTCCAAGTCTCCGGATTAACCAGCGAGACGTCGTGCCCATCTGCCTCGCGAGGTCGCTCAAGGGCAGATAGGTTGCCTGAAACCGCAGCAGGCTCTCGACGGTGATCATTCTGCCTGTTCGACCGGCATGTGGGTAGACCTCGTGTTGAATGAGATCCTGGCTGCACCAGGCGGCAATACACTGCTCTTTCCAGCCCGTGAGGTGGGCAACCTGTTGCACTGTCAGGCCGGGACCGCGGCGAGCTTCAGCCATTGCTGCATCGACCTCGGCGCGGCAGAACCGCAGTCCCCCAAGGCGACCAGACACACTGCCTGATGCTGGCCGAATACGCCCATCGATGATGCGCCGTAATACCTCGGAAAGAGCGTGGCGGTCTGTCGTGAAGCGCAGGTTGAGGTCTCTGAAGGCTATTGTGTCAGCTGCCTCTTTAAGGGCACCGCTCTCGATGCTTTGCACGATCCCTGTCAGTGCTTCGAGATCGTGGGGCCCGTCGACCAGCGGAGGCACTTCATCCGGCATGCACCCTGAGAAGCCGCCAGCCTCGGTGCCCAGTTCATATTGCTTCCGCGAGATACCGAGGAACTCTCGAGCTGCGTCCTTGGTGACGAATCGGCGTCGGTTGCTTCGAACCTGTTAAACAACATCCCGG
>CAZTEV010000018.1:5962-24332 GCA_964612785.1 uncultured Roseivivax sp. | reverse complement strand
CGGATCGAGGCGGTTTTGGCAAAGGAGGGGATCGCATGAAAGATGTCCGGATCGGGGACATAACAGTCTCTAACACAGCCCCATTCGCGTTGATCGCGGGGCCGTGCCAGCTGGAAAGCCTGGATCACGCGCGCATGCTGGCCGAAAAGATTGCCGCCGCCGCGGACGCCGCCGGGCGGCCCTGGATCTTCAAGGCGAGCTACGACAAGGCCAACCGCTCTTCGCTGTCGGGTAAGCGCGGGCTCGGCATGGAGGAGGGGCTGTCGATATTAGGCTCTATCAAGGCCGAATTCGGCGTTCCGGTCCTGACGGACGTGCATAGCGCGGAGCAATGCGCGCCGGTGGCCGAGGTCGTGGACGTGCTGCAGATCCCGGCCTTCCTGTCGCGCCAGACCGATCTTCTGCTGGCCGCAGGCCAAACCGGCGCCGCGATTAACGTCAAGAAGGGCCAGTTCCTGGCGCCCTGGGACATGGAGAACGTCGCGGCCAAGATCGCGTCGACGGGCAATGAGCGCGTGATGCTCTGCGAACGCGGGGCCTCCTTTGGCTACAACATGCTGGTCTCGGACATGCGGTCGCTGCCGATCATGGCCAAGACCGGCTATCCGGTCGTCTTCGACGCCACCCATTCGGTGCAGCTGCCGGGCGGGCAGGGCGCGTCTTCGGGCGGTCAGCGCGAATTCGTCGAACCGCTGGCGCGCGCGGCCCTGGCAGTGGGCTGTGCGGCGGTGTTCGTAGAGACGCATGAGGATCCCGACACTGCGCCCTCGGACGGGCCGAACATGGTGGAGATCGGCAAGCTTGCGGGCCTACTCAAGGGGCTCGCGGCGATCGACGATCTGACTAAGGGCCTCTGAGCGCGAGGGCGGATCCTGCCCTGAAGCGCCGGACCAGTCGGGCCGGATCCCTCCAGGGATCTGCGCGGAGGCGTGCCTGTTTTTGTGGTCCACAATGCGGTTTATGGCGGAATAGAGCCTATTCCAGCCCCACAAAGGCCGGCGCCAGAAGTGGTGCGAGGCGGCGGGCGGCGCGGTTGGTGAGGTGGTTCGTGTCGAAATATTGCCCCGTGCCGTCATGGATCGCGAAACAGGCCTCCGCATCGCAGAGCGCGGGCCAGGGGTCGATCCGCGTGACCTCCGCCCCAGACCAAAGCGCGCGGGCAGCGGCCGTCCGGGGCGCCAGTGTCTCGCGGTCAACCTGCGTCGCCGTTACCGGATCGGCGGCCAACGGCCAGCCCGCGCGCGCGGCTTCCCGTGCTGCCAGTCGACTGTCATAGGCAGGCTGTTCGGGCGGCTGGGTCAGCACGAAGACCGGCCCCACCTCGGCGCGCAGCGCGGGCAGGGTTTGGGCCAGCGCGGCTTCGAGCGCAGGCAGACCGTTGGTGCCGGTTGCAGGATGGTTCAGAGCGATGCGGTTCTCCGCGTCGAAGCCGATGCCCTGCCCTTCAGTGTAGTAGGCCCAGCGCCCGATCAGCAGAACGCGCTCCAGGCTGGGCAATTCAGACAGCGCCGCGCCGATCTTTGCATTGGCGGTGGCGCAGGCGGCATCCTCGCTTGGGCTTGCGCTGTTTTCGGACTTGGCAATGCCGAAAAGTGGCGGGCAGCCCGCGCGCCAGATCGAGAGCGTGGGCGTTTCGGCGGCGGCCAGCTGCAACCCCTCAAACATCGCGCGCAGGTGGCTGTCGCCCCAGACCAAGACACGCGGCGGACCCTCTGGGCCCAGCGCGCAGGTCTCGATCCCAGCGAGGTGACCTGCGTCGGGTATCGTGCAGCGGCTGAAATCCTGTAGGAAATCCTCGGATGCGGCGATATGGACCTGCGCTTCAGGGCCGAACCGCCCCGGTAGGCCGTTCTTCAGGTAGGCCAGGGAGCCGAACGTCATGGCCGCGCCACTGGCTACGATCACAAAGCCCAGAAGCGCCTGGGGGCTGCGCAGTCGGCCGCGCCGCACGGGTTGTTCTACCAGCGCCCAGGAGAGCCAGGCCAGGAGCACCGACAGGCACATCCAGAGGCCTGCTTCCCACCAGCCCGCATAGGCGCCGCGAAGCTGCAGCGAAAGGGTCAGGACCGGCCAGTGCCACAGATAGAGCGCGTAGGAAATGCGCCCCAGAAACACCATCGGCGCCAGCCGCAAGAGCTGTCCTACCCCTATCCCGTACCCCGATCCGAGACCCTCCCCCGCCCAGAGAAGGCCCATCGTGCCCAGCACCGGTAGAAGCGCCCAAGGGCCTGGAAAGGCTGACTGCGCCGAAATAGAGACGAATCCGACGCCCACCAGTG
This sequence comes from uncultured Roseivivax sp., assembly GCA_964612785.1. GTDB lineage: Bacteria > Pseudomonadota > Alphaproteobacteria > Rhodobacterales > Rhodobacteraceae > Roseivivax. The sequence continues at coordinate 22,053 of CAZTEV010000018.1, read as the reverse complement.
CCAATCCGGCCCAGCCTGCCCAGGCCGGGCCAGACCGGGGCCGCGCGCGCATCCAGATTGCCAGAAGTACGCCCGACAGGAGCTCCCAGGCGCGGAAGGGAAAGAGGTAGAAGGCCGCCTGCGGATCGCGCGGCATCACCCACAGGCAAGCGGTGAGCGATGCGGCCCAGATCGCCCCGAGCGCCCAGAGCAGCGCGCGGGGACGGCGGGCGAGCGCCAGGACCAGAAGCGGCAGGAAAAGGTAGAACTGTTCCTCGACCGCGAGCGACCAGGTGTGCAGGAGTGGCTTGTCCTCGGAGGCGGCGTCAAAATAGCCCGCCTGATCATAGAACAGCACATTGGCCAGATAAACCGAGGCTGCTATCAGCGACTTGCCGTATTCCCGCAGCTCGAAGGGCAGCAGAAGCGCCCAGGCTACGAGGCTGGTGACCAGCGTCATGGCGAAGAAGGCGGGCGCCAGGCGACGGAAGCGGCGCAGCCAGAAGGCGCCGATGCGGATCCGGCCCGTGGCCGCCCGTTCCGCCCAGAGCAGTCCGCCGATCAGGTAGCCTGAGATCACGAAGAACACGTCGACCCCAGTGAACCCTCCGGGCAGCGCCACCCCGAAATGATAAAGCACAACCGCGCCCACCGCGATGGCGCGCAGGCCGTCGATATCGGCCCGGTAGGTCAGCGAATGCACAGCGAGGTTGACACTATGAGTTTAAGAATTTGTACGATGATTTCAGGTCCCGCGATTTCCGAAACTTTGGGTGCAGAATTTGGCCATGGTTTATCATGAAGCTCGGAACATCTTGACGAATAGGCGCAGTTCTTGAGGGGCATTCGTGCTTCATTTCGGTATCCCATCCTTCGATCTCGTTAAGGTTTTTAAGTTAAGAAAATGGCTTTCGAAAAGTCGAAAGCTCATTTCAGCAACTACCCAGCAGGCGCCGAAGTAAATCACGTGAAATAACAGTGTTTCTTGCATAATATTAAGAGCCTGTGATGCCTCATTTACTATATGTAAAATCGGTAGATGCAGGAGATACAGCCCGTAGCTGACCGCGCCTATCCGCGCTATGGGCAACCATCCGAGTACTGGCGCCAGCGCGCTGTCCTCGCGCATCACTATGGTCGCAAGTAACGCCGTCATCGCTACGTGCAGCGCCAGGTTCGGTAGGCCCGTAACGTCGCGCGGCAGAAGCGCCAGAAGGGCCACCAGCAGGACCAGCGCGGCCCCGCTCGCCCATCGCGCACCCAGGACGGGCCAGAGCGCGGCAAAGCCCCGCCCTCGATGCAGTACGATTGCAAGCCCCGCCCCCATCAGGATCGGCGCATAGGTCGCGGTGGGCAGCGCAAAGCGCAATGGCCCCCATTCAGGCGGGGCGATCCCGAAGACGCCCATCACGCCGGCCACATTCACCGCGATCAAAAAGCCCAGCACCGGCAACAGCCAGCGCGCGGGCAGCGCGATCAGAAGAAGCGGCCACAGGAGGTAGAATTGCTCCTCGACCGAGAGCGACCAGAAGGGGCCGAGATTGGGGATATCGGCCACGAGGAAATTGGCGAGGAACAGGTAGTAGAAGGGCCAGAGCGTCGCCGCCTCCGCATCGCCCTTGATCAGCACGTAATAGCCTCCGATCGCGGTCACCACTACAAGATAGAGCGGCAGGATCCGCAGCGCGCGCCGCCAGTAGAAGCCGCGAAGCGAAATGGCACCTGCCCGGTCCCGCTCGCGCAGCAGAAGCGTGGTGATGAGATAGCCTGAGAGCACGAAGAACAGATCGACCCCCAGAAAGCCCCGTGCGGCGATCACCGGCCCGTGCGTCAGCGCAGCCCCCACCGGGGAATGATGATAAAGCACCATGGTGATGGCGAGCGCCCTCAGCCCGTCGAGCGCGCCGAAATGGCGGGTGGCCAAATAGCGCGCATGGGGGCTCATCGGTTCAGCCGCCCGTGAACGGCGTCTCGAAGCCGGACAGACCGGGCGCGGCGGCGTCCTTTTCGGACAGGACCGGCGCGGTGCCCGGATCGGGCCAGTCGATGCCGATCGCGGGATCGTTCCACAAAAGCGCGCCTTCGTTGTCGGGCGCATAGGTGTCGGAGCATTTATAGACGATCTCGGTATCGGGCATCAGCGTCATGAAGCCATGGGCGAAGCCCGCGGGCACCAGAAGCTGACGGCCGTTTTCGGGCGTGAGTTCAACGCCTACCCAAGCCCCGTAGGTGGGGCTGCCCTGACGAATATCGACCGCGACATCAAAGAGCGCGCCCCGCCCGCAGCGCACCAGCTTGTCCTGAGCGCGCGGCGGCGCCTGGAAATGCAGACCGCGCACCGTGCCGGGGGTGGCCGACAGCGAATGGTTGTCCTGCCGCCAGTCGAAAGACAGCCCCGCCGCCTCGAAGGCGTCGCGGTTCCAGGTCTCCTCGAAAAAGCCCCGGTGATCACCGAAGCGGCGCGGGGTCAGGACAAGTACGCCCTGTAGATGAGTGTAATCGAGCTGCATGCGAGGAGTTCGGACTTCTCTGTTAGACAACACCCACTTATGAACGGCGCTCGCCAGCATGTCTACGGGATGGCCGAAATCCAGACTGTTTCAAGGATCAGTATGCCAACGAGGAAGAGGCAGCTTGTGTTTTCTACCAGAGATTACTTGAGGAAAGTCGTTGAAGTGAGAATCCATGACAACTTTACGAGGCACAAATTTCGGTGGTTTCATGCTCCCGCAACCAATAATCCCCCTTAACTAATATAGTAAACGGCCACGGCGCTCCTCACGCGCCTGCCCGTGTTTCTGTCATAAAACCTTCACTGTTCTTGACGCGCTGCATCTCATATTCCGCAGGTATGAGAATACTTTGCCCGCATGGTTCCTGCGTCACGCCCCTCGAGTTTGGGCGTCAGCTGCGTATCTCGGTCAGGCTCCGCCCGATGCGCATCCCAACGCCGGGATCGCCAGGGCCACGCGGTGAAGGGATTTTGCACTAAATGACCGTCTATGCGCTGAACGGCCTCGGCCGCATCGGAAAGCTCGCGCTGAAACCGCTGCTGGAGCGGGGGGCAAAGATCGCCTGGATCAACGACGCCGTGGGCGATCCTGCGATGCATGCGCATCTTCTGGAATTCGACACGGTTCATGGCCGCTGGTCCGCCAACTTCCAACATGACGCGGACAGCGTGACGATCAACGGCACCCGGCTGCCCTTCATCGGCACGAAGGAGATCGCAGATCTATCGCTCGACGGAGTGGATGTGGTCATCGACTGCACGGGGAAGTTCAAGGATGAGGCCAAGCTCGCACCCTATTTCGATGCGGGCGTGAAGAAGGTTGTGGTCTCGGCGCCCGTGAAGGACGGGGGTGCCGCGAATATCGTCTATGGCGTCAATCACGATATCTACGATGCCGCGCGCCACCGGATCGTCACTGCCGCCAGTTGCACCACGAATTGCCTCGCCCCCGTGGTGAAGGTCATTCACGAAAACATCGGCATCGAACACGGCTCGATCACGACGATCCATGATGTCACCAACACGCAGACCATCGTCGACAGGCCCGCGAAGGATCTGCGCCGGGCACGGTCCGCGCTCAATTCTCTGATCCCCACGACCACCGGAAGTGCGACGGCGATCACGCTGATCTATCCCGAATTGAAAGGCCGTCTGAACGGCCATGCGGTGCGGGTGCCGCTGCTGAACGGGTCACTGACCGATTGCGTCTTTGAGCTGCCGCGGGAAACGACCCCCGAAGAGGTGAACGCGCTCTTCAAGGCGGCCGCCGAAGGCCCCCTGGCCGGGATCCTCGGATACGAGGAGCGGCCGCTCGTGTCGAGCGATTATACCAATGACACGCGCTCCAGCATCATCGATGCCCCGTCGACCATGGTCGTCAACGGCACGCAGCTGAAGGTCTATGCCTGGTACGACAATGAGATGGGCTATGCGCACCGTCTGGTCGATGTCGCGCTGATGGTCGGGGCCTCGCTGTGAGCGACGCGACGCGGCGGCCGGAGGGCCTGTCGGCCTATATCGCGGTGACCGCGTCCTATTGGGCCTTCATGCTCACCGATGGCGCGCTGCGCATGCTGGTGCTTCTGCATTTCCACACGCTGGGCTTCTCGCCCATCCAGCTGGCTTATCTGTTCATCCTGTACGAGATCGCGGGCGTGGTGACCAATCTCTGCGCGGGCTGGATCGCGGCGCGGTTCGGTCTGACTTCCACGCTCTATGCCGGGCTGAGCCTTCAGGTCGCAGCGCTTCTCGCGCTTGCGCAGCTCGATCCGACCTGGGCCGTGGGCGTGTCGGTCGTCTTCGTCATGCTGGTCCAGGGGGCGAGCGGGGTGGCGAAGGACCTGGCCAAGATGTCCTCGAAATCCGCGGTCAAGCTTCTCGCCCCGGCGGACGGGGGCGGTCTGTTCCGCTGGGTGGCGCTGCTGACCGGGTCGAAGAACATGGTGAAAGGCGCGGGCTTCCTGCTGGGCGCGGGCCTTCTGGCGACGCTCGGCTTCACCTGGGCCGTGCTGGGAATGGCGGCGATCCTGGCCGCGATCCTGCTTGCGGTGCTGGTCGCCATGCCGCCGGGCCTGCCGAAGGGCCGTAAAGGCGCGAAATTCTCGGAGGTCTTTTCCAAGTCCCGCAACGTGAACTGGCTGAGTGCCGCGCGCGTCTTCCTGTTCGGCGCGCGGGACGTCTGGTTCGTCGTGGGCATCCCGATCTATTTCTACGCCGTGCTGTCCGACGGCTCTGAGGAAGGAAATCGCGCCGCCTTCTTCCTGATCGGCAGCTTCATGGCCGGATGGATCATCCTTTATGGCCTCGTGCAGGCCAACGCGCCCCGGATTCTGCGCGCGCCGTCCCGCCCCGAGGCCGAGCTTGTCACCGCCGCGCGCGCATGGGCCTGGGCCCTTGCGCTGGTGCCAGCAGTCTTGACCGTCGCGGCTCTGGTCGCCGGGGCGCCCCAAGCCTGGCTGACCGCGACGCTGATCGCGGGTCTTCTGGTCTTCGGCGCCATTTTCGCGGTCAATTCGTCCCTGCATTCCTACCTGATCCTGTCCTTCACGCAGGCGGACCGGGTCACCATGGATGTGGGCTTCTATTACATGGCCAATGCCGCAGGACGCCTGCTCGGCACGCTTCTGTCGGGGCTCACTTACCAGATCGGAGGATTGCCCCTGATGCTGGGCGTGGCCGCAGGGATGGTCGCGCTGTCTGCGCTGGCGGTCGGCGGACTGCGTCAGAGTCCTGCCTGAGAGGCGTTATTTCCCGAGAGCCTCAATCGCACCCTCGGTCGCGTTTGTTACCGTATAGGCGGCTTTCTTTCTCTGACCGGAGGGATTCGACGCCTCCACCTTCTGCGCGGTCTCCAAAGACTGCGCTTTGATCGAAGACGCGGCCTTCTTCTTGGCTGCGTCTGAGGGCGATTCCTGTGCCGCCAGATGCCCGGCACTCACAAGACCAAGCGCGCCTGCGCCAAGAACCGTCGTTACCCGCCAAATTGTCATGTGCATATCTCCTCTCAGATCAGATTGACGAAACCTTGGCTCAGATGTCCGGCCCGACCTTCCACCTGAGGTATTAAGAGTCAGCCTTCACGCTTCACCCCGCGGCCCGTTTTGCCGGAAACCGTGTCGAGCGCGTCTTCGATATTCACGCCCACGGCGTCCCCGATCTTCTTCAGGGCGGGCAGTTGAACGGCCATGTCCATGATGCTGTCGAGCGTCTGATTGACCGGCGTTTTCGCGCCGTCCTCGCCGCCGGACCGCCCCAGGCCACTGATATGGTTGACGCTGATCCCGCGGATCTTTTCGGCGGGTTTGACCATCTCGGCGATGATCCGCGGCATGCTTTCGAGGCGGGCCTTCTCGACCTCCATGGCGACGATCGCATCGGAGCGGGCGTTTTCCGCGTTGATCCGGGCGAGCGTGGCCTCGGCCTTTGCAAGTTCCACAGCCTTGAGGGCGAGGGCCTCTTCCTCTTTCGCCGCACGGCGGTCCTTGGCGGTGGCCTTGTCGCTTTCGGCCATGATCCGCGCGCGCGCTGCGGCGCTTTCGGCCTCCTGCTCGGCCGACAGAAGGGCCAGCTTCTTCTGGCGTTCGGCCTGGGCCAGGGCCTCGGCGGTGCGCAGGGCCTCGGCGGCCTGAACGGCCTCGGTGCGGGCGGCGTCGGCGCTGGCTTGCGCGCGGCTTTCCTCCTGGCTCTTGGCGGCGATCTGGATCAGGCGGTCCTGTTCGGCCATCTCCAATTCGCGCTGACGGACGATTTCGGCCTGACGCAGGGCCTGGGCGCTGGCGATCTCGTCGGCCTGGATGTCCTGCTCCATCTGGATGCGGGCGCGGGCCTTGGCGCGTTCGGCCTCGGCCTTCTTGGTCGCGATGTCGGCCATCTGTTCGGCCAGCAGGGTCTCGATCTGGCGGGCCTGCGCGATTTCCGCGCCGCGCCGCTCCAGCTCGATCTCGAGCTTGCGCTTTTCGGCCTCCATCGTGGTCTGGGTGACGGAGACGTCGGAATTCCGCTCGATCTCGGCGCGTTCCTTGCGGGATTTCGCGATCACCTCGGCCAGTTTGCGCATGCCCACCGCGTTGAAGGCGTTGTTCTCGTCGAGCGCGGAGAAGGGCGTCTGGTCGAGCCCGATCAGCGACACGCTGTCCATCTCGAGCCCGAACTTCGCAAGCGGGGCGGCCAGCGCCTTCTGCACGTTCGACACGAAGGCGCCGCGGTTTTCGTGCAGCTCGTCCATCGTGGCCTTCGCGGCCTCGGCGCGCAGCGCGTCGATCACCATGCCGTCAAGCAGGCCGCGCAGCTGATCGGCCTGAAAAAGCCGCTTGCCGAGCGTCTGCGTCGCACGCGAGACGGCGTCTTCCTCGGGCTTCACGGAGACATAGACCTCCGCGCCCACATCGACGCGCAGGCGATCCTGCGTGATGAGCGACCGCTCTCCGGTGCAGGACACGCTCATGCGGATGGTCTGCATGTTCACGCGGGCCACCTCGTGAAAATAGGGGATGGCGATGGTGCCCCCGTCGATCACGACGCGGCGGCCGCCGATCCCGGTTTTCACCAGCGCCACCTCGTTCGAGGCGCGTTGATAGAAGGCTGCCGCCAACACGACCAGAACCGCGACGACGATGAGCAGAAGGATAATCCAGGCAAGCGCTGACATGGGTGTGCTCTCCTATAGGCCGTGCATGTCGCACAGGATGTTCGACGACATGCCGCCGTCGGTTGGAATATTGGTGCCGCGGATCCACTGGCTCAGATCGCTCAGCATGAAGGCGATGACGGGCGCGATGTCCGTGGCCTCGCCGGGGCGGTCCATGACGCGGGCGTCTTCCTCGGCGCGCGCGCCCAGCGTCTCCAGGAAATCGCCGATGATCGGCGTGTTTACCGGGCCGGGGCTGACCGCGTTGATGCGGATGCCGCGGTCGCGCCACGTCCAGCGCTGCTGCATGGTCCAGACGATCAGCGCCTCCTTGGTGAAGAAGTAGCTGCGCCCGCCGTCATTGGTGATGTTGTGGCGCGTCATGAAGTCCGCGATACCGCCGTAATCGAGGCTCTCGCTCGCGCGGATCGCCTGGGTGGCCTCTGGCCAGCCGAAGCCTGCCAGCGAGGCCACGTTCACGATGCTCGCGCCGTCATTCATCTTGTCGATCAGCCGGGTGGTCAGGCGTTTGACCGACAGAAGGTTGATGGCGATCAGCTTCTCGGCGGGTTTCGTCGGCGGCAGGCCCGCATTGTTCACAAGCCCGTCGATGCCATCGGGCAGCACGTCCACCAGCGCGTCGATGGCGCGCGGATCGCTCAGATCGGCGCGGTAGAATTCCTCCACATGGTCGAAATTCCGGGTGATATCGACGCCCAGCACCTCCGCGCCCTGATCGCTCAGAAGGCGCGCGGTTTCCCATCCGATGCCCGAGGCCGAGCCCGTAACGACGATCCGCTTGTCTTTCAGAAGATCCCTCATGCCACCCCCTCAGAAGACCGGGGGGAAGGGGCGATGCCCGCGATCGAGCGTGATCCAGCGGGTCTCGGTGAAGGTGTCCATCGACCAGCGCCCGCCATGCCGCCCCAGGCCCGAAGCCTTCGAGCCGCCGAAGGGCACATGCGGTTCGTCGTTCACGGAAGAGCAATTGACGTGGCACATGCCGGTCTCGAGCCTGCTCGACATCGCCAGCGCGCGGGCCTCGTTGCGGGTGATGATCCCCGAGGACAGCCCGTATTCGGTGTCGTTGTTGAGCGCGATGGCCTCGTCATCGGTCGAGAACGGCACCACGACCACGACAGGCCCGAAGGTTTCATCCTGCCAGACCGCCATCGAGGCGTTCACATTGGTCAGGATCGTGGGCTGCACGAAGCGGCCCGACACGCCGCCGCCCAGCTCCACCTTGGCGCCCTTGGCGATGGCGTCCTCGATCTGATGCGCCACGCGCTCGACCTGACGGTCGTTGATCAGCGGGCCGATCACGTTCGACTTGTCGCCCGTATCGCCCATCTTCAGCTTCGACGCGCGCGCTTTCAGCCCCGACAGGAATTCGTGATAGACGCTTTCATGCACGAGGATCTTCTCGACGCTCATGCAGATCTGGCCCTGATGCATGAAGGCGCCGAAATTGGCCGCGGAGGTCGCCCGCTCCATATCCGCATCCTCGAGCACGATGAGGCTGTCCTTGCCGCCAAGCTCCACGCAGCATTTCTTGAGATGCGCGCCCGCCTTTGCGGCGATGGACCGCCCGACCGGCGTCGATCCGGTGAAGGAGATGCCCTTGACGAGCGGGTTCTCCACGAGCTCGTCGCCCATCTCGGCCACGCGCTGGCGCGAGGAGGTGACGACGTTGAAGACGCCGGGCGGCACGCCCGCCTCCTCCAGCACCTCGGCAAAGAAGAGCCCGCCGCAATAGGGCGTATCCTCCGAGGGTTTCAGCACGATCGTGTTGCCCGCGGCGAGCGGGAAGGCAAAGCCGCGCGAGGTCAGAATGCAGGGCATGTTCCAGGGCGAGATAACCGACACGACGCCCATCGGCACGCGCTGCGCGGTGGACAATTTGCCATGCTCGGAGGGCAGGATTTCCCCGATGCTCTGATAGCACATGGCGGCGGCGGCGCGGAACACTTCGACGCCGTAGCCCGCCTCGAACATGCCCTTGCCGAACCAGCCGCCGGCCTCGCCCTGATTGGCGGTGGCGTAGTCCAGCTTGCGCCGCTCCAGCACATCCGCGATCTTCAGCATGTAGGCCGCGCGTTCCTGGAACATCAGCCCCGACCATGCGGGGAAGGCCGCCTGCGCGGCCTCGATGGCCATGCGCGCCTCGGCAGCACCGCCATCGGAGGCCTTGGCCCAGACGCTGCCATCCGAGGGGTTCAGATCGTCGAACGTGCCCGCAGGCGTGACCCAGTTCCCGCCGATATACATTCCCTTGAGGCTTTGCGGCCCTGTGTGGTCCAGCATGGCTTCACTCCCTTTCAAAAGCGCCGTTCGGTCGGCGGCGATAGACCTCGACCCGGGGCGCGCGATAGACTTCGATGGTGACCGGCGGCGCGTCGGCGTCGCCAGCGGGGCCCGCCGCCTCGGGCTTCGGCGCGGGCGGTGTCACGGTGCGCGGACGCGGCGTGTATTCGGGCAGGGGTTTCGAATGGCCCGCCCGCGCCGCCGCGATCTCGAATTCCTTCAGCATGGCCTGGATATCGTCCGAGCGCGCGACGTCAGTGGCCATGGGCGCCTTGGCGACCGGCGGCGCGGTTTTCGACGTCTTGTCTGCGCGCGCCAGAAGCTCGCTGATATTGACGCCCGACAGCGCATCCGCCGATTGCCGGTCGCGCCGCGGCGGGGTGAGGCTGATCTTGCCGGGCAGGGGGGCGGTCTGGGCGGCCTCTGGGGCGGCACCGGCATCCGTGCCCTTGGGCTTGGCAGGCGCCGCCGCGCCGCCGCCCGCGCCCAGATAGGCGGCCTGCACCGCCGGATCGGTCATCAGCGCTTCTGCGCTGTCCTCATGCACGATGCGGGTGTTTTCCAGAAGATAGCCGCGATCGGCGATGGCGAGGCTTTGCTTGGCGTTCTGCTCGACCATCAGCACGCCGATGCCCAACTCCTTGACCGCGCGCAGGTTGTGAAACAGCTCCTTGCACAGAAGCGGCGACAGGCCGAGCGATGGCTCGTCCAGCGTCAGGATCTGCGGCGAGGACATCATCGCGCGTCCGATCGCCACCATCTGCTGCTCGCCGCCCGACATGGTGCGCGCGACCTGGCGGCGCCGTTCGACGAGTTTCGGAAACAGCGTGAAGACCCGGTCGAGATTGGCCTGCTCTTCGTCCTTGGCGCGGTCCGGAAAGGCCCCGAGCTTGAGGTTTTCCTCGACCGTCAGATCCCCGAATATGCCCCGGCCTTCGGGCACCAGCGCGATGCCTTCTTCCACGATCCGGTCCGGGCCCAGCCCGTCCAGCGGATGCCCGTCCAGCGCGACCGAGCCGCTGACCCGGCCCTCGCAGATCCCCGACAGCGCCTTGAGAAGCGTCGACTTTCCCGCGCCGTTCGCGCCCAGGATCACCACGATCTCACCGGGTTTGACGCTCAGGCTTGCGCCTGCCAGCGCCTGGTGCTGGCCATAGGCGACGCTCAGATCCTTTACCTCAAGCATCGTCATCTCCCAGATAGGCGCGGATGACCTCGGGGTCGGACAGCACCGCATCGGGCGCGCCCTCCGCGATCTTGGTGCCCGAGGACATCACCACGCAGTAATCGCAGAGCGACCGGATCGCATCCATCACATGCTCCACAAGGATGATGGTCCGGCCCTCGTCGCGCAGCGACTGGATCAGCCCGATGCCCACCTGCAGCTCCGTCGGGTTCAGACCGGCCAGCCATTCGTCCAGCAGCAGAACCTTCGGATCCGAGGCCAGCGCGCGCGCGAGTTCCACGCGCTTCGTGTCGATATAGGTCAGCTGCCCCACGGCCATATGGGCCTTGCCCGCAAGGCCCACGCGATCCGCCAGACGCCGCGCTTCGGCCCGCGCGGCAGGCCCCCAGCGGCGGCGATGCCCGAAGACGGCGCCCGCGACGATGTTGTCCTCCACATTCATCGAAGGCAGCAGCCGCACCAGCTGGAAAGTCCGCGAGATGCCGCGCTTGGCGATCTTGTCGGCGCGCAGCCCGCCGATGGACGCGCCGCGCAAGGTGATCTCGCCGCCGCTCGGGGGCAGGGCGCCCGAGATCAGGTTCAGCGTCGTCGACTTGCCCGACCCGTTCGGCCCGATAAGGCCCAGAACCTGGCCCGCGCGCACGTCGAAATCGATGTTGTTCACTGCAACCAGACCGCCGAAGCGCTTGGTCGCGCCCCGCAGCGCCAGCACCGTCTCGGTCATGACAGCGCCTCCCGTCTTTGCGACCAGTGCCGCGCCTGTTCGATGAGCCCGGCAAAGCCGCGCGGGATGAAATAGACGATGATCAGGAACACGATCCCGATGAACAGCGTGACCTGATTTGGAAAGTTGGCCGAGATCGTCTCGAGTATCAGGGTGAAGGGGATGACGCCTACAATCGGCCCCCACAGCCGGTGCACCCCGCCCAGCAGCGCCATGATGACGACCTGGAAGGACAGAAGCGGCGTGAAGGCCAGCGAGGGTTCGATATAGACGTAGCGCGGGGCGAGGATCGCCCCCGTCATCGCCGCGACCGCGCCCGAGACCATGAAAAGCAGCACCTTGGCCTGCGCGGTATTGATGCCCGAATGGGCCGCGACGGTCTCGTCGTCGCCGATGATGCGCAGCGCGAAGCCCAGCCGCGAGCGGCCGATCAGCCAGCCCGTGAGGAACACCGCCGCGGCCAGCGCCACGAGCATCTGATAAAGGTTCGCCTCGGTGAAATCGGTCAGGACATAGAGGCCCTTCTGCCCGGTCATGTTTTGCCCCCAGGTGATGACCTGGCGGATCAGTTCGGCAAGGCCCAGGGTGAAAATCACGAAATAGACCCCCGAGAGGCGCAGCGTCGCAAGGCCCACGAGCGCGGCCAGCACCGCACCCAGAATGCCCGCGAGCCCGATGAGCACCCAGAAGGGCAGCGTCTCGAAGCCCAGTCCGGTCGTGTAGGTGCCCAGCCCGAAGAAGGCCGCCGTCGCCAGCGAGATGTAATGGGTGGGGCCGGAAAACAGCGCCCAGCTGGTCGCCAGCACGGTGAACATCGCGATGGTGATGCCCAGCGACAGCAGATAATCCGAGCCGTAATAGGGCAGCGCGCCCGCGATCAGAAGCGCGATCGCGGCCAGCACGACGCCCTGGATTTCCTTTCCGCTCATCATGTGGGTTTCCTCCCGAAGAGGCCCTGCGGGCGGAACAGCAGGATCAGGATGAACAGCGTATAGGCCGCCGCAAGCGTCAGGCCCGGGTCGACCAGCGAGGCCACCAGCGTCTCCACCACGCCCAAGAGCAGCGCCGCGATGATCGTGCCGCGCACATCGCCCACACCGCCCATGATGACGATGATCAGCGCCTTCAGCGTGAAGGCCACGCCCGCGGAGGCGTCGAGCGTCAGGAAGGACGAGATCAGCGCGCCCCCCACCGCCGTGATCGCGCCCCCGAGCGCGAAGGCAATCGCCGCGCGCTGGCGTGTGTTGATCCCCACGAGCCGCGCGCTTTCGGGCGAAACGGCCAGCGCGCGCAGCGACAGGCCGGGGCGCGAATAGGTGATCCAGGCATAGAGGATCGCGCAGATCACCACCGCGCTCGCAAACGCCACGACGCGGTTCTGCGCATAGGTGTCGCCCAGGATCGTCACCGGTTTGGCGAGGAAGGAATAGTTGAAGTAATCGCCGCCGAAGAACAGCAGCATCAGCCCGACCGCGACGAAGGACATCCCGAAGGTCGCGAGGATGCTGTCCACCTCGAGCTGCCCGCGCGATTTCGCCCGGCGCACCAGCGGCTCCAGCATCAGGCGGTAGATCAGCCAATTGGCCGCAAAGGCCAGGGGCGCCACGATGAAGATGGTCAGGAGCGGGCTGATCTGGCCTGCCGTGTGGAACCAGAAGGCGGTAAAGCCGCCCGCCACCAGCATCTCGCCATTGGCGAGGTTCATGATCCGCGCCACGCCGTATTGCAGGTTCAGCCCCATCGCGATCAGTGCGTAGGTGCCGCCCAGCAAAAGCCCTATGATGATGATATCCATGTCTCGCGCCCCGGATGGCCGGCCCCGCCCGGGATCAGGCGGGGCCGGTCGTTACGTTCAGGCCCAGCCCTGCTTGACCCGCACGGGCTTTGCGCCCTCGCGGCCGGTTTCGGCCACACCCTGATAGACGCCGTCCTGCCACTGGCCCACGGTCCAGAACCGCGGGTTGAAGTTGTTGGCATCGAAGGACATGTCGCCCAGGACCGTGTCGAAGGTGCTCGACTTGACGTGCTCGGTCACGCCCTCGCGGTCGAGACCCACCGCGGCGATCGACTGCTCCAGCACCTGCAGCGAGGCATAGGTGGTGGCCGAGGCCCAGCCGTCGGGCGCGCTGCCGGTTACGTCCATATGCGCGGCCGCATAGGCCTTGAACTTGTCGCTGTCGGGGTTGACGCCGCCCGCGCCCAGGATCCCCTCGGCCGCCGCGCCGAAGCGTCCGCCGAAGGCCGGGAAACAGGTGGCGACGGCGGTGTAATAGGCCTCGACCTGCAGATCCTCGATGATCGCCTGTTCGGTCAGACCGAACGTGTCGGGCGGATAGGACCAGGCGATGAAGGCATTGGGATTGCTGGCCTTCGCCGCCTTGACGACCGGCGACAGATCCTGCGTGCCAAGCGGATAGGACGTGTCGTAGACGATCTCGAAGCCTGCCGCCTCGAAAAGCGGCCGCGCGGCGGTGGCAAGCTCGATCCCGAAGGCGTCGGCCACATTGACCATCGCCACGGCGTTGCCGGTCAGCGTGCCCGCGTCGCGCATGCCCGCCAGCACGTCCACCACCGATTGCACGAAGGCCGTGGTGGAGCCCAGAAGGAAGAACATGCCGCCGAACTGACCCGACAGGTCCTCGATCTGGTCGGTGATCGCAGAGACCGCGAGATGCGGATACTTGTAGCGGTCGAACAGCGGCGCCGCCGCGATGTTCAGGCCGGTGCCGTAGGGCGCGATGATGAAATCGGCATTATCCTGGGTGGCCAGGCGCTGCACCGCCTTGATCGTCTCGCCCGGGTTGGTCTGGTCGTCATATTCGATGACCTCGACCATGCGCTGGCCGCCATCGACCATCAGCCCGCCCTTGGCGTTCACCTGATTGGCCCAGAGCGCCACGTTCGGCCATTGGGTCACGGTGGCCCCGCCCGCAAGCGGGCCGGTCTTGGGCGCGACGGCGCCGATCTTGACCACGTCCTGGGCCAGCGCGAGCCGCGGCGCGGCCAGGCTTGCCGCAGCGGCGGCCCCCAATTTCAGCACATGTCTACGTTGGATCGTCATGCTTTCTCCTCCCTAGGTCTAGCATTTCTTCGATTTGCTTTGCGCCGAGGCCGTGATGTTCGGACAGCCAGCGCGTTTCGGTGAATTCGTCCAGCGCCGCCGCACCGCCGAAACGGCCATAGCCGCTGGCCTTCATGCCGCCGAAGGGCATGGTCGGATCGTCGAAGACGGTCGGTCCGTTGATCTGGCAGACCCCAGTCTCGAGCCGCTCGGCCACCGCGGCACAGGTCGCCGCATCGCGGCTGAAGACGGCGGAGGCGAGTCCGAACTCGGTGTCGTTCGCAACCGAGATGGCCTCCTCGACGCTGCCCACCCGGATGATCGAGGCGACGGGGCCGAAGCTTTCTTCCTGATAGATGCGCATCTGCGGCGTGACATGATCGAGGATCGTGGGCTGCATGACCGCGCCCGCGACATCCCCGCCAAGGCGCAGCGTCGCGCCAAGCGCCACCGCATCCTCAACGAGCCCCGCGACCCGGCGGGCCGCATCCGCGTTCACGAGCCGCCCGAGGCTGGTGGTCGCGACCGCAGGATCGGCGGCGCGGCGGTCCTGCGAGCGGGCGACCAGCGACTCTACGAAGGCATCGGCCACGCTGTCCATGACGACGATCCGTTCGGTCGACATGCAGACCTGACCCTGATTGAAGAAGGCGCCGGTCATGGCCGCAGCCGCTGCAGCGTCCAGATCCGCATCGGCGAGCACCAGAAGCGGCGCCTTGCCGCTCAGGCCCAGAAGGCAGGGCTTGAGGACGCGCGCGGCCTCCACCGCCACGATTTGCCCCACCCGGGTGGAGCCCGTGAAGGTGATGCGGCGCACGGCCGGGTGCCGGATCAGCGCCCTGGCCACGTCGAAACTGTCATCGGGCGCGTTGGTCACGACCGTGACCACGTCCTTCGGCAGGCCCGCTTTCAGGAACAGCTCGGCCACCATCTGATGTGTGCGGGGGCAATGTTCCGAGGCTTTCAGCACGACCGTGTTTCCGCAGGCGATGGGGGCAGCCATGGCGCGCACGGCCAGCACGATGGGCGCGTTCCAGGGCACGAAGCTCAGCACCACGCCCGCGGGTTGGCGCCTGATGATCGAACTGCGCGCCTGACCATGCGTGACCCGCTGATCCTGCATCAGCGCGGGCAGGGTGGCGGCCTGGCGCAACGTGTCCCGGGCGATGGCGATGGTGAAATCGGTCCATTGCGGGGCGGCGCCCACCTCGGTCGCGGCCACCTCCACGAGCCGGTCGCGTTCGGCATCAAGCGCGCAGGCCACGGCATTCAGAACGGTACTGCGGGTGTCGGGCGCGCTTTGCGACCACGCCCAGAAGGCCCGCGCCGCGCGATCCGCGGCGTCCTCGGCCTGGCGCAAGCCATCCCCCATGGGCCCCGGTCGCCCGAGGTCCTCTCTCACAGAGCTTTGCAAGAGCACCGAATTCCTCCCTTCGCCCGACGCGGTGCAGCAGCATCGGACGTGTCACGAGAGGATGGGCTATTTTTCCATTTAAAAAATATCAAAATCCGGGCAAAGATTTCCAAAATCCGGGGGTTTTGACAGGGAGGGCGCCGTGGTCACGCTGTCGGGCGACACGCAATATCATTTCGCGGCCCTGCCCACAGGCCTGCAGGACCGCATCCTGATGGCGCCGTTTCCAGCCAATCTGCGGGCGTGGCAGATCGTCTATCTGCGCTCGGGCGGGCTCGAGATCG